>CAJUQU010000059.1 GCA_910588595.1 uncultured Lachnospiraceae bacterium | reverse complement strand
CAGGTTTTAGTATGAAGGCACTGGCATACTCACTGGTGCCTTCTATATAATATTTTGATTGAGAATTTATATAAATCGGAGTGTGATTTTTACAGAAATGTCGGAAACAAAATCATTAGATATGCCATTTTGGCTGAAATTGACTTTAACAATTAAGGAAGCGGCAGCTTATTCAAATATAGGAATTAATAAAATAGAGGAGTTATTGAAACAACCTAAATGTAATTTTGTATTATATGTTGGTAATAAAAAGTTGGTGAAAAGAAAAGAGTTTGAACAGTACATATCAAAGAGTTTGGAAATTTAGAATAAGATTTGAGTAGAAAATTCAATTTGAATATTCCAAAATGATGGACGATATGCTATAATATAGGCTTGTATCAGACTCTTTTTGTTGGAAAACAGCAGAAAGGAGTTGATTTTATGGGTAAAGACTTAAAAGGCAGGGAGCTTGGAGTTGGTATCTGTCAAAGGAAGGATGGTTTATATACAGCGCGATTTGTAAGTAAAAGAACTGGAAAATCAGTTCAAAAATATTTTCCAAAGCTGCAGGAGTGTCGTAAGTGGTATGCAGATGCAAAATTTAATGATGAACATGGTGGAATTGATGCATCTGGTGATATGACAGTAACGGCATGGTTTGAGTATTGGATCGAAAATATAAAAGGTGACAGTATAAGACCAAATACGATAAGGAATTACAAAGAACGGTTTGAGCATAATATTAAGGAATGTATTGGTAATATGATATTATCGGAAGTAAAACCGATGCACTGTCAGAATGTTTTGAACCAGATGAAGGACGAATACAAAACATCTACCATATATCAAACAAGGATAGCATTATATTGTATGTTTTCTGATGCTGTTGAAAATGATGTGATACTTAAAAATCCGGTAACAAAAGCTGTAAAATATAATATTGGGAAAGAACCTAAGAAAGTCAGGGCATTAACAATTGATGAACAAAAGAAGTTTCTTGAAGCTGCGGAGAAGAGTAGTAATTTTAATCAACATGCCTTTATATTGCAGACAGGATTGCGGACAGGTGAGTTGATAGGGTTAAAATGGTCTGATATTGATTGGGAAAAGCGTGTTATTCATATACAAAGAAGTATGGAGTACAGATACAGTGTTGGAGAATGGCGAATTGGAGAACCAAAAAGCAAATCAGGATATCGTGATGTACCATTGACAGAAGAAGCGGTTGCTATTTTGAAAAGGCAGAAAGAGAAACTAAGAGAAATCAAAGTGATCAATATGCAGTTCAAAGAATTTGTGTTTCTTTGCAGAAAATGTGAACCAACAAAAAATTCAGCTTATGATACTACATTATTTAAACTATGTGACAAAGCTGGTATTGAACGTTTCTCAATGCATGTTTTAAGGCATACGATGGCGACCAGATGTATTGAAGGCGGGATGCGTCCTAAGACTTTACAGGTGATTTTAGGTCATGCCAATGTAGGCATTACAATGAATTTATACGTCCATGTGACCGAGGATGAAAAGGTCAAAGAGGTAGAAAGAATCGAAAGTGCCTTGAAAATTGTGTAGTAATTTGTGTAGTAAAAATATAGAGAAAGGCAGAAAGCCTTGAAAATAAAGGTTTTCTGAACAGGTATAGGAGATTATGAAACTAGGAATCGTCGGACTCCCGAACGTAGGAAAAAGTACATTGTTCAATTCATTGACAAAGGCAGGCGCAGAATCTGCGAACTATCCGTTCTGCACGATCGATCCCAATGTGGGGATTGTGACAGTGCCGGATGAGCGGATCAAGCTTCTCGGCGAGCTCTATCACACGAAGAAGGTGACACCAGCAGTCATCGAATTTGTCGATATCGCAGGACTTGTGAAAGGGGCTTCCAAAGGGGAAGGACTCGGAAACCAGTTTTTGGCAAATATCAGGGAGGTTGACGCGATCGTCCATGTTGTGAGGTGCTTCGAGGACTCCAATATCGTTCATGTCGACGGCAGTATCGATCCGTTAAGGGATATTGAGACGATCAACCTGGAGCTTATCTTTTCAGATATCGAGATTCTTGAGAGGCGTATCGCAAAGGTGTCAAGGGGAGCGAAAAACGACAAGGCACAGGCGAAGGAACTTGCGCTCGTGGAGCGTATCAAGGCTCATTTGGAGGAGGGAAAGCTGGCGAAGAGTTTTGTGACACAGGACGATGAGGAGACCGTGTGGAGAAACGGATATAATCTTCTGACGGATAAGCCGGTCATCTTTGCAGCAAATGTGACGGAGGATGATCTCGCAAACGATGGTGCGGATAATGAGGGTGTAAAAGCAGTCCGCGGATATGCGGCTTCGGAAGGTTTTGAGGTGTTTGTGATCTGTGCTCAGATCGAGCAGGAGATTGCTGAGCTTGACGATGATGAGAAAGCAATGTTTTTGGAGGATCTGGGATTGACAGAGTCGGGGCTTGATAAGCTGATTGCAGCGAGCTACCGTTTGTTAGGACTCATCAGTTTCCTCACGGCAGGGGAGGACGAGTGCCGCGCATGGACGATCAGGGTCGGCACGAAAGCACCGCAGGCAGCAGGTAAGATCCATACCGATTTCGAGCGTGGATTCATCCGTGCAGAGGTTGTCAATTATGAAGATCTGCTGGAAAACGGCTCACTGGCGGCAGCGAGGGACAAGGGGCTTGTCGGTCTGGAAGGCAAGGAGTATGTGGTGAAGGACGGGGATGTGATTCTTTTCCGTTTTAATGTATAAAGTGGGAAGAGAAACCCTAAAACTATGAACAGGAAGAACGCAGGATCAGCGATCTTCACGAATCTTGGAATAAGGTAGGTAAAAAATATGCCTGATACAATGGGAGTAAACGATATCGCTTTCCCGCATCTTGGAATTTATCTGGAGGATCTGCCGAAGAGCTTTTCGGTATTTGGATTTGAGATCGCATTTTACGGGGTGATCATTGGCATCGGTGTCATACTCGGCGTGCTGATGGCGGAGCGCATGGCAAGAGTGGAGGGGATGGATACAGATATTATATGGGATTTTGGTATCTATGCAGTCATCTTTTCTGTGATCGGTGCAAGGATCTACTATGTGATCTTCTCGTGGGAGCAATACAGGGGTGATCTTCTGAGTGTTTTCAATCTCAGGCGGGGAGGTCTTGCCATATATGGTGCGGTGATCGCGGCTTTTGCCACACTCTTTGTATACAGCAGGATAAAAAAGCTCTCTCCATATCAGATCGGTGACTGCGGTGTCTATGGGCTGATCCTCGGACAGATCCTTGGCAGATGGGGGAACTTCTTTAACAGAGAGGTGTTTGGCGGTTATACGGATTCCCTGTTTGCCATGAGGCTTCCTGTTGACGCAGTGCGCCCATGGGATATCACACAGTCGCAGCTTGATGGTATGGCTTTGATGGGAGATGTGAATTTTATACAGGTGCATCCCACATTTTTGTACGAGAGTGTATGGAATGTGGGGATCCTGGCAGTCATGCTCTTCTATCATAAGAAGAAAAAGTACAATGGACAGATGTGCCTGTTTTACCTGGGCGGGTATGGTATTGGGCGCTTTGTGATCGAGGGGATCCGGACGGACCGGCTTTTGATACCGGGAACCCAGATTGCTGTTTCGCAGCTGCTCGGATTGATATTGTTCATTTTTTCTATCGTTTTGAATACAGTCATAAGAGTTCGTTTACCAAAAACATCAGATCACACAGAGAAGGAGGACAAGGTTCAATGACAAAAGACAAAATTGAGAAGCTGATCTCCCAGCTTACTCTGCAGGAAAAGATCGGTATGATCCACGGGGATGGTTTTTTTACGACAAAAGGGGTAGAGCGGCTGGGAATCCCGCCATTCAAAACATCGGACGGTCCAAGAGGAGTCAGAAAGGACTTTGAAAACGATGCCTGGAAGGATATTGGACTCAGCTATGACTATGCGTCCTATCTTCCCTGCAATTCGGCTCTGGCAGCGACATGGAACAGGGCGATCGCCCATGAGACGGGAAAGGTGCTCGGCAGAGAGGCGAGAGGACGTGGGAAGGACATGATCCTTGCGCCGGGGATCAATATTATGCGCACACCATTGTGCGGGCGCAGCTTTGAGTATATGGGAGAGGATCCGTATCTTGTCTCAGAGATGGTCGTGCCGCTTGTACAGGGAATTGAGGAGAATGATGTATCTGCATGTGTCAAGCACTTTGCGGTGAACAATCAGGAGACAAGGCGACTTGACGTGGATGTGGAAGTGAGTGAGCGGGCACTTCGGGAGATCTATCTGCCGGGTTTTGAGGCGGCAGTCAGGAGAGGAAAGGCGAAGGGGATCATGGGGGCGTACAATAAGCTTCGAGGAACCCACTGTTGTCACCATGATTATCTGTTGAATGAGATCCTGCGCAAGGAGTGGGGATTTGAGGGGATCACTGTCTCTGACTGGGGTGGTGTCCATGACACGAAGGAAGCACTCATGAATGGTCTTGACATGGAGATGTCAGTGACAAGTGATTTCGATGCATACTATATGGCGGAACCGTTAGTGAAGATGATCGAGAACGGGGAAGTGGATAACAAGACAGCGCTTGCAAAGATTGACGAGAAGGTTCGCCATATCCTGAATGTCATGAACGAACTCCATATGCTGGACGGAGAGCGCAGTGCGGGCAGTTATAACGATTACAATGACAAGGCAGCGCTGCGGCAGGCTGCAAGAGAGTCCATTGTTCTGTTGAAAAATGATGCCAATATCCTGCCGCTTGACCGGAAAAAGATCAAAAAGCTGCTGGTGGTTGGCGAGAATGCCAACAGACAGCACGCTCCCGGCGGCGGAAGTGCTGAGATCAAGGCGTTGTATGAGATCACACCGCTATTGGGCATTCAGATGCTTCTGGGCGGCAATACAGAGGTTGTGTATAAGCCGGGATATTATAACGAGGATATCGGAAATATCTGGGCAAATACTGGAGACAGTGAGAACGGTCAGGCGGACAGTCTCAATCAGGACAGCAAGGAGGCACAGGAATCTCAAAAGACAGCGCAGGAGAAAAAGCGGCAGCGTCAGAAGGAAATGAATGAAAAGTATCTGCAGGAAGCGTTGGAAGCGGCAAAGGATGCAGATGCAGTCATTTTTGTGGGCGGTCTGACACACGACTATGACACGGAGGGACAGGACAGGGCAGACATGAGGCTTCCGTATGATCAGGACAGACTGATCCTGGAGCTTCTGCGAGTGCGGCCGGACACCATCGTGACGCTTGTGGCGGGATCTCCTGTGGACATGAGCATGTGGCTTGATGAAGTGAAGTCGTTGGTGTTTGGCTGGTATGCAGGTATGGAGGGCGGCATTGCCCTCGCAGAGGTTTTGTTCGGCGATTTCAATCCGTCAGGACGTTTGCCGGAGACTTTTCCGGTCAACGGCAAAGACTGTCCGGCGGTGGTTCTTGGTGAGTTCCCCGGAGGGGATAAAGTAAGCTACGGGGAGGATATTTTTGTTGGGTATCGATATTATGATACCTATGATGCCGCAACAGCGTTTCCGTTTGGATATGGGTTGTCCTACACGGATTTTGTGATGACTGGCATTCGCGCAGAGGTGATCGAGGACACCGAGGAGAGCAAGAGTGTTAAGGTAAGTTTTGACATCTCCAATATCGGAAACCGCGGGGGTGCGACAGTCGCTCAGATCTATGTGGCGGATAAGCGGCCGAGAGTCAAAAAGGCGGCGAAGGAACTCAAAGCGTTCGAAAAGATCTATCTCGAGGCTGGCGAGACAAAAGAAGTGACGCTCATGCTCGAGAGGGAAGCATTCACATACTATGATGAGACAGCGCACTGTTTCCGGGTTGATGCAGGGAGTTACATGCTGCTGCTTGCCAAGAATGCAGAGGAGATCGTGGATGTCACTGAGATCGAATTTGCGGTTTGACAGCTGTTAAAAGAGTGTCCTTTTTGGGCGCGGTGCATATAATAAATAAATGCATCACGCTCAAAGGGGATTTTTTATGGTGACTTACAAGGAACTGAGAAAGAAGGAAGTTATCTGTATCAAGGACTGTAGAAGACTCGGACATGTCTGTGATCTGGAGATCGATCAATGTAAAGGGTGCATCTGTAAGATTATCGTACCTGGGTGTAAAGGATTTTGGTCCATGCTCACAGATGACTCGGTGATAGCCATACCATATAATTGTATCAGACAGATCGGACCGGATCTGATCCTGGTGGATATATAAAAAGGCTGTATAAGCTGTAGTTGGGACGATTTGATTGACATTGGCACAGACTTAAATTATACTTAATGTATGACTGGGAAACTTGGCGATCGAGCAGTAAAATGATTCGGAGGAAACAGTATGAAATGTCCGTTTTGCAATTGTGAAAATACGAGAGTGATCGATTCAAGGCCTGCCGAGGATAACAGCTCTATACGCAGGCGTCGTGTGTGTGATGTGTGCAACAAGCGTTTTACGACCTATGAGAAAGTGGAGGCGATCCCTTTGATTATTGTCAAAAAGGACGATAACAGGGAGGCGTATGACCGCTCTAAAATAGAGACGGGGGTTTTGCGGGCGTGCCACAAGAGGCCCGTAAGCACAGACAGGATCGATGAGCTGGTGGACGAGGTGGAGGCGGATATCCTCAACCGGGGGGACAAGGAAGTCAGCAGCCGTGTCATCGGGGAACTGGTCATGAATAAACTCAAAGACCTTGACGCGGTTGCGTATGTCAGGTTTGCTTCGGTATACAGGGAATTTAAGGATATCAATACTTTTATGGACGAACTCAAAAAGGTGTTGGATAAACCTGAATAGCCTTAGAGACAGGCATCATGTAAGGATCTTTTGCATGATGCCCTTATGATTGATATCTGAAAATCTTTTTGACAGCTCCCTGCTGTTCTGTATTTTTCTTTTCTTAGAGCCCTTTCCATAAATGAGTGCTGTTGGATCACATCGGTTTACGCTCCCCAAACTTAAGGAGCAGAGCTCAGAGATCCGCATTGTAGATCATTCAGAATAAAGTCTCCTTGTCTTTTGTATTTCAGGATATATGATACATCGGTTTTCATGGTTTTACATCTGCTAAAATCTGTTTGTCAGCCGCAAATGATATATTGATTGACAGTGATTTGGCTAAGGCGTATAATGGATTCATATAGTCAGCAGATGAGGATTATGGAATGTAACGGGGGATGGAGAGTAGAGATGGCAGGATTTGATAAGGATGCATTTTGGCTCAAGATACTGTCTTTTTATAATGAGGCAAAGTGCAATAATTATATTGTGAAGCTTGATGAGGAGCAGATCCAGGAGCTCAAGGCGCTTTATATTGATCTGTATATACCGATGGAAAATCTGAGTCACTATGACGATGAGAAGATAATGAAGAAGATGATGACGGCGGTCTCGTCGATATACAGGGTTGATAAGGATACCATGGGAAATTCAGGAGAGATTGTCCAGTTGGTCAACACTGTGAACTATGATGGGAAAAACATGTATATTCGATTTGCCCAGATATCCCCGGTGAAAATGCGGCGTTTGGAATTGGGTAAGTCAAGGCAGCAGATAGCAGAGCGCATGGGATACAGCATATCTGCAGTCAGAAACTGTGAGGCGTCTTTCTGCGATCTGACCAGGCAGCCTGAGAAACTTGTCCGCAAGCTGGCGAGGGCATTGGAATGTGAGCCGGAAGTACTGATGCAGTAGAAGGGGAGGTATGTGTATGAGCAGCCATTTTTTTTCAGAAATGGAAATCGATGCGATCGGAGAAATATCGAATATATGTCTGGGAAACTCAGCCTCGACACTCAGTATGTTGGTGCGCCAGACGGTGGATATTACCCCGCCGATGGTTGAGATCGTCGAGAAGAGTGAGTATACGAAAAATGTTTCCTCCAAGAAAGTATTTGTGAAGGTCAATTACGTGGAGGGAGTTAAGGGGTGCAGCATACTGATGCTGGAAGAACAGGACGCAAAGGTGATCGCGGATCTGATGATGGGGAGTGACGGCAATGGTGACTTCGCCAAGATGGATCTGGGTGAGCTGCATATGAGTGCAGTATCGGAAGCGATGAATCAGATGATGGGAGCAGCGGCGACGTCCATGAGCCTTATGCTGGAGCGAAAGACAGATATATCCACACCGGAGGCGAAATTCATGCAGGATGGTGAGTATCTTGCGTACGAGTTTCCTGATGATGACCGGTTTGTGAAGGTAGGATTTAAGATGAAGGTAGGGGAGATCATTGACAGCCCTGTAGTACAGTTGTATCCGCACGATCTGGGTAAGGCGATCAGCGATCTGTTCCTTATCAGGAAAGCAAAAGTAAAGGAACAGCAGTAAGAATGCATAAAAGGAAGCGAATAACCAGAAAAGAAATAAAGATAGTATATGAAATAACATACAGCTTTATAACAAAGATAAAATACGACCACGTGTCCTCATTTGCAGGACACGCGGCTTTATTTTTGCTGATGTCGCTGTTTCCTATGGCAATGTACTGTATATCGATATTCAGTTACCTGCCGATCGACACGGCACGTTTTACGCAATATCTGATGAACATTATTCCGGAGGGCTCTGCACCACTCCTGGATCAGATCCTGGATGAGGCATATGCAGAGAGTACGACAATGATGAAGTCCTTTACGATGATCGTGATGCTCTTTTGTGCATCGAAGGGTGTGTACGCAGTGATCATCGGTATGAATGCAGTTTACGGGATCCGTGAGACGAGGGGAACCGTACTGCTGTATGCGCTTGCGGTGTCCTATGTAGTGATCTTTTTTGCCGCGATCGGGCTTATGATGGTACTGATCGTGCTGGGAAACAATATCTTTGACTGGCTGCTCCAGTTTGTGCCAGGAATGGTGGTTTTTTCGGATCTGTTCCGATATGGGAAATATTTGTGTATGCTTGTATTCCTGATCATCTTTTTTTTGCTGATCTACATGAATGTTCCCAACAGGCGGTCAAAGATACGCTATGAGTTTATTGGCGCCTTTTTCTCCACGGTCGCGTGGCTCGTATATTCCTGGGCGTTCTCCTTTTACATCAGTAATTATGCGGATTACTCTGTTACATATGGAAGTCTTGCAACCGTTGTGATATTCATTCTGTGGCTGTATGGCACAATGAACATTATATTTGTAGGAGCGGAGATGAATGTTGTCCTTCGCAAATTTGCAGAGTATGGTTATAATTACAGAAGGGCATACGAGTACTACAAGGATAAGTATCATGGTGAACTGTTGAGACAACGGGGGATCGCGGTCAGGCTCAAGGCAAAGAGAAGGGCAGCAGACAAGGAGAAAACCTGATTTGAGGACCCACTGCAGCACGTGAACGAGAGTTAGGGTGCAGCGGAGATTCGGATCATTCGTTCATAATGATCACATAGCTTGAAGAGATATATGCTTCAGAACCTTCGTACAGGATTTTGGTCCATCCGTTGTCCAGTATCTCAAGGATATCAAATGTGGTTCCCTCATCGACAGTGGTCAGGACTTTTGCGTCCTCAGTGGCAGCATCGCGAATGTTTACCCTCGTTGAAGTTTTGCCATGCATCGTGCTTGCGGGAGGCTGCTGCTCGGGAGAGGGCTCGGTATCGTTCTTGACAGTGACGCTCTCAGGCTCCTGTGTATCATCTTCGGAGAGGTTGGATGCTTCCGTGATCATGGCAGCTTCCGGTTCATTGACGATCACATAACGCGGTCTGGTCACGATACAGAAGATCAGGAAACAGATCGAGACAGACATAATGGTTATGATAGATATCAGTATCACATTGATTGTAGTTTTCTTCATATATTGTCACCTCGGTTATGTGCTGGCAGCACGTGTGATTAGTTGTTCATAGTATATCCTATGTTTTGGGAGTTGGCAAGAAATTGTGTTTATAGTTTATGATTCTAATATTTTTTTAATACATTTGTAATATTTTATTGATACTGTGAAGCGGAATCATGGAGGTAAGGGTGAAAGTATACGCAAAAGTAAGAAAAATGGAGAATACCACTCCCAAAATATCGCACACGCTGTTTTGGAATTTCGTGAAATGGGCGCAGAGATTGTCAAGTATGAGGGGATCGACGAAATTTATGATGCTGTGACGGATGAGGAGATTGTGCTGGATTACATTGACTAAGTGCAGACAATCCTGAATAAATTTCATGTAAAGCCAGTGTGTGAGGATTATCCAACGGCATTAAAGCCGTTTATGGGACGCAGCATCTGAACGGGATTATATTGATTCCATCAATGCAAATCCCGAGAAGTGGGGCGTGTTTGTAAAACCAGTCAGAGACAAGGCTTTTACGGGAACGGTCATAAACAGACCACAGGATTTGATTGGATGCGGAAGCTGCTATGAGAATTACGAGGTGCTCTGTACAGAAGTATTAGATATCAGGAGAGAGTGGCGTGGCTTTATGATCTATGATGAGCTGATAGATCTCAGACCCTATAAGGGCGATTATCATTACCAATATGACCCGGAAGTGATCGACCGAGTAGTGGCAGCATTCTGCACGATACCAAACCGACCAATGGGATGCAGTATTGATTTTGCGGTGATAAGTCAAGGATGGAAAGAAGCAGACGATTAAAAAAACGAACTTAGATTTTGGAGTATTTTGAACATTTATGCGTTTGTCGTGAAAAATATGATATTTCAGTTGACAGGACATGCTGATTGTGATATTATATTTATCGGTAATGCTGCTATAGCACAGTCGGTAGTGCGCAACATTGGTAGTGTTGAGGTCACCGGTTCGATTCCGGTTAGCAGCTTAAAAAAGAATATCCTTTCGGATATTCTTTTTTTATGCGCAGGGGTGCGTAGGGAAATTAGCAGCGTTGCTGCACGCACCCCGCGCGCGAGTAGTGGAGAAGGTCGTTCCTCTACTCGATTGCGCACGGGCACCCAGAGGAAGAATGTCAGCAAAAGCTGACAGGTGCCCGGCGCGCGAGTAGTGGAGAAGGTCGTTCCCCTACTCGATTATTGGTGCATCAGAAATTCATTGATTCTTTACTCGGTATCAGATACCGGTTCCTCCGGGATGGGGGGGTTGGCTGTAGCTGCCTCGGCGGCTGCACGCTGCTGCATTTCGAGTATTTGCTGCTGCAGGACTTCCTGTGCATTTGGTGCTGTCATGAACGTGCTGTTGTGTGGGCACATCTGTGTCTCCTCCGCAAGATCCGTTTCAGGAGGGGTAAGGGCGGAGGCAAGATTGTTGTCCTGGAGCCGTGCGGGCACCTGCTCGATGACGGAAGCCTGTTTGAAGGGACATTCCTCCGCAGCCGGGAGTCCGCAGTACTGGCATGTATTTGAAAAGTAATGTACATCACAGTATTCGGTTGGCACGGTTCCCTCAGCAAAGTATTCAGTCCTCACACATCCGTCGCATACACTCGTGATCGGGAGTTTTCCGGACTTTGAGCAGATGGTGGCTGTCACGATGCCGCTTGACGTAGGGAATGACTTGTACTCAAGGTTCTCGTGGATCTTAGACATAACTTTCTTCCACATCGTCTTTGACAGATTTTTTTCTGCGGAGGTTTTCATGCTGACATTGTTGTCATAGCCTGTCCAGGTGGTGGCAGTGTAGTAAGGGGTGTAGCCTGAAAACCAGACATCTTTATAATCGGAAGTCGTACCTGTCTTACCTGCGATCGCCATGTTGCCAAAATTGACAGAACCGCCAGTACCGGCAGTGACCACATCGACCATGGCGCTCGTGAGCAGCCATGCGGTCGACTGTTTGATCACCTGTGTGGATTCCGGTGCCGTGTTGTCGATCAGGACATTTCCATCATGGTCAAGAATCTTTGTATAGAGCTTTGGTTTGATGTAGGTTCCCTGGTTGGCGATCGCCGCATAGGCTGCGTTGAGCTCCATGTTGGTTACGCCGTCAGTAATGCCGCCAAGTGCAAGCGGCTGACCGATATCGGACACGATAGAACCATCTTTTTCGACACGTTTTTCTACCAGTGTAGTGAAACCAAAGTTCTCGAGATAATCAAAGCCAAGCTGCGGTGATATCTGAGTAAGGGTCTTGACTGCCACAACATTTGCAGACTGTGCGATACCGTACCGGAGGCTCAGAAGACCTCTGTAGTTGCTGCCCCACCAGTTTCGTACAGGCCGTCCGCCTGCATAGTTGAAAGGGGCATCGTTTTGTACATCGGCGAGTGTCAGACCAGCACTGTCAAGTGCGGGTGCATAGGTGGAAACAACTTTAAATGTGGAACCAGGCTGTCTTGTCGTGTTTGTTGCTCTGTTGAGGGTACGGCTTGCTTCTTTGGTGCCGCGGCCGCCAACCAGGGCAACGATATGTCCGGTGGACTGGTCTTCAACAGTGATGGATACCTGTGGCTGCGGGGTCAGTGTGACGCGTTCGCCCTCAACCGTGTCGCCCTCCTCCATCACATCATGTTTGTATGCCTCAATGGCTTCATATGCCTCATCTTTTGATGAGTAGAGCAGATCAAAAGACGCATTCTGCTCTTTGTAGTGTGCCTTGAACATTTCTGTGCTGTGGTTTTCTTTTTCGCCGTCTGCCTTCTTGATGGTCAGTGCATAGTTCAGATACCATTTAACATTCTCCGGATAGTTTTCCTCATTGCTGTACACTTCATCGCAGATCGCCTGGATGTCGGGATCCTGTGTAGTGTAAATGCTCAGTCCGCCGCTGAAGAGGAGCCAGTGTGCCTGAGTCTCATTGAAACCTTTTAACTCCATAAGATCAGCGAGTACCTGTTCTGTAACTTCGTCTACAAAGTATGTATAGACGGATTTTTCTTCGTTCTCCTCATTGACTGCCAGAATGCGGCTGTAAACATCGTCAGCCATCGCCTGGTCATACTCTTCCTGCGTGATGTAACCCTGTTCTTTCATCTTTTCCAGCACGATATCGCGCCTTGTTTTGTTGTTGTCCGGATGAGAGATCGGATTGTATCTGGAAGGGTTTGACGTAGTGGCAGCGATAACGGCGCATTCGGAAAGCGTCAGCTGGTAGGGCTGCTTGTTGAAGTAGCGCAGCGCGGCAGCTTTCACACCCAGAGTGTTCTGACCGAGATTGATCGTGCTCATGTAGATTTCCAGAATCTGTTCCTTTGACATTTTCTTTTCCAGTTCAAGGGCAAGGTACTGTTCCTGGATCTTACGCCTGATCTTCTGGATGTTGCTCTCGTTGGTCCAGTTGTCAAAGACATTGTTCTTGATGATCTGCTGTGTGATGGTGGATGCACCCTGAGAGAGCTCTCTGTCCCGCAGCACCATGAAGCCCGCGCTCAGGATACGTTTGATATCGATACCGTTGTGCTCGTAAAAGCGCTCGTCCTCGATCGCAACAAAAGCATCGCAGAGATTCTGAGGAATCTTGTCGATCTTCTCATAACTTCTGTTGGAATTGGCAGCCACCAGCTTTGTCAGTTCGTTGCCCTTGGCATCATATACGATTGTGGCATATCCCTGAGGAAAGACTGAGGCGGGATCGACCTCGGGCGCAGAGCTCAGGATTCCCTTGAACGCACCGATACCGAAGCACACTCCGACGATCATCAATGACAAGGCACCGACCAGTAGAAGTTTGAGTGCTGTTACAAAAAACAGTTTTTTGAATTTTATGGTTTTTGAAGTAAGGGATTTCTGGACTTTTATGATTCCTCTCTTCCCATAATTCATAGAATCACCTCCGTAAGACAAATTTCATTCTTTTCATTATAGCAAATTACTTTCCGCAAATAAAGGATTTTTTTTGAGAGTTTACACAGAGTTTATATACAATTTATATTCTCCCCTGTAATACGATTATTTAATAATAGTTTAGGCATGCATTTTTGGTTTTATACAGTTTTGGTTTGTGCTATAATTAAGGAAGTTAAATAACATGATGGAGGTCAGGTATGGGAGCGGATGCAAACAGTCAGGTGTATGAGGATCAGATACTGCTCATCAAAGGGGCAGAGGCAGAGCTGGTAGAAAAGAAATCCAGATTTATAGCGACAGTGCGTCCTGTCGCAAGCGAGGAAGAGGCAGCAGCTTTTGTGGAAGAGATGAAGAAGAAGTATTATGATGCGAGGCATAACTGTTCTGCTTATGTGATAGGGAGCAGGGCGCAGATCACCAGGAGCAGCGATGATGGGGAGCCAAGCGGTACAGCAGGGCGTCCCATGCTCGAAGTGCTGCTCGGGAGCGGGATCAGGAATATTGCCGCCGTGGTCACGAGGTATTTTGGCGGTACGCTGTTGGGGACGGGCGGTCTCGTCCGGGCTTATTCGGGGGTTTTAAAGGAGGCGCTTGCCGGTTGTGAGACAGCCCGGCAGCATTTTGGGGTAAGAATGAACATCAGGACGGACTACAATGCAGTGGGGAAGATCCAGCATATTCTCGCAGGTAAAAATATCAGTGTAGAGGACAGCGTCTATGCGGCGGATGTAGAGATGACGGTCATAGCGCCGGTTGAGGAGTTTGAACGTCTGTGCCAGGAGATCGGGGAGGCGACAAGCGCCCGCGCAGAGATCAGGGAGATAGAACGCCTGTATTATTTTATCTGATCCAGTTTTTTAGAAGGGGGAGGATGGGATTGAAGGAATGTATAACGTATACAGCGGAAGTGGTCAGCCATCTGTCCGGTTTTTCGGAAGCAAAGAGAAGACGGATATTGAAAAAACTTGAAAAGATCCGCAGAAGGGCAGACAGCCCATATCTGTACGTGGCGCTTGTCGGCGATTTCAGCACTGGCAAGAGCACATTTATCAATGCGCTTGTCGGGAAAAATATACTAAAAACAGCATGGCAGGCGACGACGGCAGTTCCCACGCTGATCTACTGTTATGGGATGGAGAAGATTTGTGTGGTCGCCGAGACTGCAGGACGGGAACGCTTTGTGTTGAGCGACAGTGTGCAGCGGGGCAGGTTTGAGGAAAGATTCCAAGTCAGGCTTCCGGGGGAGACGGCGGATCTGATGGCACTCTTGTCAACGGACAATGGATTAACCGGGAAATTAAGGCATATTGAACTGTGGGTTCCAGGCTTTGATGGTTTGAAAAATATCTGTATCATTGATACACCCGGGGTCAATCCCGGAGCGGAGGAAGCATCGTTCCACGCAGCCAGGACGCGGGAGGTTTTGATGTCTTATGCGGACGCGACGATCGTTCTGTTTCAGGAAACACAGGTATTTTCGGGTTCATTTAAGACATTTTTGTCGGAGAATGCGGCACATTTTATGAGAGATGCCGTATTTGTCATCACAATGATGGATCTGGCGGAGGAGGACGAACGGGAGGAACTGCTGGATCATGTCAGGAACCAGCTCACACAGTCTTTTGGGCTTGTCGATCCCCCGGTATATGGGTGCTGTGCCAAAGCTGTCACGTCGGGTGCGGTGGACGTTCAGGGCAAATACTGGGTGGATTTGTTCGACATGCTGCGGGAAGAGATCGTCCGGCATATGGCGGAGCGGCGGCAGAGCATCATCCATGGGCAGATGACAGACTTGATGGAGAGCCTGATCGGCGAATTGGAAGCTGTGTTGGCGGACAATCTGTCCACGATCGAGCAGAAGCAAATGAGAACGGGTGAGAACGTGGTGTCTGGAAAGTTGGAGAAGGAGGATCTGTTCACGAGAGAAAAGCTGGCGATACAGAGACGGCGCTATGAGGAAATGCACTGTAAGCTGGCAGCGTATCTGCAGGGAATAAGGAACTGTTAGAAAAGAAAGGGGTGTTGACAGATGGGTTTGTGGGAGACAGTCACAAGTGCGGCAAAGGCTGCCGGAACGGAGGCTGAGGTGGCTGGTGTGGAAGCGGCGGTTGTATGGCTGCGGACAAGCAGGGTGAGAAATGTTGCCATACTCGGCGGGGCGAACTGCGGCAAGACAAGCCTGATCAACAAAATAGCGGGAGCTGAGGTCAGGAGACCGACGAAGTTTTCCATGGGTGGGGAACCGCTGATGGTAACGTTTGGCAGCGGTGAGACAAAGGCGGGGTATGAAGTTGTTGATATCAATTCCCCGGAATGTGAGAAGACGGGCATGTCCCTGTTTGAGATTCCCATTGAGCAGGCGGTTGACCACAGGACAGGGCAGCTGACGATGATGCTGGAAGAAATGGACGCCGTGATCTATGTCATGTCAGCGATCGCTCCGTTTTCTGCCTCAGATGCCGCCAATCTGGAAGCAGTCGTGAACCGGCTCCCGATGATGCTGTTTGTGAGCAGGACGGATCTGATGGACAGCGCGGAGGACAGTGTCGAGGCGCTGGGATACATAGCGGAGGAGTTTGCAGGCAGGTTTGCGGGCGTGGAGTGTGAGATCCTGGATGCCTGTCAGCCGGACGCGGCGGATAGGATCCTTGATGCGATAAAGGAAATATCGCTCGGGGAATTGCGTGAATTTCACATAATGCGCCTGGAACAGTGGGCGAGGGATATCACGGCGAAGGGACTGCGCCTGCAGATAAGGCAGCGTGAGAAAGAAAGGGCGTCGGATGACGCTGAATACCGCAGACGACTTCTGGAATGGGATGAGCTGCGCCTGCAGATGCTGGAAAGGAAGCAGAAAGCCGTAGATGTCATGAACCGTGAAATAACCAAGTCAAAGCCTGTGGTTGTGGAAGAGCTGGTCAGGCAGCTGAAAGCGGCAGATGACAGGAGGCAGTGGCTGTGCAGCGGATTGAAAAAAACGCTGGAAATGGAATTGTGCACGATCTCTGGTGCTGTGGCTGGCACTGTAAAGGGCACGGCAGATCTGGATGCAGCATGGCTGGCTGACGAGGTAAGCCGGAAATTTGAGCTCAAGATATCCATGGCAGATATGGAAGGAGAAAATGCGGTACATGTCCGGGAAGAATCCGCACAGACGGTTATGATGCCCAAAAAAGATAATCTGATCGCTGCCGCGGGGAGCGGGTTCATCGCAGGGGGCGCGCTGTTGAGCGGTATGCCGAG
>CAJUQU010000058.1 GCA_910588595.1 uncultured Lachnospiraceae bacterium | reverse complement strand
CTCCCACAAACTGTGACGCACATCTGACGGAAAGCATTTTTCAAACACGCTCTAGGAAATTATGAAGAAAGGAAGGTGGCAGAGTGGAGGACGCAGACAAAAGAGCCACGACAGAGATCATGGAGGATCTGGCAGCCGTATTCAAGATATTTGGGGATTTCACCCGGCTTACGATTCTTTCGCTGCTGATGGATCACGAGGAGCTGTGTGTGGGCGATATCGCTGAGCGGCTGAGTATGACGCAGTCCGGTGTGAGCCACCAGCTGGCGCTTCTAAAGCAGAGCAAGCTGGTCAGGACAAAGCGCGAGGGGAAGAGCATCTATTACTCTATTGCAGATGAACATGTCTCAGCGATCATTCGCATTGGCATGGAGCATGTTCTGGAGGAGTGAACAGGTCAAATCCGGCATTCTGAATCCGGGAGACATATCATAAAGAAGGAGGATAACTACAATGAAGAAAACGTACAAGATCGAGGTGGACTGTGCAGCGTGTGCTGCAAAGATGGAGGAGGCAGCAAACAAGACCGCAGGGGTCAGGGAGGCGACCGTCGCATTCATGCCGCAGAAGATGAAGGTTGAGTTTGAGGAGGGCGCTGACGAGACAGCAGTCATGGCAGAGGTGCTGAAAAACTGCAAGAAGGTTGAATCTGACTGCGAGATCTTTGTGTGAGACATGAATAAAAGCATCATAATAATAAGTGTGAAAATGGCTCTGCAGCAGATGTAAGAGCCATTTTGATCCATAAAATCTAAAAAGGATGTGAAATAAAATGACCAAAAAGCAAAAAAAAGTATTGATAAGGATCATCATATCTGCCATATTAGTCGCAATATTTAGCCTGCTGCGCATAGAGAACAAATACGTAAAGCTGGCATTGTTTCTGATCCCCTATCTCGTCATCGGCTATGACATTCTCAAAAAGGCAGGGTTTGGCATCGTCAACGGGCAGGTGTTTGACGAGAATTTCCTGATGGCGCTTGCCACAGTGGGGGCGATCATCCTTGGGGAGTATGTCGAGGGCACTGCGGTTATGCTGTTTTACCAGATCGGTGAGCTTTTCCAGAGTTATGCGGTGGGGAAGAGCCGCAGGAACATTTCGGCGCTCATGGACATCAGACCAGATTATGCCAATATCGAGCGGGACGGACAGCTCGAACAGGTTGATCCTGACGATGTTGAAGTCGGGACGGTGATCGTGGTGCAGCCAGGAGAAAAGGTTCCGATCGACGGCGTGATCGCAGACGGGAGTTCGACGCTCAACACAAGCGCGCTCACGGGTGAGAGCCTGCCAAGAGAAGTCCATGAGGGCGACGAGGTCATCAGTGGGTGCGTGAACCTGACAGGACTGCTTCGCATTGAGACGACCAAGGAGTTTGGGGATTCCACTGTATCCAAGATACTGGATCTCGTTGAAAATTCCAGCATGAAAAAATCGCGGTCAGAGAACTTTATCACCCGTTTTGCAAAATATTACACACCGGCAGTCTGCATCGGTGCGCTCGCACTTGCCCTGCTTCCGCCCGTGGTGAACCTCATAATGGGAAATCCTGCAAACTGGCAGCAGTGGGTGATCAGAGCACTCACGACACTTGTCATCAGCTGCCCCTGCGCGCTTGTCATATCCATACCACTCAGTTTCTTTGGGGGGATCGGCGGTGCGTCGTCGAAAGGCGTGCTTGTAAAAGGGTCCAACTATCTAGAGGCACTGTCAGAGACAAAGTATGTGGTGTGCGACAAGACAGGCACACTGACGAAAGGCGTTTTTGAGGTGACTCACATAGAGGCAGCACAGGGCGTGACTGAGGACGAGCTTCTTGAAATGGCAGCGTACGCGGAGAGTTATTCCAATCACCCGATAAGCAAAAGTTTAAAGGAAGCTTATGGAAAACAGCTTGAAACAGCGAGGGTTTCCGACGTGGAGGAAGTCAGCGGTCATGGGGTATCTGCAGTCATTGACGGCAGAAAAGTAGCTGCCGGAAATGTGAAATTTATGAAAATGCTGGATATCCCGTACGAAGTGCCGCAAAAAACAGGAACAGAAGTTCATGTGGCGATCGATGGGAACTACGCGGGGTATATCCTGATCTCAGATATTGTCAAACCCAATGCAAAAGCTGCGATCGCCGGTCTGAAAGCAGCGGGAGTCAGACAGGTCATCATGCTGACAGGTGATGCGAAAAACGTTGCGGAGGCAGTGGCGGCGGAACTTGGCGTGGATGTGGTGAAGAGCGAGCTGCTTCCTGCGGATAAGGTTGCCGAGGTGGAGCGTCTCCTGGCGGCAAAAGGAGACAAAGAACGTCTCGCGTTTGTCGGCGATGGCATCAACGACGCGCCCGTACTGTCGCGGGCAGACATTGGCATTGCGATGGGGGCATTGGGATCGGACGCGGCGATCGAGGCTGCGGATATCGTGCTGATGGACGACGACCCGTCTAAGATCTCCACGGCTATGAACATATCGAGAAAGACGCTGGGGATCGTGCACCAGAATATCGTCTTTGCACTGGCAGTCAAGTTTGCGTGTCTTGGATTGGGCGCAATCGGTTTTGTCAATATGTGGTGGGCGATCTTTGCAGATGTCGGAGTCATGATCATCGCAGTGCTGAATGCCACGCGCACGTTAAAATCCTCCTAATTTTTTTTGGAAAGGCACTTAAAGAGGCGGCGGTTCATACAATAGAATAAATGAGTCCTGGGGGCATTTCTTGAAAACCTTTGAGCAACCTTTATCTGCCAAGGAGGAGACCTTGTACCTGGAAGCGATGAACAGCGAGGATCTGGAAGCAGCCCATAGGGCAAGGCAGATTCTGATCGAGAGAAATCTGCGTCTGGTGGCGCACGTGTCAAAGAAGTACATGGGGTGCGGTGAGGATATGGAGGATCTGATATCCATAGGAACCATAGGGCTGATCAAGGCAGTGAATACCTTCAAGGCAGAGAAGGGCAGCAGGCTTGCCACCTATGCGGCAAGATGCATAGACAATGAGCTGTTGATGATGTTTCGGGCGAGAAAGAAAGTGACGCGGGAGGTATCGCTGTATGAACCGATCGGAACAGACAAAGAGGGGAATGAGATCAATCTGATCGATGTCTGTGAGCAGGAACAGCGCGATATCGTGGACGACATGGATATGATGGCAAAACTTGGGTGCCTGTCCCGCCTGATCGAGGAAAAACTAGATGACAGGGAACGTGAGATCATTAGGATGCGGTATGGTATACTCGGTAAAAACTTTACCGGTGAAGAGATGACACAGAGGGACATCGGCAAAATGCTGGGTATTTCGCGAAGCTATGTATCCCGAATTGAGAAGAAGGCGCTCGGCAAGCTCAGGGAAGGTCTTGAAGAAGAAAAACTGTGTTAAAGTGTGCTATTTTTTACATTTCGAGTGCTAATTTTTACATTTCAGTTGTTTTCGTATGTTACTTGTGTTATATATGACAGGTAATATATAAAGACGAAGGAGCGACAATACATGTACAGCAGAGTGATTACAGGGGCCATCAGCGGGATCGAGAGCATGCTTGCGGCGGTGGAAGTCGATGCGTCCAAGGGGATGCCCGGTTTTGAGATGGTAGGGCAGCTTAGCAACGAGGTAAGGGAGGCAAGGGAGCGCGTCAGAGTTGCACTCAAAAATGCCTCCGTACAAATACCTCCCATACGGCTCACAGTCAGCATTTCACCGGCGGAGATGCGAAAGGAAGGCGCGTCATATGATCTTCCGATCGCGGTCGGCATTCTTGTGTCATTGGGGCTGATACCGGAGGAGGGCATACATAATACCCTGATCGTGGGGGAGCTGGGGCTGGACGGAGAAGTGCGTGCAGTCAGAGGCGTGCTGCCCATCGTGCAGAAGGCGAGACAGGAGCTTGTTAAGAGATGTGTCGTTCCTACGGCAAACGTGCGCGAGGGAGCAGTTATAGATGGCATTGAGATCATTGGGGTAAACACCCTGTCAGAGACGATCGAGTATCTGCAGGAGGTCGAGGAGCGCAAGCCGCATAAGATCGCGCCAGCCAGCCAGACCCAGATCAAAGCTTTTGACGATCCGGACCCAGATCTCGATTTTGCGGAGATCAACGGACAGGAGTCTGTAAAGCGCGCGATGGAAGTGGCGGCGGCAGGATTTCACCATATCCTGATGATCGGGTCCCCGGGTTCCGGCAAGACCATGATCGCAAAGAGGATACCCACGATACTGCCTGGTCTGTCCAGGGAGGAAAGCCTTGAGGTATCCACGATATACAGCGTGGCAGGGCAGCTGGATGACGATAAGGCACTGATCACGAAGAGACCATTTCTCGATCCACATCACACGATTTCTGAGCAGGCGCTCGCAGGCGGAGGGAGGATCCCAAAGCCCGGCGTCATATCATTGGCACATAGAGGCGTTCTCTTTATGGACGAGCTTCCGGAGTTTCGCCACAATACCATCGAAATCTTGCGTCAGCCTCTCGAGGACAAGCATATTCACATTGCCAGAACCTATGGAAACTTTGTATATCCGGCGGATTTTATGCTGGTGGCAGCGATGAACCCCTGTCCATGCGGCTATTTTCCGGACAGAAACCGATGTACGTGTTCGGAGGCGGAGGTCAGAAAATATCTGTCGAGGATATCGGGACCGATCCTGGATAGGATCGATGTGGTGACAGAGGCACCCAGAGTAGATATCAGGCAGCTTTCCGCGGATATGCACAACGAGAGCAGTGCCGTCATCAAGGAGCGTGTCGCGGATGCCAGAGAGCGACAGAGGCACCGCTACAAGAACACGCGCTATCGGTTCAATGCCGAGCTGCGCTCCGGCGATATCAGGGCGTACTGCAGGCTTGGAACCGATGAGCAGGAAATGATGGAGGAAATATTTACCATGATGAATCTGTCAGCACGTGCATATCATAAAATTATAAAGGTGGCAAGGACCATTGCCGATCTGGATGGGCAGGACGATATAAACATAGGACATATCAGCGAGGCAGTCTGCTACAGAATCAATGATAAAGGGTATTGGAACTAATGTATGACAGCAAATCAGAATGAATTGGAACAGAAAATATTTGCCGCATGGCTTGATACGATATACTGGGTCGCAAGTGAGACAAAATACAGGCTTCTTGCCGCAGCGGGAAGCGTGCAGAAGATATATGAGATGGAGGAAAGCCAACTGGCTGCACTCATGGGACTGAAGGGCTGTGAGTATTTTCTGCAGCATAGGAAGCGCTATAAACCGCATAAAGTATGGAACTATCTCACGGAGACCGGTGTCCGTTATACATACTGTCAGGCGTCTGATTTCCCGGGAAAACTTGCACAGATCCCAGATCCGCCGTTTGGGATTTTCTATAAAGGAGGACTTCCCGACGGGAGTGTGCCGGCAGTGGCAGTGATAGGGGCGAGAAAATGCAGTGAGTATGGCAGGAGTATGGCAGAAAAGTTTGCAAAAGGTTTCGCAGAGCGCGGCGTGGATGTCATTAGCGGTATGGCAGCAGGGATAGATGGGATCAGCCAGGCTGCGGCATTGAAAGCGGGGGGGAATTCCTATGCGGTGCTGGGGTGTGGCGTCGATATCATATATCCGCGGAGCAATGAGACTCTTTACAGACAGCTCTTGGAAAACGGGGGAGTACTGTCAGAATATCCGCCCCAGATGGAGCCAAGACCAGTCCTCTTTCCGCCGAGGAACCGTATCATCAGCGCGCTTGCGGATGTGGTGCTCGTCGTGGAGGCGCGGGAGAAGAGCGGGACATTGATCACTGTGGATATGGCATTGGAGCAGGGCAGGGAAGTGTACGCCATACCAGGGCGGTGTACAGACAGCCTCAGCATGGGTTGCAACCGCCTGATTCGTCAGGGTGCAGCGGCCGCGACTGCACCGGAGGATATCATAGACGATATGTCCTGGGAAGCGATCCTGAGGAAATCCCAGGATCCTCCCCAGGACCAAATGCTCAGGAGACTCTCACAGGCGGCACAGGAGGTTTACGAGGTTTTAGAAATGCTGCCGGCGGCACAGGACGTGATCGTCGCAAAGCTTCGGGAGAAGAAAAGTGCCTGTACGATACCACAGATTTGCCAGGGGCTTGTGGAACTGGAACTGAAAGGCTTTATCCGATGCCAGAACAGGCAATATGGACGTCTGCCGGATTGAATATGAATTTAATTTAAATTTTACTTGCCACGATTGGAAAATTGGGTTATAGTGGTGAACGTAAGTCAGACAGACTGAAATGACATATTATTATATAGAAGGAATGGGTAGAGGTTGGATATGGCAAAGTATTTAGTGATAGTGGAGTCTCCTGCGAAAGTAAAGACGATCAAAAAATTTCTGGGTGCAAATTATGAAGTGATGGCAAGCAATGGCCATGTGCGCGATATGCCCAAAAGCCAGCTGGGATTTGATGCGGACAATGACTACGAGCCGAAATATATTACGATACGCGGCAAGGGAGACATTCTGGCGAAGCTCAGGAAGGAAGTCAAAAAGGCAGACAAGATCTATCTCGCGACGGACCCTGACCGCGAGGGAGAGGCGATCTCGTGGCATCTGTATATCGCGTTGAAACTGGAGGATAAGAAGGTATACCGCATCACATTCAACGAGATCACTAAGAATGCGGTCAAAGAATCCCTCAAGGATCCGAGAGAGATTGACATGAGTCTCGTGGATGCACAGCAGGCGAGACGTATGCTGGACAGAATGGTGGGATACCGCATCTCGCCGCTTCTGTGGGCGAAGATCAAGAGAGGTTTGAGTGCAGGCAGGGTACAGTCGGTGGCACTGCGCATCATCTGCGACAGGGAGGACGAGATCAATGCCTTCATTCCAGAGGAGTACTGGACGCTGGATGCGGCGCTGAAGATCAAGGGAGAAAAAAAGCCGCTGGTGGCTAAGTATCACGGCATCGGTGATAAAAAGGCAGAGATCTCTTCCAAGGCGGAGATGGACAAAGTCCTGAAAGACCTCGAGAATGCGAACTTTGAAGTGAAAGATATCAAGAAAGGGGAGCGCGTCAAGAAAGCTCCGCTGCCCTTCACAACATCGACGCTCCAGCAGGAGGCGAGCAAGGCTCTTAATTTCTCGACGCAGAAGACAATGCGTCTGGCGCAGCAGCTCTACGAGGGTGTGGAGCTGAAAGGGCAGGGGACAGTCGGTATCATCACCTATCTGAGAACGGATTCAACCAGAGTGTCCGATGAGGCCGTGGCAGCTTCCAAGGCGTATATTGCCAAGAATTACGGAGATCAGTACGCTGCTGAGGTCGTGACAGAGAAGAAGAAAGATCAGAAGATACAGGACGCGCACGAGGCGATTCGTCCGACGGATATCAGCAACACACCGGCAGACTTGAAAGAATCCCTGAGCCGCGACCAGTTCCGCCTGTATCAGCTGATCTGGAAGCGCTTTACGGCAAGCCGCATGACACCGGCAAAGTATGAGACGACTTCCATCAGGATCGATGCGAACGGGCATCGGTTCACGGTGTCTGCGTCAAAACTCAGTTTTGATGGATTTATGAGCGTTTACAAGGAAGTGGACGAGGAGAAGGCGGACTCCAATACACTGGCGAAGGAGATCACGAAGGAGACACAGCTGACACTCGAGTCCTTTGATCCCAAGCAGCATTTTACCCAGCCGCCCGCGCACTTTACGGAGGCATCGCTTGTGCGGGCACTCGAGGAGCTTGGAATCGGTCGTCCCAGCACGTATGCGCCGACGATCACGACGATCATGGCAAGGCGCTATGTGGTCAAGGAGGACAAAAATCTCTATGTGTCCGAGCTTGGCGAGGTGGTCAACAACATGATGAAGGACGCCTTTCCGACGATCGTCGATGTAAATTTTACAGCAAATCTAGAGGCACTGCTCGACAAGGTGGAGACAGGCACGGTCGGCTGGAAGACGGTGGTGGCGAACTTCTATCCTGATCTCGATGAGGCGGTAAAGAAAGCGGAGAAAGAACTGGATGAAGTGGAGATCGCAGATGAAGTGTCGGACGAGGTGTGTGATGTGTGCGGCAGAAATATGGTCATCAAATACGGTCCGCATGGCAAGTTTCTCGCCTGCCCGGGATTTCCGGAGTGCAGGAGTACAAAGCCATATTTTGAGAAGATCGGCGTAACCTGTCCGAAATGCGGCAAGGAGGTCGTGGTCCGCAAGACGAAGAAGGGCAGGAGATACTATGGATGTGAGGCGATACCCGAATGCGACTTTATGGTATGGCAGCGCCCATCCGGAGAGAAGTGCGAGCGGTGCGGCGGCATCATGCTCGTGAAGGGAAACAAACTTGTCTGCGCGGATGAACAGTGCGGGTTCATGAAGAAAATCGAGAATGACAAGGCAGCAGCCCAATAATATCTTAAAAAAGTTTTCCGGCATGTGTACAGAGGAGTGTGTCGGAAGACTTTTTTTGAAATTATCAAGGAAATTCCACCAACAGATCAAATTATTATACGTATATAAAAAAATAATTAAATTGTAAAGTATTCTTGAATTATTGACAGGAACTATTGAAAAATTAAATGTCATATGTTAAAATTTCCCTATAAAAAGAACTTTTTTTGCGGATAAATTGAAAAAGGAAACTGCTTGACTTACAGGAGTTCCCAAGAGCTGCGAAGAAATGTAGGACTTGGAGGTTTATTATGGGTAGTGTACAACTGTTGGATAAAACACGCAAGATTGGAAAACTTTTACACAATAATAATTCCAGTAAGGTTGTTTTCAATGATATCTGTAAGGTGATGCGCGATATCGTAAATTCAAATGTGCTGGTGATCAGCAAGAAAGGCAAGGTTTTGGGCGTAGGCACCTGCGAGGGAGTGGACGAGTTGAAGGAGCTTGTCGAGGACAGCGTCGGGGGATTTATCGATCCCATGTTAAATGAGAGACTTCTCGGTGTGCTCTCCACGAAAGAAAATGTCAATCTTGCGACGCTTGGTTTTGAGAGTCCGGATATACGCAAATACCAGGCGATCATCACACCGATCGAGACAGCGGGGGAGCGTCTGGGGACCCTGTTCATCTATAAATGTAATGAGCAGTACGATATTGATGATATTATCCTGTGCGAGTACGGTGTGACCGTGGTAGGGCTTGAGATGCTTCGGGCAGTGAGTGAGGAGAACGCGGAGGAGAGCCGCAAGGTAGCGGTGGTGAAGTCGGCGATCTCCACATTGTCATTCTCCGAGATGGAAGCGATCACACATATTTTTGATGAGCTCAACGGCACAGAGGGAATCCTCGTTGCCAGCAAGATTGCAGACCGTGTGGGTATCACGAGGAGCGTGATCGTCAATGCGCTGCGCAAGTTTGAGAGTGCAGGGGTTATCGAGTCGCGCTCGTCAGGCATGAAGGGGACTTACATCAAGGTTTTGAACGATGTCGTTTTTGAGGAAGTGGATGCATTAAAGCGCCAATTGAACAAATAGTATGAATTAACCAAATAAATACAACAATAAAAATAAAAGGTTTATCTTTTCTAAAAGATAGACCTTTTTTGTGTATAATGGGTTAAAAATAATGGATTTACATAACAGAACAAAACAAATTCACATAATATTGTAAAATAATGAAAAAAATACTTGAAATATTCTGAAAATAATCTATAATAGAGTAAGAAAGATAATATATTATGTAAATTCATTTTAAACATTATGGTTTACATAGCACTGAAAATAGCAAAAACAAGAGAAGGAGGAGTATTGATGTTAAACAATTCAGGTGTATTTGACTACATTAATGCATTGGGAACTTCATTAGATGCAGCAGCTACGAGAAATGACATTATCAACAACAACATTGCAAATGTGAACACTCCCAATTACAAGAGAAAAGATATTCGTTTTGAGACAGAGCTAAAACATGCCTTTGCAAGGGCGGGCGAGGAAACTGTGGATGCGAGGGTCAAGAATCTCGACCTGGAGGCGCTCGCACCAGAGATCTACACAGATTACGAGGAACTCTCATATCGGTATGACGGTAACAACGTGAGCATCCAGAATGAGCTGGCGATCCTCGCGAAGAACCAGACCAAGTACAACGGAATGATGACACTGCTGAACCAGAATTTTTCGCAGATGATGTCAGTGATGAAATAGGAGGAGTGTTAGATGGGAATATTTGATTCATTTGATATCAGTGCGTCGGGAATGTCAGCAGAACAGTACCGCATGGATATTATTTCGCAGAATATGGCAAATGCACATACGACCAGAACTGAGGATGGGACGCCGTATGTGAGGAAAGTTGTCACTTTTCAGGAGAAGACGGACGCAAAAAACAGGACGTTCTCGCATATGCTTGACACGGCATTCAGCAATCTGACCGGCAGACCGCTTGGATGTACGAACTCCGCCAGACTGACAAGTCCGGGAACAGGCGTCAAAGTGGGGGGATTGTACGAGGATACATGGACAGAGGAAGTGATGACATATGATCCGGAACATCCGGACGCAGATGAGAATGGATATGTACATTATCCAAATGTAAATGTCATTACAGAAATGACAAACATGATCGATGCAAGCCGGGGATATGAGGCAAATCAGGCAGCATTTGAGGCGACAAAAGCGATGGCAAACAAAGGATTAGAAATGAATTTCTAACTGGTTTTTATGCACACTGGCACCCAGAGGAAGAATGTCATCAAACCGATAAATCGGTTCGCTGACGGGTATCCGGTGCGCGAGTAGGGGAGAAGATCATTCCCCTACCCGATTGTTAAGATATAAGGGTTGAAGAGGATTTATAAGGAATTATTGTGGAGAGTATAGGGGGAAGATCAATGACAATAACAGCAGCAAACGATATTAATAGTTTATATAACGTAAAATCGGACGCAGTAAGGAAAAGTCTGTATGACGCAAATACAGGCAGCGAAGGGCAGAGGAACGGAGATCTGTTCAGTTCGATCCTCGACGCGGCGGTAGGAAATATTAATAGTACAAATGATTTGCTCTCAACAAAGGAGAATGAGGAAATGAAGTGGATGATGGGCATCTCAGAGAATACTCACGACCTTACGATTGCGGTGGGCAAAGCGCAGACAGCGCTCAACTACACGATCGCACTCAGAGACAAGCTCCTTGAAGCATATAAGGAGATTATGCAGATACAGATTTAAGGGAACCCGATGTAAAGGATTACATGTAAAGGATTACAGGGGAATTTAGGGAGAAGGAGACACTGAAATGGTTGACAAGGTATTGGATTTTGGGAAAAAGCTATTGGAGCGGTTAAAAGAATGGTGGAATAAATTCCAGCCAAAGCAGAAAACATTGATCATTGGAATTGGAGTAGTGATTCTGCTTGCCATTGCAATACTGGTGGCAGTGCTCACGCAAAAAAAATATGTCAATATCGCAAATTGCGAGTCCACCAAGGAAGGCGCGGCTGTGAGGGATCTGCTCGAGGGTGCAGACATTAAGTACAATGTGTCATCAGATGGTCTGCACTTTGAAGTACTCGAATCACAGGAGGCGGATGCGAACTTCCTGCTTGGCTCAAACAATATACCGACAGCAGGATACACGATCGATGACGTGCTGAACGGAAGTTTTTCTACGACAGAGGCCGATAAGCAGAAGCGGTATAAACTTTTTATCGAGTCTCAAATGGAGGACGATATCAAGAGCATGACAGCGATCAAGACGGCGACCTGCCAGTTGACTATTCCGGATGATAACGGCACACTCATCGCGCAGAACCGGGAGACCTATGCAGGTGTTATCCTGGAGATCAAAGAGGGGGCAGCCTTTGACGAGGAGAACGCAGCAGCGATCGCGAGATATATCGCGACAGCGCTGGGCAATGATACCACGGACAATGTGACGATCACAGATGTGAGCGGAAAGATGTGGTTCCCGGTCGAGCAGGCTTACTCCACGATCGAGAAAGCTGATAACATGATGATGCTCAAGCAGGAAGCAGAGAGCATGATCAAGAACGAAGTAAGACAGGTGCTCTTCGGTACAAATGAGTTCAATCAGATCGAAGTTGCAGCCAATATTTCAATGGATTTCTCTCAGAAGGAGATCACACAGCACAATTATTCCACACCGGATGACGAGCATGATCAGGGACTGCTTTCACACGAGGAAGTATTTCAGTCAACTGCTACAGATGGTCTGGGTGGAGTGCCTGGAACAGATTCAAACTCAGAGCAAGATTATATGATCAATGAGTCAGCAGGTACAAACAGCAGTACATACGAGAGAAGGAGTGACTATCTTCCCAATGAGGAGATCATCAAGACAACAGCAGCTACAGGAACAGTTATATACAACGATAGTTCCGTGTCGGTAGCGGCAGTAAGATATCGTGTGGTAAGAGAGCAGGATGTGAGACTTCAGGGATTTCTGGAGGGGATCTCATGGGAGGAGTATAAGCTTGCCAACAACGAGAGGATCAAGCTTGAAGTAGATGAGGATCTTGTCAGCATGGTGGCAAATGCGACTGGTATTCCGACAAGGAACATAAGTCTTGTGGCATACGAAGAGGTTCAGTTCATCGATGAGATCCAGTCTACAGTAGAACTCAAAGATATCGTACAGATCGTGCTGATCGTCATCATTCTGACACTCCTTGCATTCGTGGTCCTCATGAGTCTGAGAACCAAGAAGGAAGTCGAGGAGGAGGAAGAACTTGCAGTGGAAGACTTGCTGCAGTCAAACATTGACGAGCTGGAGGGCATCGAGACAGAGCAGAAGTCCGAAGCTAGAAAACTGATAGAAAACTTTGTCGAGGAAAATCCGGAAGCGGTGGCTACACTCTTGCGAAATTGGCTTGATGAGGACTGGGGGTAACTTGTAATGGCTAGTGAAGAGTTAAAGGGAATACAGAAGGCGGCAATCTTACTGATTGCCCTCGGACCTGAGAAATCTTCCCTGATATTTAAACATTTAAAGGAAGAAGAGATCGAGGACCTGACACTTGAGATCGCGAATACCAAGAGTGTTACACCACAGGTAAAGGAGAAAGTTATCAACGAGTTCTACGAGGTGTGCCTGGCGCAGCAGTATATCGCAGAGGGTGGTATCGGATATGCGAAGGAACTTCTGGAGAAGGCGCTCGGCGCAGACAAGGCGATGGATGTCATCGGAAAGCTGACAGCGTCACTGCAGGTAAAACCGTTCGAGTTTGTGAAGAAGACCGACGCGTCGCAGCTGTTGAACTTTATACAGGATGAGCATCCACAGACGATCGCACTGATACTGTCCTATCTGTCAGCGGGGCAGGCGGCTACGATTCTCGGAGCACTGGTGCCTGAGAAACAGGCAGAAGTGGCGCGACGTATCGCGACGATGGACCGAACAAGTCCCGATGTCATCAAGGAAGTGGAGCGCGTGCTGGAGTCAAAGCTTTCTTCCCTGGTAAATCAGGACTACACGATCATTGGCGGCGTGGACGCAGTGGTAGAGATCTTAAATACAGTAGACAGAGGAACAGAGAAACATATCATGGAGACACTCGAAGTGGAAGAGCCGGAGCTCGCGGACGAGATCAGAAAGAAGATGTTTGTATTCGAGGATATCCTGCTTCTCGACGACCGTGCGATACAGCGTGTGCTTAGGGATGTCGACAACAACGATCTTGCGATCGCATGTAAAGGTTCGACAGAGGAAGTGCAGAACGCGATCTTTAGCAACATGTCGAAGCGTCTGGCTGAGATGATCAGGGAGGACATGGAGTTTATGGGACCTGTCAGAATGAAGGATGTTGAGGAAGCACAGCAGAAGATCGTCAATATCATAAGAAAGCTTGAGGATTCCGGAGAGATCGTTATTTCTAGAGGCGGAGGTGACGAGATCGTTGTCTAATGGTGGTATCTTAAAATCAGGCTGGGTCGTGGTAGACCCAGCCAATACAAGGATCATAGATTCCAATGCAAGAGCTGAGGCAAGGCTCAAGGAACTGGCGATGGAGCTTGCTGTGCAGTGCGGTGAGGAGCCGGATTTTGCGGAGGGTTTCACACAGGGTATCAGTGCAGTCGAGGTGTCACAGCTGATCCGTGACGGGGAAGGAAATTTAGTCGGTGAGGAACAGGGATTTGACGATGCGATGCAGTCAGAGGAGGCTGTTCCTACACAGCAGGCTGTGCAGATGCAGGAGGATTTGATCGCTGAAACGCAGGCTCAGATCGAGCAGATGCGTGATGAGGCGATTGCTGAGATAGAACAGACCAAGATCCAGATGCTTGAGGAAGCCAGGAGTCAGGGTTATCAGGAAGGTTTTGAGCAGGGTCAGAATGATGGTTTTGCACAGGGACATCAGGATGGGCTGAACAGTGTGGCAGAGGAGAGAGAACAGGCACAGGCTGAGGTTGAGCAGATGGTGGCAGCCCTGGAGGATGAATACCAGCGCAAGATCAAAGAACTCGAGCCGATATTCATCGATACGCTGACCGGGATATACGAGCACATTTTCCATGTGAGTCTTAAAAATTCAAGGGAACTCATCGTATATCTGATACAGAATACGATGAGAAACATTGAGACTGGCAGCACTTATCTGATTCATGTGTCAAAGGAGGATTATCCTTTTGCGAGTATGCAGAAGCGGGAGCTGATCAAGGGTACGAATATAGCGCTTGATAATGTAGAACTCCTCGAGGACGTGACACTTGGAAAAAATGAGTGCATGATAGAGACTGGAAATGGCGTATTTGACTGCAGTCTGGGGACACAGCTCGAAGCGCTGAATGAGGAGTTGAGACTCCTGTCATATGAACCGTAACCATAAAAGGGGTTGTAAATAGTAAGATGGAAACTTGTATTTCCTTTCAGAAATATCAGACAGTTTTAAATAAAAGTTTTTTTAAAAAGCTTGGTAAGGTGGAGAATGTGGTAGGGCTGACGATCGAGTCGTCGGGACCGGACGCAAAGCTCGGCGATATGTGTAAGATCTACACTGATTCCGAGAAGGTGCATGGGATTCTTGCAGAGGTGGTCGGCTTCAAGGACAAGAGGACACTGCTCATGCCCTATGAGGATACAGAGGGCATAGGACTTGGCTGTATCGTCGAGAATATGAATTATCCACTCAGTGTGTCGGTTGGTGAGAGTCTGTTGGGAAAGACGCTGGACGGACTGGGCAGATGTATCGACGGATATGTGCCGGAACCGTCAACGGTGAAACGCTATCCGCTCGAAGCGGCACCGCCTGATCCGATGAGCAGGACGATCATCAGCGAAGTGCTTCCGCTTGGCGTAAAGGCGGTGGATGGACTGATCACGGTAGGAAAGGGACAGCGTATCGGTATCTTTGCCGGTTCCGGCGTAGGTAAATCGACACTCATGGGGATGTTTGCAAGGAATACGAAGGCAGATATCAACGTGATCGCCCTGATCGGAGAGCGCGGGCGAGAGGTCAGAGAATTTATCGAGCGTGACCTTGGCGAGGAGGGGATGCGACGCTCCATCGTGGTGGTGGCGACTTCTGACAGACCTGCTCTCGAGCGAAATAAAGCGGCAAAGACGGCAACAGCGATCGCGGAGTACTTCAGGGATCAGGGAAAAGATGTCCTGTTGATGATGGACTCACTCACACGTTTTTCGATGGCACAGCGGGAGATCGGTCTGGCGACAGGAGAGCCGCCTGTGACAAGAGGGTATCCGCCCAGTGTTTACTCGGAGATGCCCAAACTCCTCGAGCGCGCCGGATGTTCTGAAAACGGGTCGATCACAGGTTTGTATACTGTTCTGGTAGAAGGTGAAGATTTCAATGAGCCGATCACGGATACGGCGAGAAGTATTCTCGACGGCCATATCATGCTGACACGCAAACTTGCCAACAGAAACCACTATCCGGCAGTAGACGTGCTCCAGAGTATCTCGCGATGCATGTCAATGGTGGCGTCAGGAGAGCACAAGGCTGCGGCAGGCAAATTAAAGAATATAATGGCGACTTACAATGAGGCGGAGGATCTGATCAATATCGGTGCCTACAAGCGGGGGAGCAATCCCAATATTGATCGGGCGATCAACAAGATCGATCAGGTGAATGAATATCTGCTGCAGGACACAGATGCCAAGTTTACTTTTGAGGAGTCCGTGGAGCAGTTGGAAGCATTGTTTGCAGAGTGAGGCGTTCTTTGTCGAACGCTATAAAACCTGAATGGAGAGCCCGCTGAGGCGGGCAGACGGGAATAATGCAAAAAGGGTGGTAATTGAATGGCAGTTTTCCGGTACAAGATGCAGGGGATTCTTGATATCAAAGAAAAACTCGAGGACAGGGCAAAGCAGGAGTTTGCGGAAGCAAACATGCGGCTCGATGCGGAGAAGAAGAAACTCGATGAACTTCAGGCGAGAAAGTTTTACTACATGCAGGAGGGTGTGAAACTGCGCATGGAGTTGATAGACGTGCGCAAAATCCGTGAAAATAAGATGGCAGTTCTCAAGATGGACGAATACATTGCGGATCAGATGAGAGAGATCGCCCGCGCTGCGAAGGCAGTTGAGAAGGCAAGGGCAGCATTGCAGGAGCTCATGCAGGAACGAAAAGCGCATGAGAAGCTCAAGGAGAACGCATTTGAGGAGTTTATGAAAGATGAACTGGCTGCGGAGAGCAAAGAGATCGACCAGCTTACCTCATATACATATGGACAGAAGCTGATGGAGGAACAGAACGTGAGGAATACATAGTGTATGATTCCAAGATAGTCCCCAATACCTCCTATAGCGTGTTTGCTATAGTGGCTTTATGCAGATGGCAGGAATGATTTTTCAAACACGCTCTAAGATAAAAAATAGAAAGGCATGGTTATCGATATGGCACGTAAGGACGAAGCATTGAACCCTGACGCACCAGAGGCGCAGCTCAAGCAGCTAAAAGCAAGTCAGAAGGCGTTCAAACAGGAGCAGAAAAATCAGAAAAAAGAAGCGAAGAGACGCGCGAAGGAACTGGAAAATCAGGAGCGGGAATTAGATGAGCAGATCGAGGGCACGAACGCGTCCGTGGTTGTAGTCACGTTATTCATCATAGTAATATGGCTAGGGATTCTCTGAGATCGG
>CAJUQU010000057.1 GCA_910588595.1 uncultured Lachnospiraceae bacterium | reverse complement strand
GGCAGTGTGTCAAGCAAAAACTTCGTGTAGGATTCCCATGTGTGCCCCTCGGGCAGAGTCAGGTTCCTGTATCCAAGAGCCTTGGTCTTTCCGTAGATGGCTCCGAAATTTGCGCCCTTGACGCGTCCGACAAGCTTCGCCCAGATCTCGGGATCGATCACGCGGTACAGGTTCAGGCTCTCCTTGGCATAATCGCCAAACGGAGAGGCGACGCGCATCTGGTCCAGTTTCAGACCAGACATATAGTAGAGGTCATACAGACGGTTGTAATCATAGGAAAACACATAGTTGGCATGCCACACGTCATAGATGGACCAATCGTACATCGGAGAGGCGCACCAGACATCTTTGAACTGTTTGCTGATCCAGCAGGTGTTGTCATAGCCGTATTTCCGGTTCAGGATCCCGCTGTAGCGCTGCATGGACTCCTCAGCGCGTATGCCGAGCAGGCAGACGGTCTTCCTGTCACCGTGGGAGATGCGATACCACCGTCCAAATTGTTTTGCCAGCTCCTCCTGGTGCATCCGGTAGTGGTATGTTGTCACCGGGTTCTTTTGCAGATTGATGACGTAGGGATGGTCTGGCATGGGACGGATCCACAGCTCCTCCTTGGTGTCATCCCATGGGTACCAGAACATTTCGTAGTTGCTCAGAGCCGTTCTGGTCGCCATGGGAAGGCATACCCAGTAGGGCTCCACATCGTTCTCGATCCTGGCAAAAGTGCGCTCGACGTACTCTGTCGTGAGTGAGTATTGTGCCTCAAAATCCTGGTGAAAGACCCCGATCTTTTTCTTCGGATAAAACTGTTTCTGAAAGTCCAGAATCAGGTTCAGCAGAAGACCGCTGTCCTTTCCGCCAGAAAAGGAGACAAATATGTTGTCGAATTCATTGAAAATATAGTGGAATCTGTTCTGTAGTGCATCGTACACATTCTGACTGGCATATTTTCGCTTCGTTGTAATCACCACCTCATATAGTCTTATAACAATTTACCATATTTTTCCAATTTTCACAAGTGTTCGATAAAAATCGACAAAATTCGACAAAAATCGTTTGGAATAAGAAGTTACTCATCAGTTGTCCGTCAAAGTAGTGAAAAACATGCGCCAATACGGTTGCTGTTTACGCATTCATTGCATAAAATTGTGTCAGAATCAGTTTGGGCGTAAACAGTAACGATAAGAATTGCTTGACACTGATGCAGCATCGATAGTATTCTTTTACTATATTAAGCATTCCCAGGAAAGAATATGATCTAGGAGGAAATCAAAATGGTAGAGAAGTATGTATTTGGCAGTCCGTTTGAGACGGAGGCAGTCTTGGAAGAACTTGCGGCGGCAGCGTATGCAGGGCAGGAGTTAGTCAGTGGCGTTTCATTGGAGATATCACTGGAAAACGGGTTTGCGTGCAGCTGTATGCTGGATGACAAGGATGTCGTCTATGGGCTGGGCGAGGCAAACCGCGGCATCAACAAGCGCGGATACCGCTATGTGAGCAACTGCACCGATGATCCGCATCACACGGAGGAAAAAGTATCACTGTACGGTGCCCACAATTTTATTATCATATCAGGAAAGAAGCATGTCGGGCTGTTTTTTGACTATCCATCGAATGTATGTTTTGATATCGGTTATACGAGGCAGGATCAGCTGACAGTCAGCTGTGAGCGCGCGGATCTGTATCTGTATGTGATCACTGGAGAGAGTGCGCACGAAGTGGCAAAACAGTTTCGCAGGATCATCGGAAAGAGCTATATAGCGCCAAAGTATGCATTTGGTTTCGGTCAGAGCCGGTGGGGGTATAAGACAGCTGAGGATATTGAGGCGGTGGTGAGCGGCTACAGGGATAACCGGATTCCGCTCGACATGGTATATATGGATATCGATTATATGCAGGAATACAAGGATTTCACCGTCAATCCGGAGCGTTTTCCGGATTTTGCGCAGTTTGTGCAGAAGATGAAGGCGCGCGGGATCCATCTGATCCCGATCATCGACGCGGGTGTCAAGATCGAGCAGGGGTATGACATCTATGAGGAGGGCGTGGAGAAGGGATATTTCTGCAAGCGTGAGGACGGATCGGATTTTGTGGCGGCAGTGTGGCCTGGCTGGACACATTTTCCGGATGTGCTCAATCCGGAGGCGAGGGCGTGGTTTGGCGGAAAGTATCAGACACTGACCGATCTCGGGATTGATGGTTTCTGGAATGATATGAATGAGCCGGCGATATTTTATTCGGAGGAAGGTGCAAGGGCGCTCAACAAGGCGATCGCTGATCATGTAAAGGAACTCGACAGCGGTGCAGACGCAGGTGCCAGCGGCGAAGAGGACATTATGAACAACGCGAACGCGATTCCGTGGGAGGTTCGAAACTGTATCGACCATCTTCAGAACAGCCCTGACGATTACAAGCGGTTTTATCACAATGTCAACGGCAAAAAGGTCCGTCATGACCTCGTGCACAACCTTTACGGCTTTAATATGACAAGGGCGGCGGGAGAGGCGCTGCAGCAGATCGCACCGGACAGGAAAATGCTGCTGTTTTCGCGGTCGTCTTATATTGGAATGCACCGTTATGGCGGAATATGGACGGGGGACAACCAGTCCTGGTGGTCACATATACTGCTGAATCTCAAGATGATGCCATCGATTAATATGTGTGGGTTTCTGTACACGGGTGCAGATCTTGGCGGTTTTGGGTCCGACACGACGAGGGATCTGGTGCTGCGCTGGCTCGCGCTTGGCGTATTCACGCCGCTGATGCGCAATCACACTGCGCTCGGGACGAGGGAGCAGGAGTGCTACCAGTTTGAGCACATCGAGGATTTCCGCCATGTGATCGGTGTGCGTTACCGCCTGATACCATACCTCTACAGCGAGTACTTAAAGGCGGCTGAGCATGATGACATGTACTTCCGGCCGCTCGGATTTGACTACCCTGACGACAGGAGAGCGGTGGAGACGGAGGATCAGCTCATGCTTGGAAACGAGGTGATGATCGCGCCTGTCTATACGCAGAATGTGAGCGGCAGGACCGTGTATCTGCCGGAGGAGATGAAGTTTGTGAAATTTATGCCCGATGGAACTATCCGCGAGGAGGTGTTGGGGCAGGGAACACATTATGTCGAGGTTGCGCTGAACGAGGTTGTGCTGTTTGTCAGAAAGGGCAAGTGTATACCGATCGTCGATGCGGCAGAGAGTGTTGATGCGATCGACATGAGTACAGTGAAGTATATAGGGTATGATGGCGCGGAGTATGAGATCGTGGAATAAAGAATGAGATGTATAAGTAAAGATAGCTGTTGCACAGGCAAGTGTGACAGCTATTTTTGTTGTCAGCGCAAAAATCTTTTGATTATTTTGATAATAACATATTGACAGTGAGACGCAATTGTGCTACAGTACTTATTATCAAATATATAATAAGTAAGAAGGAGTTGCGATGAATACGAATTATGCAGATATTGTAAATGTGAATGCGATTGGAAGGGCTGAGAATCCCGTTTCTTTAAATGATATCTTGAGAAGGGCGAACGATGAACAGCTCACGCCATCGAGACAGAATAAGGAGAGGGTGCTGTTCATTGGGATTGACGTTCAGCAGGATTTCATGGACAATGGGGCTCTGGGGGTTCCGGGTGCGCACGGGGATGTGGAGCGCATGACAAAGTTTATCTACAAGAATATGGATAAGATAGCCAATATTGCAGTGTCGATCGACACGCACACCCCGCATCAGATCTTTCATCCCTGCTGGTGGGTGGACGAAAACGGAAACAATCCGGCGCCGTACACACCGATCACACTGGCAGATCTGGACAGTGGCAAATGGAAGGCGGTCATCAATCCGATCGCGTCGAGGGACTATGTGGAGCATTTGGAGAGGGAGGGGAAGAAGACACTGTGCATATGGTCTTATCACTGCATACAGGGAACTTTGGGCTGTGCGCTCGAAAACCAGTTTTCCAACATGGTTTATTTTCATTCTGTTGCGAAGAAGGCAGTCGTACAAAGACTTGTCAAAGGACAGGATCCGCTCTCGGAAATGTACGGTGTGATAAAACCCGAGTACGACACAAAGGGATATATCAATCTTGATTTTCTGAATAAGCTGGAGCATTATGACAAGATCGTGATCGGTGGGGAGGCAAAAAGCCATTGTGTGCTGGAGAGTATCAAGCAGATTCTTGAATATTATGAGACGCGGCAGGAGATCACGCAAAAGATTTATATCCTTGAGGACTGTATGTCATCGATCCCTGGTTTTGAGGCTGTGACAGACCAGGCATTCGCAGATCTTAAAAAGAAGTATCAGGTGAATATAGTCAAAAGTACAGATGATCTGTTGGCGTAGTACGATAATAAGATGCAGTCATGGAAAGTGAGGAGGAATGGCAGTATGAACGGATTTGAAAACAATATTGGAATGGAAATAGACGGACTCGAGGAAATCGAGATGGAGAATACTTCTGTTGATGAGATCGACAGTGAAAACATTAACCTGATATTTCTGGGGATCGATCAGTCTGGCTCCATGGATGCCTTTCGCAGCGACATGAAACACAGCCTGGCGGAGTTTAGGGACGCGCTGAAAGATTCGAGGGAGGCGGAGGAGATCCTTGTGGCGAGGGCAGATTTTGAGGATAAGATCACTGTCGGCGGCTACAAGAAGATCGGTGAGTTCGACACGTCATTCAGCGCTGGCGGATGCACAGCCATGTACGATGCGGTCACAGAGGGAACGCGCAGATTAAGAGAGTACAGACAGTATCTCAAAGACCAGGGCGTGCGGGTGAAGGCGGTGTTTGCAGTATTTAGTGACGGACTTGACAATGCCTCTAGGAGCAGCTTTGGCGAGGCGAAGAAGTGCGTGGATTTTCTCAATGATGAGGAGATCACAACAGCGTTCATCAGCTTTGGCGGGGAGGCGGCAAAGGAGGCAAAGGACTTGGGATTTCGCAATATTCTCGATGTCACAAGCTCAGCCAGCGAGCTTCGGAAAGCGTTTGACTGTTTGTCTAAGTCTGTGATCGAATCATCAAAATCAGTTGTGGCTGACGGGGAAGACTTTTTTCAGATATAGGAGGGGATCTATGTTTGTCAACAAGGTTGGTGCACAGCACCTTGAGGCAGGAATGAACTGTCAGGATTATGGACTCCAACAAGATCGTATGAAATTGGTGTGTGATGGCTGTTCGGAAGGGGCACACAGTGAAGTCGGGGTGAAGATGTACTGTCATCTGTCGGGGCTTGGTTACAGCACAAAGCAGATCTTTAAAAGAATGGTCAGCATCTTCGGACAGTCATCGTCCTCGATCAGGGATCACCTTTGTTTTACGATCCTAAAGGTAATAGAAAATGAGGATTTCTTCAAGGTGTCATACTGTGGGGACGGTTTTGTCATTCTGGAGGATCTAGAAGGTCATATCTCATTTGAAGAGCTGAGCGACGGCGAATATCCAAAATATTATGTTTATAATTATTGTGATGCAGAGATGCTTGCTTATTATAAAGAGGGCGTTGATTTTGTGCAACAGAGTTTCTCCAAAAAAGAATACAAAAATGTGGGGATCGCATCGGACGGACTTCGGTTTATCGTCCGGTCAGCGGATAAAGCGTTGCGGGAAGAGTTTATCCAGCTGTTAAAAACAGGTAAGGCGTCTGCGATCAAACGTTTTGTCAACCGCAATCAAAAACTGTTTCAGGATGATATCACGATCGTATTCTGAGAGGCTGCTGACAGCAGGAAGGAGGCAGGTGGATATGGTATATGACTGCGCAGGAAAAACACCGCTGGCAGAGGGCGGAGAAGGTTTGCTCTACGAAAATAACGGGCAGATGATCAAGATCTACAAGCCGGTTGTCAATCTCTTGTCAAAACAAAGAAAAGTACAGATGCTCCTCCAAAAATCCCTTTCTCGCCAGCTGCCAAAGGAAGTCGTCTGCCCCAGGGATATCGTCACGGACAAAAGCGGAATGTTTATTGGTTATTGTATGGACAAGGTGGAGGGGGAGGAGATCAGGAAACTTGTAAACCGGAAATTCCTGACGGCAAACAATATCACCACAAAAGATATTTTGACAATGCTGGTCAGCGTGCAGGAGGTGATGAACAAGCTTCATGAGAGCCATATTTTTATCGGTGATCTCAATGATCAGAATATTTTGTTTGACGGGCAGTTCAACATCTATCTGATCGACTGTGACAGCTGGGCAGTGGAGGAAGAGCAGTGTGAGGTCGCCATGGATCTATTCAAGGATCCGTTATTGCAGTCAAACGATTTCAATGCTGCTACAGACACCTATTCATTTGCTGTGCTGACGTGGAAGCTGCTGACGAGGATACACCCTTTTGGCGGCACTATGAATCCGGATATGAACATCTTGGAGCGGATGAAATGCGGGATTTCTGTCATAGAGAATCCCCGGGTCACGATCCCCAGAACGATCAGACCATGGAGAAATTTGTCTCCGGACCTGGTCAGTGCACTGCAGGCGGTTTTCCAGAATCAGTCCAGGAACCTGTCCGGCGAACTCGCAGAGCTGCTTGGTGATCTGAAATACTGCGGTGTCGACAGAGAGTACTATTATGGGAAATATAGTACCTGTCCGCTCTGCGATGCCAATGCCGCGATTCAGCAAAAGCCGCTGTCGCAGGGAGTCATGAACGGATTGAACCTGTCCGCCCTGTTTTCCGCCAAAGAGATTAAGACCGTCTTCCACGAAAATATGTATTTAGACCGAAACGATGAGGTCGTTGATGTCCGTCTGGGCAAAAGGGTGCGATATCAGTATGGCGTCCGGTATTATTTTACATCCGACGGATATTTGGTGGAAGATCTATTGGAGGAATTTGTGATCCATTCGAAAAAGGAGTACAGGATCCGCAAGAAGTATAAAAGCCGGATCGTTGTGGAGGGCAGCCATGTCTATTATATATCAAGGCAGAATTCCTTTACGGATATGACGGTATTAAAAGATGGAAACAGCATCAGGACGGTCTGTAAGTGCAGCAATATATCTTTCTTTGAAGTGGAATCGGGCAGGTACTGTATTCTGAATTATTATTGCGGGAAACTGATATTGTGTGTCAACGGGACAAATGTACAGATCAAATATGACACAGATGTCATTCACTATGGGATCCACTACGATAATGTGGCGGCAAAATGGCTGCTGCTTCTAGAGGACAGCACAGGAACATTTAAGACATATGTGGCTGCCGAAAGGGGGGTTGAGTACGAGACGGATCAGATTTCCTACCAGTGTTCATTGAGTGCACCCTGCATCAGCAACAGCACGATCTATATACCGATAGATGGTAAGATCAGAGGTTTTTCTTATGTCAGGTCAATATTTAAGGATTTTGCATGTGATGTCGTGGACCATGACAGCACGCTGATCAAAAAGAAGAATCAGTTTGTGATCGTCAATCATGAGAACATATATAAACTGGGCTGAATGATCTCAGCCCAGTTGTTGTGTGTATCCATATGAAAAGGTTACATGAATGCATTATAATCGGATACGGGTGGTATATTGTAGGATGCCTTGGATGTGTATCCGCTGGCTGCATTTGCGTTCGTGTTCATATAGTAGTTCACTCGTGACGCGTTGTTGGCAACATAAGAACCGTAATCCTTGAAAAAGTCCTGTACCTTGCTCATATCAGCCTTCTTGAAGGTGTCCTCGTCAAGCTTCATTCTGCCGTTCTTGTCTACGCTGAAGCCGAACTCCTCGAGCTTTTTCGTATTGTTCTTCGTCCGCTCCCTGATGTATGCCAGATTCGATATCACGCCTGAGTTGGAACTGGATTCGGCGTTGTCAAACATTTTGTTGTAATTGCTCACAAAGCTCTTTGCTGTGGAGAGGATCTTGTTGACATTGTAGGTCTCATTGCCGTCCTGATCCTTGCTCTTGGCGTACAGATCACTCGATGCGAGTGCCTCGCCGTCTGTCTTGAGACCGGCAGCACCTGTGATGGCAGGCTTCTTTGTATCGGTGTCTGTGTCTGTCTTATTGTCGGTCTTGTTCGTGGAAGAGCTTGAACCACCGCCTGCGAACTTCACGCGGGAAGCGATCGTGGAGCCATAGCTCTGAATATTGTCCGATGAAAACAGCTTCTGTACCTTGGAGATGTCAGTGGACTTTAACTTGGTCTCATCAAGCTGAAGTGTTCCGTCCTGCTTGAGAGAGACGCCGATCTCTGCAAGATCCTTTGAGTATTTGGAGGTAGCACTCATCATGTTTGCCACGTAGGCTGTTTTGTTGGAGAGTGTAGAGCTCTTGGATGCTGTCACGACATCGTTGTAACTGGTCACATAAGATTTTACCGCAGATAAAACCTTATCCGCTGCAGTAGAGCCATTCTCCGTATCCTCGTAGGTGCTGTCCTTCTGCAAAGCAGAAACAGAGGACTGCAGGCTGTTAAGTCCTGAAGTCAGGTTGGAGTTTGCCTCCTTTGTCTCCTTGGAGACTGTGGGGTACATTTTTTCCTTGAGCAGCCTGTCGATAATGTCAGAACCGCGATTCCTTCTGGTAGATGACGTCCCGTCCGAGCTGCTGCCTACAGTATCAAAGTAGGAAGTGAGCATTCTTTTGTATGTACCGTTTTTTATTGAAGCTCTTTCGGAGAACAGGCTGTACAGGTTTGTCGAGTTGTTTGAGCCAAACATTGAGTTGGTTGAATTCCAGAAATTCATAGATCCATCACTCCTTCACTAATAAATTAATTTTATTTATGTGTTACTATTATTTTATACCGTTGCGTCTTAAAAATCAATTGCTTTTCGTGCGGTATGACAAATTCTTCCTATAAATAAAATATCGGTTTAAAAATCAAAATATTTAGTGTATCATATATAATTAGATGGATTTTTTTGTGTACGCGGTACTGTTGACATTTGTGACTGGATGGAACGGTGAAAACTTATTATATTTTTGATAATAAGTAATTGACATATATGAAATACAGTGGTACAATCTTATTATCAAATAGATAATAAGAATAAAACTGAAACAGCAAAATCATAATGGAAATCAAATAGGAGAGGGATCAGTATGAGAAAAGTATTAATAGTTGTAGACATGCAGAAGGATTTTATAGATGGGGCACTGGGAACAAAGGAGGCTGCTGCCATTGTCGACAATGTGGCGGAGACGATCAAGACATTCGACGGGGAGGTGATCTTCACAAGAGACACGCACCACGAAAACTATATGGAGACACAGGAGGGCAAAAATCTCCCTGTCCCGCACTGCATCGAGGGAACGGACGGATGGCAGATCGACAAAAAGCTGCAGGTGCTCAGGACGGATCCCATGAAAATATTTGACAAACCTACTTTTGGCTCTGTCGCGCTCGCAGAGTACTTAAAGGCGGACGAAGAGATCGAAAGCGTCACTCTTGTCGGGCTCTGTACGGACATCTGTGTCATATCCAATGCTTTGCTGATCAAGGCAAACATGCCCGAGACACAGATCAGGGTCATCGAAAAATGCTGCGCAGGCGTCACGCCGCAGAGTCACGCCAATGCTCTCGAGGCGATGAAAATGTGCCAGATCCAGATCGTATAAAATCGCACAGAGACAGGATGATTAGGACAGGTTTGCGGATAAGCGGAGGGCAATATGATAAAAATAAACGGCAAAAAAGTAGATATCAACTATTTTCCGGACGGTACACTTCTGTTAAAGGAAGCGCTGACAGACGCATCAGAGGCAGGAAATGACAGCGCCGGCGGACAAAGCACAGAAAAGAAAGGCGCTGTCACGATCCGGTGGAACTATGAAAATAACGAAGAACTGCTTGCGGTCTATTTCCTCGCAAAACATATCCGGGCAGCAGGGTATCATGACTTGATCCTCGATATGCCATATATCCCTAACGCCAGGCAGGACAGGGTCAAGAACCCGGAGGACGTGTTCACGCTCAAGTATTTTGCGGAGCTGATCAACAGTCTGGACTTTACCGAGGTGAGGGTGCTCGACGCACATTCCAATGTCAGCCTCGCATTGATCGACAGGGTGAGGCAGTACACGCCGCAGAGATATATCGAGAAAGTCATAGATGAGATCGGGCGGCGAAGCGGGAAAAAGCCGCTGATGTTCTATCCTGACGAGGGCGCAGGAAAGCGTTACAGCGGCATGATCGCACTTCCTTACTGCTTTGGCATCAAGAACCGGGAGTGGAGCACAGGGGAGATCAAAAGCCTTTCCGTCGCGGGGGAGACAGAGCTGATCGCCGGAAATGATGTGCTGATCGTGGATGATATCTGTTCTTACGGAGGAACATTTGTCCATTCAGCGGAGGCACTAACGGCACTCGGCGCGGCGGATATCTATCTCTTTGTAAGCCATTGCGAGGAGAATGCACTCAGGGGAAAGCTCCCCGAATGCAGTAACATCAAACAGATTTACACGACGGACAGCATCTTTCAACATAGGGAAAACACAAAGTTCAAGATATTAGAATTGGAGGTATTATGACGACAAGGACAAATCCAATGCTTTTGATCGATTTTTACAAGGCAGTGCACTCCGACATGCTGCCGGACAAAATAGAAAGATCGGTGTCCTATTTCACGCCGCGCATGAGTCGTGTCAAGATGTGGGATCATGTGGTGATGTTTGGGCTGCAGGCATTTATCAGGACATATCTGATCGACTACTTCAATGAAGCGTTTTTTGACAGGGACTCGGACGAGGTGGCAGGCGAGTACGACAGGGTGCTTGGCGCCGCACTTGGCAGGAAGGCGTACAGGACAGAAAAGATCGAGAAGCTCCACAAACTGGGCTATCTGCCGATAGAGATCAAGGCGCTCCCGGAGGGAACAAGAGTTCCGATGCACGTGCCGATGTTTGAGATCAGCAACACGCACCCCGACTTTGCGTGGCTCCCGCAGGCGCTCGAGTCGCTGATCAGCGCGGAACTGTGGCATCCGATGATCAGCGCGACAGTCGGGGCGACATACAGGGAGATCGTCAACAGGTATTACGATATTTCGGTGGACGATGCGGTGCCGAGGGCAAAGGCGCTGGGCGATTTTTCATTTCGCGGGCAGGAGTGCCTGCAGTCGGCAGTGAAGTCCAGTGCGGGCTGGTGCCTGTCCTTTCTCAACACTGCGACTGTTCCGGTGATCCCGTTTTTGGAGCAGATGTACTGCTGTGACTGTACCAGGGAGCCGGTCGCTCTCGGTGCCGTCAGCACAGAGCACTCCGTGATGTGCAGCAATTACGCTGTCGACGGGGACGAGATCACACTGCTCCGCAGGCTGCTCACAGAGATCTATCCCGACACGAGTTTTTCGGCAGTTCTTGACTCCTACGATTACTGGAATGTCATTGACAATGTGCTGCCGCAGTTGAGAGAGGAGATCATGGCGCACAACGGCTGTATGCTGATGCGCGGTGACAGCGGGGACTGTGTGGAGGTCGTGACAAAAACGGTGTTCAGGTTGTGGGATATTTTTGGCGGAACCGTAAACGCTAAGGGATATAAAGTGCTCGATCCCCACGTCAAGGCGATCTATGGAGACAGCATCACCATACACAGATGCGAGGAAATTTATAAGATTTTGACCCAAAATGGTTTTGCGTGCAGCAATGTGGCTCTGGGCGTGGGGAGTTTCAGTATGCAGTGCATCGAGGAGGAAGACCTGTTGAAGCCGTTCACGAGAGATACGTTCAGCTCCTGCATCAAGGCGACCTACTGTGAGGTGGACGGCAGACCGATCCCGATCTTCAAGGATCCCAAGGAGGGCGGGTTCAAGAGGAGCCAGAAGGGAATGTGCCGCGTTTACCGCGATGAGCGCGGGGCACTGGCTTTCCAGGACGGTTACACAAGCGTGGATATCCTCGGGAGAGAGAACCTGTTGGAAGCCGTGTATCGGGACGGCGTGCTTTTGCGGGAGCAGTCGCTTGCCGAGATCAGAGACAGGCTCAATAACGGGAATTTTGGAGGCTGAGATGATATTGTACAGACCAGTAGGGACAAAGGAGTTCGAATTGATCAGGGACAGCGGTTATACTAAGTATCCGCCCAGATTGCCGGAACAGCCGATTTTTTATCCCGTATTAAATGAAAAATATGCGACGGAGATCGCATCGCAGTGGAATGTAAAATATAATGACGACCACAGGGGATACGTGACAAAGTTTGAGATCGATGATGCGTATGCTGCGCAGTTTGACGTACACACTGTCGGCGCGGACTATCATCAGGAATTGTGGGTTCCGGCGGAAGAACTTGACATTTTTAACCGGCACATTATAGGATGTATACAGGTGGAGAGTGAATTTTCTGCATGAGGAACTGTAGGAAATAATCTATATAATAGAAAAGGAATGGAACGTAGGAGATGGAGAACGCATTGAATTTATTTCGGGCAGCGGCTGTGGTGCCGCGTGTCCATATAGGAAACGTCGCAAAAAACCGCCAGGAGATCGGCAAGGCATACGACAGTCTGGCAGAGCAGTCAGATCTGATCGTGACACCGGAACTTTCCATGACAGGGTACACCTGCGCAGACCTGTTCAACAACAGGAACCTGCTCGACAGGGCGCTCAGGGGGCTGTACGACCTGACCATGTACACAAAGAAATACGGTGAAAACGGGGCAGTGCTCGTCGTCGGCGTTCCGCTGGAAATAGCAGGAGAACTCTTTAACTGTGCGGCGGTGATCCACAACGGCAGGCTGGAGGCAGTCATACCAAAGACCTATCTGCCAAACTATGGCGAGTTTTATGAAAAAAGGTGGTTCAGCGCCGGCGAGCGCGACGCGCAGGAGCTGGTGCTTGTATGCGGAATGGAGACGCTGCGCACGACTTTTGGCAACAATGTCATCCTGGAGATCGGCACGGACAAGAAGGTCTGCGTCGGCATCGAGATCTGCGAGGACGCGTGGGCGCCGATCTCACCGGGGCGGCTGCTCGCGCTGAACGGGGCGGAGATCATCGTCAATCTCTCCGCCTCCAACGAGGTGATCGGCAAGGCGCAGTACCGGAAAAATATGTTGGGTGCAGCGTCGGCGGGCTGTATCTGCGGCTATGTGTATGTGTCCGCGGGACAGTATGAGTCCGCCTCGGACCTGGTATTCAGCGGGCATGCACTGATGTACGAAAACGGGAAACTTCTCGGGGAGGGAAAGCCTTTCAGCGATACGGTACTCGTGAAGGATTTTAACCTCACAAAGATCCGGCACGACAGGATCGCGAACAAGACGTACTCCGAGTGCAAAAACAATTTCTCCGCGCGGTGTTATCAAACACTGGTTTGCAAAAAAAACCTTATGGAGAAGCGGGAACTTCTGGCAAAAGTGTCCATCACGCCGTTTGTGCCGTCCTCAAACCGCAGGGAGCGCTGCCTTGATATCTTTCAAATGCAGGTCACTGCACTTGCAAGGCGCATCGAGGCGACAAAGAGCAGATGTGTCGTGGTCGGTGTGTCGGGCGGGCTTGACTCGACGCTCGCGCTGCTGGTGTGCGCGCAGGCAGTCAGGGATCTGGGACTTTCCGCAGACACCGTGACCGGGATCACGATGCCGGGATTTGGTACCACGGACCGCACGAAAAACAATTCGGTCGCGCTGATGGATTATCTGGGCTGCACGGTCAGGGAGATCAGTATCGCTGACTCGGTGCGGCAGCATTTTCGGGATATCGGGCAGGACGAGCATGTGCACGATGTCACGTATGAAAACTGCCAGGCGAGGGAGCGCACGCAGATCCTGATGGACGTGGCGAACAAGGTGGGCGGTTTTGTCGTCGGTACGGGCGACTTGTCGGAGCTTGCCCTTGGGTGGTGCACGTACAACGGCGACCATATGAGCATGTACGCCGTCAACACGAGCATTCCCAAGACACTGGTGCGCATGCTGGTCGACGAGGTCGGCCACTACATGGACGAGAACGGGTTTGCGGGGATGAGCAAAGTGATCGAGGACATCATCGACACGCCGGTGAGCCCGGAGCTGCTCCCGCCGAACGAGGACGGAACCATCGCCCAGAAGACGGAGGAGACCGTCGGCTCCTATATCCTGCACGACTTTTTCCTGTACTACACATTGAGATATGGAATGTCGCCGGCTGAGATCTTTTGCCTGTGCCAGGAGGCGGTCCGCCGGAGCAGTGAGTACAAGTTCAGCGACGAGGAGATCTCCAAGTGGCAGAAAGTATTTTACAACCGGTTTTTCAGGCAGCAGTTTAAGCGCAACTGTATGCCGGACGGCGTCAAGGTGGGTTCCGTGTCCGTGAGCCCGCGCGGGGATCTGCGGCTGCCCGCGGAGGTTGAGCCGGAGGAGTTTACAGAATCATAGGTTCATATCGGTACAAACAGGGCAGTCTCAGGGCTGCCTATTTGTATAGAGCGTGTTTGGAAAATCCTTTCCGCAGGATGTTCTGGTGGAAAAATTGTGAAGTGTATGGTAGTATAAGTTAAAAAGAATCCATACAATGGAGCCAGTCATGGAACGACGAAAACAATCACTTTAAAACAGCTGTGAAGGAAGATAAGTGGCGTATGCGGATTTTATTTTGGAATACTCATAGAAACACCAATATCAATAAATATATAGTGAGTCTGATTCGGGATTATGATATAGATATGCTCGCTATGGCTGAATATTATGCGGACAATGGAGAATTGAAGATGCTGCTTGAACAAAATCATCAAAGGTTTGTTCCATGTTACACAGAAGGGTGCAGCAGGATTGATGTGTGGAGCAGGTATGCCAGGATAGAGCCGGGATGTCAAAATACATATCATTCAATTCAGATCGTTAAGGATAGGTATATTCTGTGTTGTGTGCATTTGATGTCGGATATGCATGGAGACAGGAGTGATGAGAGATTTGAAAAAATACAGGAAATCATGTATGATATCAAACAAACGGAACGGAGTATTGATTCACATGATACGATCATCATAGGTGATTTTAACGAGATGCCATATGATAAGGGCTGTTTAAATGCAAATGGATTTCACGGTTTGCCGGTATTGGGTATGATGGATCCGCCCACAAGGAGAGTTTCTGGAACAGAGTATAGAAAATTTTATAATCCAATGTGGAACTTCATGGGAGATTTTTCATATCCGCCGGGGACGTATTATTTAAATCAGTCAAAATTGTATTCACCAATGTGGTATATGCCGGATCAAGTGATTGTGAGTAAAGATATTTTACCCCTGTTTAAGAAGGAAAGTCTGAGAATCATAACATCTTGCAGTTACTCAGATCTAATGGATGGAAATCAACATCCAAATCCAAATATAAGTGATCATTTTCCGTTACTGTGTGAGATTGCAGATAATTGAGTTGAAGTTGGAGGGATAGAATGGATAAGGAAAAGTTTTCTTTTGAATTGTTGGATAAGTACACGCCGGACGTTGTCATCAAAAAATCATTAGAGCAGATCGAACAGGCAACAGAGGGGCATGTGATGGGAAATATAGCACGCTATGATGGTCCGGTTTTTTCTTATACAAAGAAGAATGGGCTGGCTGCTTTGGTGACTTTACAGACTTCTCCAGATACGTTAGCTGTAGATATACAGCAGGATTTGGGAGAGCAGGGGGCGGAACAAAACAAGTTTGAAGTTTTTCTGACAGTGAAAGGGCTAGAACATTATAAATACAGAATGATGTTTGTAAAATACAGCACAATTTCCTACCCTGTGACAGTCGTGATGAATGAAGATCTGGCAATTGCGTACAGCGGAAAGAGAAAGGATATATTTACCATAACATCCATGAAAAAGTTGGAGGAGTTGATGGATAACATCCTGAACTCTGATACAATGATCTTGCTGATTCAGAATCTGATAAACGAATCATTGAGGCAGACAGTTGCATTAATATGAATTTGTTTTTCGTTCGAATTGTTCGCAAACAAGAGTGGAAGTGAGGAGATAAAATGAGTCAGGCAAAAGAAGATCAGGCAATAAAAAATCAAGAATTTTTGGAGTCATATGATATCAATCAGTACGACCGTCCGTCCATCGCGGCGGATATCGCTGTGTTCTCCATCGGCAGCAAGAAGATTGAGGGCTCTGATTACCGCAGGCTTCCGGTCAAAACGCTGCGCCTTCTGATGATCAGGCGCGCCGAGCAGCCATTTCAGGGGGAGTGGGCGCTTCCGGGCGGCTTCATGCAGAAGGGGGAGACGATACAGGAGACCGCAAGGCGCGAGCTGAAGGAGGAGACAGGCACAGACAAGGCATATCTGGAATTGTGCGATGTATTCAGCGACAGCGGGCGCGATCCCAGGGGGTGGATCGTCTCGCAGGCTTTTGTCGCAGTGCTGAATGAGGACGACCTTGCAAACGGGCATCTAGAGGCGAGCGGTGATGCCGGTGAGGCGGCATGGTTTGACATCACTGTGCGAAAGACGGCAGACAGGAGGCAGGAACAGGACAACGTCGTCACCTGTGACCGTGAGTATGAGCTGTCGCTGCAGGATAGTGAGGCAGCGGACGAAAATGCGGCTGTCAGTCTTCGCGGAGTGATCAGGGAACATATTGAATACCGCGATTATCATGAGATCGTTACCTATGATATCGTACAGTCGCAGGGGATCGCCTTTGACCATGCAAAGATCATCACAAGTGTCTTTAACCGGCTCCGGCGCATGTTAGGGAGTGATATACGGATCGCCTTTGACTTTATGCCGGAGTATTTTACGTTGACGGATCTGCAGGAGGCTGTGGAGCTGATATCCGGTCAGGAGCTGATCAAACCGAATTTCCGGCGCAAGATCGCAGAGTATGTGCTCGAGACAGACAGGCAGACACAAAATGGAGGACATAGACCTCCAAAAGTGTTTGTCAGGAATCTCGACAGGTTTTATCATTAGGGAAAGCATCATCTAGAGAAAGCAAGAGTGCGGTTCGGTCGAGCCAGAGGGTTCCTTTATTCGGTTTCCGCAGAGCGTGCCGTGTGATGAATACGACGGGGTGGAGGAGTATCTGGATGAACATGCTGCATGGTATGTAGGGGGAAGCATGAACAGATTTATGAAGTATTTGAATGAAATCGGGGCGCAGTATGTCATGAATGATCGGACAACTGCGGAAAGTGAAAAGATCCCCGAGCCATTGCGCGGGTTTTATAACACATTTCAGAGTGCAGATCTGCCCTATGGAAGAATCTA
>CAJUQU010000056.1:13558-17198 GCA_910588595.1 uncultured Lachnospiraceae bacterium | reverse complement strand
CTGGAGTTCAGACGTGTGCTCTTCCGATCTTTCACCTCTGTGACCGGATCCTCCGGATTCCTGAGATCTGTCTGTTCTGTCAGTACCTCCGAGATACGCTTTGCGCTCGCATAGCTCATCGACAGCATGACGAAGATCATCGATACCATCATGAGGCTCATCAGGATATTCATGCAGTATGCCAGCAGGCTCATCATCTCACCTGTCGTGAGTCCCCCCGCAACGATCGTCTTTGCCCCGAACCATGAGATCAGCAGGATGCATCCGTACACTGTCACCATCATCAGGGGCATATTGATGACGACCAGCTTCTCCGCCTTTAAGAACATATTGTAGATGTTCTGGTTTGCCTTCGCAAACTTATCCCTCTCATAATCCTCACGCACGTATGCCTTTACGACTCGGATCGCAGACACATTTTCCTGGACACTCGCGTTCAGATCACCATACTTCTCAAACACCTGACGAAAATACTTGTTTGCCTTTGGAATGATAAAGGCGAGACAGACTGCGAGGAACAGTACTGCCACCAGATAAATACTGGCAAGCCGCGCATTGATGGAAAATGCCATGACCATGGCTATGATCATGGACGCCGGTGCGCGCATCGCCATGCGCAGTATCATCTGATATGCATTCTGTATGTTGGTCACGTCCGTCGTCAGCCTCGTGATCAGGCTTGATGTAGAGTACTTGTCAATATTTGAGAACGAGTATGTCTGGATGTTCTCAAACATTGCCTTTCTGAGGTTCCTCGCAAAGCCCGTCGATGCCCTGGCACCGTACTTTGCCCCCATGAGACCTGCCCACAAGCCGATCAGCGCCATCACGATCATCAGACCGCCGATTTTATAAATATGGTTCAGGTTTCCTGCATTCACTCCGTCATCGATGATCGATGCCATCAGCAGCGGGATGATCATTTCCATGATAACCTCCAGGATCATGAAAACAGGCGTAAGTATGGAATCTTTTTTAAATTCCCTGATTTGTGCGCCCAATACCTTCAGCATAAATAAACCTCCATTCTCATGTTATTATTATCTGTCTATCAATAAAAGCCCTGGATCTATCCGGCTATTGATTTATGTTGGACAGGATCTTTCGGGCGACCCTGCAGAAGACTTCGCGCTCGTCTTCCCCGATCCCCTCGACCACATTCTTCTCCATGCGCTCGATCATCATCTTTGTCCTGGCCGCAGTCTCCCTGCCCTGCTCTGTCAAAAAGATCCGCTTGAGCCTGGCATCGCCTTCCACTGCCTCCCGCCTGATATACCCCTTTTTTTCCATGAGCTGCAATATCGTTGTCACGGTAGATCTCTTGATGCCGAAATCCGACTCGATCGTTTTCTGATAGACCGCTTTGTCCTGATTGTGATAAAGATATCCCATGATCCAGCCATGCATGAGTGTCACTTCATCAAGCCCTGCCGCTGTCCCACAGGTTATAAAATTCTTTTTGAACGCACTGTTCAGCTCCCGGATCAGTTTCACGATCTCGTTCGGTTCCGGTACATTACCGCGACAGCTGTTGTCCTCGTCCATACCGCACGCACCTCTTTTCTTCTTTTTTCTTTTTTCTTCTTTTCATTTCTATATTACATCTATAATCATCTGTATCACAACCGCGTCCTGTTTTACCGCGCTATTGTGACCGCTGTTTTGGCAGCCCAGTTTGTTCGGCACCGAACTGTTCGTGCACTAACATAGTTTATGCCATAAAAATTGATAAGTCAATACTATCTTTGCACTTCACATTTTTTTCACATTCTGTTCGGTTCCCGCCTCCTGTTATTTGTCCTGCCCGGCGATTTTTTCCGCCAGCTCCTGCAGGTACATCCAGCGATCCATCTTCTCCTCGAGGAGCTGTTCCGCCGCTTCCTTATCCTTTGCAAGTGCGTTCAGTTTCACAAAATCACTGGCATGCTCTGCCATATCCGTTTCCAGTTTTTCTATTTTTTCCTCCAATGCTGTGATCTCATCCTCGATCGACTCGTACTCTTTTTGCTCCTTATAGGAGAATTTGAGTTTGTCCTGACGGTTTTTCACATTTTTGAGGTTTACGCCGGGCTTTCCTTCTGCCCGCACTGTATTTTTTTCGCCGGAAGCTCTTGCACTGCTGCCGTCTTCCTCCTGCAGCCTCACCTGATAATCCGTGAAACCGCCCTCGTACTGCCTGATCGCGCCGCCCTGAAATGCAAAGATCCGTCTCACCACCCGATCCAGAAAATAGCGGTCATGGGAAACGGCGATCACAATGCCGTCGAAATGGTCGAGATAGTCTTCCAGGATCGTGAGTGTCTGTATATCCAGATCATTGGTGGGCTCATCGAGGATCAGCACATTGGGCGCCTCCATCAGCACACGCAGCAGGTTCAGCCTGCGTCTCTCCCCGCCCGAAAGCTTGCCGAGCAGCCCGTACTGCTTCTCCGGCGGAAACAGAAACCTCTCGAGCATGACGGACGCCGAGACAGAACCGTCCACCGTCTGCACATACTCTGCGGTGTTCCGAATATAATCTATGACGCGCATGTCCGGTCTCATGTACGCCAGACCTGCGCTCTCGTCGTTTTTGATCTCCTGCGCGTAGTACCCGATCCTGATCGTCTGCCCTGTGACCACCTCTCCCGCATCCGGCTGCTCCATGCCGCAGAGCACTCTCATGAGCGTCGATTTTCCACAGCCGTTTTCCCCGATAAAACCGATCCTGTCATTTTTCAGGAAAATATAACTGAAATCGTTGATCAAGGTCTTTCCGTCATAGCCTTTTGTGATATTTCTAAGCTCCACCGTCGTCCTGCCCATGCGGGTGGAAACGCTGCTCAGCTCGAGCTGCGCATCCTGCTGCGGTCCGCTCTGCGCCGCGAGACTCTCATAGCGCTGTATATGTGCCTTCTGCTTGGTGCTCCTGGCGCGCGCGCCTCTCTTCATCCACTCGATCTCCACGCGCAGGATGCTCTGCCGTTTCCGCTCTGCGGCAAGTTCCATGTCCTCGCGCTGCGCCTTCAACTCCAGGAAACCTGTGTAGTTTGTCTGGTAGCTGTAGGTCTTCCCCTTGTCGATCTCCACGATCCGGTTCGACACACTGTCGAGAAAATACCGGTCGTGCGTCACCATGACCAGGGCTCCCCGAAAATTTTTCAGATATTCCTCGAGCCAGTCTGCCATGGTGGAATCCAGATGGTTGGTCGGCTCGTCAAGCACCAGCACATCCGCTTTTGACAGCAGTGTGCTGGCGAGCGCGATGCGCTTGCGCTGACCGCCCGACATCGTGTCGACCTTCTGTCCGTATTCACTGATACCCAGTCTCTGCAGCATCGTCCTGGCATCACTCTCCAGCGTCCATTCATTGTCATGCGCGCGGTTTCCCGCCATGACTGCCTCGAGCACTGTCGCATCCCTGTCAAAATCCGGCGTCTGGGGCAGGTACCGGATCACGATATTGTTTGCCCTTGTGACTGTACCTTTGTCCGGCGTCTCCGTACCGATGAGTATCTTCAGCAGGGTCGTCTTTCCCGTGCCGTTGATGCCGATGATCCCCACTTTCTCCATCTCGTCGATCGTGAAGGAAGCCTCCTCAAAAAGCGGTGTGTCTGTATAGTATTTGGTGATATTTTCAGCATTGATAAGATTCCTATAT
>CAJUQU010000056.1:0-13548 GCA_910588595.1 uncultured Lachnospiraceae bacterium | reverse complement strand
GAATCGTCATCCGGCGTATTCTCCACAGACCTGACCACCACATCATAGCCGAAATCACTGTTCACCTGCACATGCACCGTATCACCGCACCTATGACCCGCGAGCGCTTTCCCGATCGGAGAATCAATGCTGATGAGTCCCTGCAGCGGATTGTTCCGCACAGTAGTCACCATGCGGTACGTCTCGATCGTACCGTCCTCCACAAACTCGACCTCCACGGTCTTGTTCAACCCGATCTCATCCTCCCCGGCGTCGTCCTCTATGATCTGTGCTGTCCTGATCATACGCTCCAGATAACGGATGCGGCTCTCATTCTGGTTCTTGTATTTCTTTGCTGCATAGTACTCGAAATTCTCACTCAGATCCCCCTGCGCGCGCGCCTCCTTCACCGCCTCTAACGCCTCCTTGCGCACCACGAGCTTTCTGTGCTCGATCTCCTCCTCCATCTTCCTGATATCATTTCTTGTCAGTTTGTCATTCATTCTCATCACTCCTCAAATAATTTTGCCGGTCTGCCTCTGTGCAGAACAAATCGAGCAGGTATCTCCCTGCCCGACTGTCGTGTTTCCGATCGCTGATTTCCGATTTAAGTCTACTGTTTATTCCTGATTCTTGATTTCCAAATTCCGATTCTCAGTCTTTCACCGCACACAGGATCCCTTGTCCTGCTGCCGCTCTCGCTACTTCGTCTTATTGACCAATTTGCTCTTGTGGATCGCATACAGCGGGAGTGCGATAAATACCATACCGCCGAGGATATTGCCGATCGTGACCGGTATCAGATTGGACACAAAGCCGCCGATATTCAGGTCTGCAGCGATCTGTTCCGCCGTGATGCCATACAGCTCCTGCGCCTTTGCCACATATGTACTGTCTGTGCCCGCGATGATGCCCGCCGGAATATAGAACATATTCGCCACACAGTGCTCCCAGCCGCCGATGACAAACGCAGCGATCGGGAAGAAGATCGCCCAGACCTTGCCTGCGATGTCTTTTGCCGCAGTTGCCATCAGCACTGCCATGCACACGAGGATATTGCAGAGGATCCCTGAGCAGACCGCCTTAAACGGCGTGATCGTCGCCTTTCCGTAGGCTACCTTGATCGTGAAAGCACCCAGCGCTCCACCCGTGTAATCCAGCAGTCCGCTGAAATATACCAGCGACGCGATCAGAACTGCGCCGATCATATTGCTGAAAAACACAAGAACAAGCGTTTTGATCATCGCAAACGCATTAAATCGCCTGTCAACTACCCCTGCGATCATCAGACAATCTCCTGTAAAGAGTTCCCCTCCGACAAACACGATCATCATGAGGCCTACCGGGAAGATACAGCCCGCAAGCGTTTTGGATAATCCCTGATTGGCAATGTTGTGCACTGCCGCGTTGCTCGACGCGCCGCCAAATGCGATAAAAGCACCTGCCATGATGCCCAGCAGTATGCACTTCAATATCGGGAGTTTTGCCTTTCCCTCCCCTGCCTTCATATTTGCTTCCAGCACCTGCGCTGGAGAATTAAATGCATTGTCCATCTCTCTGTACTCCTTTCCTTTTTCTGAAGAGTCTAAAAATACGCTAATATCCTACTTCGAATCATCCAGTTTCAACACTGACATAAACGCTTTCTGCGGTATCTCCACACTGCCCACCTGACGCATTCGTTTCTTTCCTTCTTTCTGCTTTTCAAGCAGCTTTTTCTTCCGCGTGATATCTCCGCCATAGCATTTGGCAAGAACATCTTTTCGCATGGCCTTCACCGTCTCACGCGCGATGATCTTGCCTCCCACAGCCGCCTGTATCGGGATCTCAAAAAGATGTCTTGGTATCTCGTCTTTCAATTTTTCGCACATGCGCCTGCCTCTGTTATATGCGGACTCTTTGTGTACTATAAAAGACAGTGCGTCCACTTCCTCCTTATTGATCAGAATGTCAAGCTTGACAAGCTCAGACTGTTCATAACCCTTGATGTCATAGTCAAATGAAGCGTACCCTCTCGATCGCGACTTGAGCGCATCGAAGAAATCATAGATGATCTCATTCAATGGCAGATCGTATTTTAACAATGCGCGCGTTTCCTCCACATAGTCCATGCCGAGATAGCGCCCACGCCTCTCCTGGCAAAGCTCCATAATGGAACCGATAAACTCCGTTGTCACCATGATCTCGGCACTCACGATCGGCTCCTCCATATAGTCGATCTCCGACGGATCCGGCAGATTGGATGGATTGGTCAGTTCGACGATATCGCCGTTTGTCTTGTGGACCTTGTAGACTACGCCCGGCGCTGTCGTCACCAGATCCAGATTGTACTCACGCTCCAGCCGCTCCTGAATGATCTCGAGATGCAGCAGTCCCAAAAAACCACATCGAAAACCAAATCCTAACGCCACGGAAGTCTCCGGTTCATAGAAAAGCGACGCGTCATTTAACTGCAGCTTTTCCAGCGCATCTCTCAGATCCGGGTACTTTGCACCATCTGCAGGGTAAAGTCCACAGTAGACCATGGACTGCACTTTCTTATATCCCGGAAGCGGCTCCGCACAAGGGTTCTCCGCATCTGTGACAGTATCCCCGACCGCTGTGTCCTTTACATTTTTGATGGACGCTGTCAGATAACCAACCATTCCGGCTGACAATCCATCACAGGGAATAAACTGCCCCGCCCCGAAATATCCAACTTCCACCACATCAAACGCCGCCCCGCTCGCCATCATCTTTATCTTCGTTCCCTTGGAAACGTTCCCTTCCATAATGCGGCAGAACACAATGACACCTTTGTAAGGATCGTAGACCGAGTCAAAGATCAGCGCCTGCAGCGGGTTGTCCGCACTGCCGCCGGGCGCTGGGATCTTTTGGATGACCGCCTCTAGGACCTCCTCGATACCGACGCCGTTTTTTGCCGAGATCAGCGGCGCATCCTGCGCCTCAATGCCGATGACATCCTCGATCTCATTCTTCACCCAGTCAGGACGCGCACTCGGAAGATCGATCTTGTTGATCACCGGAAAAACGTCAAGATCATGGTCAAGCGCCAGATACACGTTGGCAAGTGTCTGCGCCTCGATCCCCTGCGCCGCATCTACCACCAGGATCGCCCCGTCACAGGCAGCCAGCGCACGGCTTACTTCATAGTTAAAATCAACGTGTCCCGGCGTATCGATCAAGTTCAAAATATATTCATTCCCGTCCTGTGCCTTATATACGGTGCGGACAGTCTGCGCCTTGATCGTGATCCCTCTCTCCCGCTCCAGTTCCATATTGTCAAGGATCTGATCCTGCATCTCACGGCTCGTCAAAAGTCCCGTCTTCTCTATGATCCTGTCTGCCAGTGTGGACTTACCGTGATCGATATGCGCCACAATGCAAAAATTACGAATTCTACTCTGATCAAAATTTGACATAACTATCTCCTCTTACTCCTTCCGTACCCCAGCCACACCAGCACAAGCAGTCCTGCAAGCAGCGCCATCCAGACACCTGTCGGTACATCGGCAATATCAAAACACCTGACATTGATCCACATCTGATTGATCGCCTTGTTCGCGTCCGTATCAAAATACCGCATGACCGCAGTCCTGTCCATGACATCCTGCGGCGGGTACTGACTGTAGAGCTGTCTGCCCATCTGGCTGCCCGTCGACTGCAGGATATAGTCTTCATCGCTGTTATCTCCGCTAAAGAAATACCCCAGAGGATATTCCATGATATCCTCATCCTCCCCGCCGGCGCCATAACACCAGTCTATATACTCATATATGGTATTGTCCTCTTTATTGCCTGCGATCGAGGAAGTATACCCGATATAATACATATTCCTGACAGCATTATCGGTCCTTGATAGAAAATTAACAAACGCCTCCGCCGCATGTTGTTTGTCTTCACTGTCATCAATGCCGCTCTTCAACATGACCCAGCCATCAAACCAGAGGTTGGTGCTCTCCCTCGGCACTGCAAATTTCAGCTCAAAATCATCCTCATCCGCCTGGTCCATGGCATAGACCGCATCGCCTGACCACTGATAATTTGCCACGATCTTGCCCGTTATCATATCCGCTTTCCCGCTGTCTGTCTCAAGGGAATACACATTGTCCATCAGGTCATCTAGAAGCTCCTGCGCCTGCCCGATCGTCTCCGGGCTCACATCATTCATCAGGTCCGTCAACCGGTCATGATAATCCGTCGACTGGATAAAATCCTCATCTGTCAGCACATCCGCCTTCAGGATCCCAAGCGCTGCAAAATAAGAATCACGCACATTATCTTTCAAAGTGATCTGTCTGTTGAACTTCGGATTGCCAAAGATCTCCCACGTCGATGCTTCCTCCTCCGTCACAAGCTCTGGATTGTACAAAATTCCCGTAATCCCCCACATATATCCAGCCGCATACGTACTCCAGCGCTCCCCGCCGATCTCATTGTCCTCCAAAGTCTTTTGGATGAAAGGCGACACATTGTTGATATAAAAGTTATTGGTATCATTCATATCATAAAATCCATCTGAGTATGGCAGAAGTTTGTCCTCCGCTATCAGTTTCATGATCATGTACTCCGAAGGACACACCAGATCATAAGTATCACCCATATTTAACTGATTGTAGAGGTCCTCATTTGTTCCAAAACAAGAGTATTCTACCCGCACCTCCCTGCCATAAGTCTCTCTGTACCAATCCTCAAACTCCTCATAAAGCGGTCTTTCCCCATAGATCACAACGCCGTTATCAAGCGTGATCACCTCATCTTCATCCCATTCGCCGAGGTCAATATACTCCTCCCAGTTGCACACGCGCAGCGTGACAGGTTCCTCGCCCGCGCATACCGTCCCGCTGCAAACGTACCACGCCGCAAACGTACCAAACACAGCAAGTGCCGCACTGTTACCTGTCTTTGCCATTTTCCGCACCCGCCCCTTTTTCATTTTTGTCATCTTTATTCCCACTCATATTCATAATCATTACCATCAGCACAACCACTACAAATATGATCGTGGAAAGCGCCCAAAGTGCTGTCTTGATCTCTGTCTGGGATCCCCTTGTTGCATTTACCACATATGTGCTGATCGTGTCAAAAGTTGCAGGCTTGGTATAGCTGGTGATGAAATAGTCATCCAGAGACAGCGTGACTGCCAGCGCAAAACCAGAGACAACACCTGGAAAAATCTGGGGAAACACTACACGCCTCAACGCCATCGCCGGAGAGGCCCCCAGATCAAGCGCAGCCTCATACAGACTGTTATCCATCTGCTTGAGCTTTGGCACGACAGACAAGTACACAAAAGGCGCCTCCAGCACCACATGTCCGATCAGCAGTGAAATAAAACTGCCCTTGTCCACGCCGCACACTCCGATCAGTAGAATACACAATGAAAACGCTGTCACCACCTCGGCGTTCACGACAGGCACCTGGTTGAGTGCCCCCACTATGGCATTTCCGATCCGTCCTGAATAAAAGACACCCACAGCGCCAAAAGTACCAAGGATCGTTGAGACGAAAGCCGAACCGATCGCCAGAACAAGCGTTCCAAAAATCATTGCTCTCAGATCAGGTTTGGTAAACAATGTCTCGTAGTTTTTCAGCGAAAAACCATGTATTGCCCCAATATTTGCAGAGTCTGTAAAACTGTACACCGCCAGTACAAAGATCGGCATATACAGCAGTATCACCATCAATACCAGAAATGCCCTGCTGACCACCTTTTTCATCACCCGAGCACACCTCCCCTGCTGCTGCCTGCATCCTGATCTGCATAGCGGTTCGTAAACAGCGTAAACACCAAAATGATCACCAACAGGATCAATGCGATCATCGAACCATTATGCCAGTCATAGGCACTGAAATACGCTCCGATCAGACTTCCCATGATATAAGTGCTGTTGTAGAGCATGTCGAGCACAACATAGTTCGTCATGGACGGCAAAAACACCATCACAATGCCGCTTATAATCCCCGGCACAGACAGCGGAAGCGTCACTTTCAGGAAAATCCGTACCGTGTCTGCCCCAAGATCTGCCGCCGCCTCCAGAAGACTTCCGTCGAGCTTTAACAAAGTCGTATAAATAGGCAGGATCATAAATGGCAGAAAATCGTACGTCATTCCGATCAGCGTGTTGAAGAACGGATGGTAAGCGAGATTTCCCTCCACCATGGTAAGGATCTCTTTCAGCGCTGTGATCCTAAGTGTAAAATTGATCCACATGGGCATGACAAAGATCATGAGTACCACAGATTTATGTTTCATATCACTCCGTGCCAGGATATACGCTATCGGATATGCCAGCATCAGACAGGAACATGTCGTGGCGACCGCGATCCCCAGACTGTAGGCAAGCGTTCCGATCGTATTGGAGCTGGAAAAAAATCCAACCAGATTTTCCAGCGAAAACTGTCCTTCCCCGTTTGTAAATGCATAATATATGATAACGATCAGAGGCGCCAGCACAAAACATACCAGAAAAAGACCATACGGAATGCACAGCTGTGATCTCTGAAAACGAAATTTGTCCATCCTCTCCTCCTTATTTCTTAATCGCATATTGAATCTTCTCTTTCGGTATCATCAGGCTCACATAATCATCCATGTTCCAGAGATACTCGTCCGACACGATAAAATCCTCATCCTCCTCCGTCCGTACCACATAACTGTAATGGTCGCCCTTATAGATCAGATTGATGATATGTCCCCTGATAATACCTGCTTCCTGATCGTCGCTCATAGCGATATCATCCGGCTTTACAGACACGACCACCTTGATGCGGTCCGGCTCGACCACATCACCATGAGCGTCCACAAGTGCACCATTCGTATTGAACGAAGAACCCGGTATCAGTTCCGTCAGGTCACAGTCGAGCATCCCCCCGAGAAACAGCAGTTTGTATTCCTTGTCCAGCCCGGATTCGATACGATTGATTGTATTCTCAGCAAGCATGATATGAATCCCCTCCGGCTCGATACACAACCCTACCACCGCGTTCAACTCCGCTTTTCTGGTGGATTGTATCACGATCTCATTCTTGCCGGACTGCACTGTGATCTCATAGTGTACTCCCTTGAATATGACAGAAGTCACCCTGCCTCTGATGATCCCCTGTTCCGGTGTCGTGATCGACACATCCTCCGGTCTCACCACCGCATCGATCATCGTGCCGTGCTCGACATCGTCCACACATTCAAACTCCGCACCACAGAACCGCACTCTGTACTCCCCAGTCATAATACCACTAAAAATATTACTCTCCCCGATAAAATCGGCAACAAAAGCATTTCTGGGCTCATTGTAGATATCCTCCGGCGTGCCGATCTGCTGGATCTTTCCCTCAGACATCACCACGATCTTGTCCGACATCGTGAGTGCCTCCTCCTGGTCATGTGTCACATAGATGAATGTGATCCCCAGTTTCTCATGCATACCCTTTAATTCAAGCTGCATCTCCTTGCGCATCTTTAAGTCCAGCGCCCCCAACGGTTCATCGAGCAGCAGGATTTCCGGCTCATTGACGATCGCCCGCGCGATCGCGATCCGCTGCTGCTGGCCACCGGAAAGGGTCTGTATCCCCCTGTCCTCAAAATCCTCAAGATCCACCATCTCCAGTGCTTTCTTGACTTTCTTTACAATATCCGCTTTCGGAAGTTTCTTCAATTTTAAGCCAAAGGCAACATTCTCAAATACGTTTAAGTGCGGAAACAGTGCATATCGCTGAAAAACTGTATTGATGGGACGTTTATTGGGTGGAAGGTCCCGAATATCCTCACCGTTCAGCAACAACTCACCCTCTGTCGGTTTATCAAAACCTGCGATCATGCGCAGTGTCGTCGTCTTCCCACAGCCCGAAGGTCCCAGGAATGTGACGAACTCTCCTCTCTGCACTGTAAGGTTGAAATCGTCAACCACACGAAATCCGTCATCAAAAGTACGGCTGATATGCTTCAGTTCTATAATATTTTTCTTTGTGGTATTTCTATCCAATTCTCATCCTCCTCGTTTCATAAACTGTCCCTGCGATCCATGCACCTCTTAAGTTTACATAGTCCAAACGCTAATGCATCACTTTGTAGTGTATCATATACTTGCAAGAATTGCTACTGAAAATTTTTTATTCTCCCGAAAGCCCTTTAACTTTGACACAAATCTGCCGATAACATTTATATATACTTAGGGAGGGATCTGCATGAACATTCAATACAAACCATTTGACCTTATTTTAGATATCAAAAATAATAATTTTTCCTATACACATTCCTTTACCAGAAAAATAACGGAAACGGATGAAGATATTGAGAAACTGCAGAATAAAGCAGCGTCTTTCAAGAAAAATGTCAAGAAACTGAAACGCTATTCGGCGGGCGGGATCTCGAGAGATTTGCTTGAAACCCAGGTGGATGATCTGTTGAAGTCTTATAATGATATGAAAAACAGCTCCTCCAAGGTCACGGATGAAGATGTACAGAAGCAGCTCTCAAAGCTTGAAAAACTCTTCTCTGAAAATGAGAACAAACTGAAAAAAATAGGTGTCGAAAACATCAACGGCAGGTATGTACTGGACAGCAAAACGTTCTCAAACGTCTCTGAAAAAGCGATCAATACGCTTTTTGAAGGTCATGATTCCTTCATCGGACAGATCGATAAGATCATGCGCAAGGTGGATGAAACTACCAGCGATGCACAGTACGACATCAATGAATACAAGGTAAATCAAACCCATAAATACAACGAAAAAGATATGACGCTCGCCGCCCTGATAACACTTGCAGGACAGACCACATCGACCCTGATATCTATTGACGATATGGTCCAATCCGGTCAGCTCTCTGACACTGATGCTCAGAAATCCATGAAAACGCTGCTGCCCATTTTTGCACAGTCCATATACAACACAGACAGCACGATCAAAAATGAAAATGTAGACAGCCTGAATAAACTGTGCCTCCAGCAGAAGGAGCAGCTTGCAAAGATTGGTCTGACCTTTGACAGCGGACAGAAAAACATGATATTCGATGCCAGCATTGATATGACTACTGCTGATTTCCGGAATGCATACCATTCGTTGTTCGGTAAAAATGCGTCATTCGGAAAGGCTGCGTCAGAATATTGCAAAGACATCTTCAATGACATCCTTCAGCCCGATAAGATCGGCGTGTCCATTATCGATGCACAGGCATGATCCAAGATCATACACACAACACAAAAGCTTTCACTCACAGGGTGAAAGCTTTTGTGTCACATAAGTAAATACACGATCAATGCCCCAGCATATCCTCGATAAATATTCCGTATCCTTTTGTACTATCTTGAACAAGTACATGCGTCACCGCACCGACAAATCTTCCGTTTTGTACGATAGGCGCTCCAGACATACCCTGGACGATCCCGCCTGTGACTGATAACAATTCCGTGTCTGTGACCTCGAGGGAGATCTGACGGTTCAAAGCCTCCTTACCCGGGGTAAGTTTTGTGATCTCTATGTCATAGTACTTCGCCTCGCCATCAATGGTGCACAGTATCTGCGCCGGACCGGCTGCCACCTCCTGCTTCAACGCTATGGGCAGTGCCTCCCTGCCAGCAGTATATTCATTTAAAAGTTCTGCGTTTGCCATGCCATAGATGCCCTGTATCGTATTATCCATGATCACGCCTGACACCTGATCTGGTTTGTATTCGATCACACCTGTGAGTTCCCCCGGATCTCCTCTCTCACCGCGTTTGACTGCCACGATCTCCGTATGGTATAAAAGCCCGCTTCCCAATTTCAAAAGCTCTCCCGTATCCATATCGTTGATGCCATGTCCCAATGCCCCAAATTGGTTCTGTTCATCTATATAAGTCATTGTTCCTATCCCTTGGGCACTGTCCCTGAGCCACGCACCCATCTTATAGACATTATTGGCATCCGCCTCCGGTTTGATCCTCACCTGGATCAGCTCGTCCTTTCTGGAAACCTGAAAAATGATCTCCGCCCCACTGCCGTTTTCTACATACTCCCGGACCTGTCTCTTGTCACTGATCGCCATTCCATCCATCGCAGTGAGATAGTCCCCTGCCTGCAGCTTATACTCCGAAGGCGCGTACTTGTCACCGTTTGCCCCCTCAAAACTACCTGTATCTACCACTAAAACCCCCTGGGTCCTGACATAGATACCGATCGGCCTTCCGACCGGTGTCAGGGTTGTATTCTCTATCACCTGAATATCTACATCTTTGAGTGGTACAATGCCAAAAAGTTTCAGCCGCATCTGATAGGAATTTGTCGTTTCTCCTGCTACGATCGTAAGCGGCTGATTGAGTGCCAGAATCGTCTCAGAATCCGTGCTGAGAACTCCTGATGCCGGAATGCGCAGATTAAATTCCTCGCTCGTTCCAGCCTTGATACTGATCGTGCTTGGAACAGTACTCTGATAATGTGCGTAGGTCGCCCAGCAAAATAATCCGATCGCAAACCCCAGAAAAACATATAAAAATAAGAGATATTTCATCTGCCTGCTCAGTGCAGTATGTCTTGTGTTCCCTGCTTTCATCCATTCACTACCTTACTAAGTTTAATCATTGCATAATTTTGACCAATTGTAGTATATGGATTTTTTGATAAAATATTATTTGTTTTTTTCTGCAAGCCGCCTCTGGCGCTTCATTTTTCTTCTTTCCTTTGCCTCTTTTCTGCCCTGTTTGCTCATCAGCAGGTAAAAACTTGGCAATAATAACAATATCAATAGCGTGGATGTGACCAGACCGCCAATAATGATGAGCGACATTCCCTTCATCATTGCCGCATTCTCATTTTGGGTAAATATCATCGGTATCATCGACAAGATAGTTGTCAGCGTCGTCATGAGGATCGGGCGCAGGCGCAGGCGCCCACTCTCCATCAACGCATCGTTCAGCGGCATCGTCTCCTTTAGCTGATTGGTCGTATCTACATACAAAATACCGTTATTGACCACGATACCCACCAGCATCAGTACACCCATCAAGGATGTCATATTCAGCGTCGAGCCTGAGATGAACAACAGGAAGAACGAACCGATCAGACTGAACGGGATGCTGAGCATGACCATAAGCGAGAAGACCGGTGACTCAAACTGCATAGCCATCACAAGGAAGATCAGGAAAACCGCTGTGAAGATCGCCTTTCCAATCGCTGTAAATTCTTCCATGATCATCTCATTCATCACACTCTGCGTCTGGCTTACACCTTCCGGAAACTCACCTCTCTGCTCTGCAGCATCTACCGCCTCTACGATCGCACTCTGTGCTGTAAACTTTGCCTCTTCCGTCGTGTATGCTGTAATAGCGACCTGATATCTGCCATCTTCCCGCACAAGAGTATTTGGCACATCGGAGTACACTGCCTCTGCCACATCCCCCACAGTGATCACACTTCCCATGGGCGTGGCGATCTCGAGATTTAACAGCTGATTCATATTGACATAGCTGTCCTTTGGATATTCCATCCTCACAGAATACTCCTCCGTCCCGATCGTCATATCCATGACTTCTACTCCGCTGCTGGCATTGTACATCTCACTTGCCACCTGCACTGCAGTAAGTCCTACGTTCATACATTTTAACGGGTCGATCTGTATCTTTACCTGTGTGGCATCCGATGTCAGATTGCTCGAAGTCTTGATCACACCCGGGATATCCATCATGATCGCATCGACCTGCCTCGCGGCAGTTTTGAGATCCTCAATGTTGTCACCGCTCATGTCGACCTCTGTACTCGACATAACACTCATCATCGCAGACATACCGCTTCCTGATGCCGATACGATCACACTCATGTTCGTACTATCCATCAGTTTCGCATTGTACTCGTCCACGAGCTGGCTGATACTCTTGTCACAGGTATCCGAAGGATATGCTGTGATCGTCGCTGAGGAACCGCTGATCGTGAGATTGCAGCCTGCAAAATCCGTATCATCGATCACCATCTGTTCAATAAACTGAATATTCTCATCCATCACCTCAAGACGTGTCCCCGACCGCTGTTCAACAGTAATGCTCATATTGTCAAGACCTGTCGCTGACATCAGTTCCTGGTCAAGCTGCCCCGCCAGCGCGAATGCAAGCACCAAAAGCCCCACCGCCACAAGCATAACCGTCTTTTTCTTCAGCATGATATGTCTCAACAGCGTCTTGTAACCGTTTCCTATCTTGCCGACGATCTGGTTTGCAAGCGTGTTTTTCTTCTCTCTGGGCCTGTACTTCCAGAAAAAGATCGGAATGAGTGTGATCGCCACGATCAATGACGACATCATGGCTATGATGATCGTGAATCCCAGCTGTGAAAAGAGCTGCCCTGCAAGTCCTTTCATCGTGGCAAGCGGCAGGTATACAACAACGGTTGTGATCGTCGACGCCGACACCGATGATGCCACCACCTTTGTGCCGACCATCGCCGCATCCTTGTAGTCCGGCTTTTCATCTTTCAGCCGGAAACAGCTCTCCAGTACTACGATCGATGCGTCAACCATCATACCGATCGCGATGACCAGCGCGCCCATTGTAACTACATTCAATGAGAATCCCGCAAAACTCATAAAGATCAGTGTTGCGAGAAGAGAGATCGGCATGGAACTTCCAACGATCAGACTTGCCTTGAAATCCCCAAAGAAGATAAACAACACCAACATCGAAAACAGGACGCCAAGAACAAGTGTTTGCGCAACAGAACTCAGCGAAGACTTGATACTGTCCGCCGCATCGTATGCCACGGAGATCTGGATCGCCGAATTTTTTGCCCCCACACGCTCAATTAGTGACTTCACATGGTTAGAGACATCTACCGTACCCTCACTCTGTACCTTCGCAATGCCGACACTGATACTGTCCTGCCCGTTAAAACGGCTGATACTGCTGTTTGCCTTGGCGGACATGGATACCGTCGCGATATCCGACAGCGCGATCGTCGTCCCCCTTGCCGTAATGATCGGTATATTCTGCAGATCCATGAGATTCGTGGGTTTTGAGGATGCAGATGCACTGATGCTCTGCGCTCCCTGCTCCACGCTTCCGATCGGGATCGTAAAATCCGTCGTCGTGATGTATGTTCTGACATTTGCCATGGTCACACCATACTGCTGCATCTTGTCTTTGTGAAGCTGTATCCGGATATAGTCTGTCTCTCCACCCGAAACCGTGATCTGGGCAACATCTGAGAGGCGCTCTAGTTCGGGACGAAGCTCATCCTCCACAAATGCCAGCACATCTGTATCTCCAGTCGTTGTGACAGACAATGTCATCATATCCTGCGCGTTCATGTCCATCTCGATGATAACAGGATCCTGTGCGTCCTCCGGGAGTTGCAATGATGCCGTGTCGATCGCACTTCTAAGATCCGCATATGCCTCATCCGTATCTATACCGTACTCGTATGAAAACATGACCAGAGACATATTTTCAGTCGTCTGTGAAGTCACAGAATCCACACCGGAGAGTGTTTTTCCAGAATCTTCTATAATCTTTGTCACCAGCTCCTCCGTCGTCGCCGGATCACCCCCCTGAAAGATCGTCATGACAAACAGCATGGGCATCTCCATATCAGGTGTGAGCTCTATCT
>CAJUQU010000055.1 GCA_910588595.1 uncultured Lachnospiraceae bacterium | reverse complement strand
CCCCCGGGATCGGAAGTTGGCAACCAAACCGAATGATCACCAACATAAAGAAAGTAAACAGTAACTTACTTCTGATCTCCTTGATCTTGAACGCATTCTTTAGCGTAGAAAACATTAAATCACCTCTGCAGTTCCACCAAGTGCTTCAATCTTCTCCTTTGCAGATGCGCTGTATGCATTTACCTGAACATTGAGCTTCTTGGTTAATTCGCCTCTGCCTAAAATCTTTACTCCGTCTCTAGGATTTTTAACGATTCCAGTCTCAATTAATGTGTCTACTGATACGGTCGCCCCATCCTCAAATCTCTCTAACACTTCAAGGTTGATCGCAACGATTTCCTTCGTGTTTCTATTGTGGAAGCCTCTCTTAGGAATACGTCTGTACAGAGGCATCTGACCACCTTCAAAGCCCGGTCTTGGAGCTCCTGAACGAGCCTTCTGTCCCTTATGACCCTTGCCGGCTGTCTTGCCATTTCCTGATCCGTGACCACGGCCTCTTCTAAAATTATCGCTGTGCTTCGAGCCTTCGGCAGGTCTTAAATTAGATAATTCCAAACTCATTTTCTGACACCTCCCTTATATTATGCTTCTTCAACTTTTACTAAATGATTTACTTTGCGGATCATACCTCTGGTTGCTGCATTGTCCGGAAGTTCCACTGTCTTGTGGAGCTTTGTCAGCCCCATCGCCTCGACTGTCGCCTTATTCTTGGGCACAGCACCGATCGTTGATCTGATTAAAGTAACTTTTAATGTCTTTGCCATCTTTGTCTACCTCCTTAAGCCATGATCTCGTCGATAGATTTACCGCGATTTGCAGCTACCTGCTCAGGTGTCTTCAACTGTGAAAGACCAGCAATGGTAGAAAGTACGACATTCTGCTTATTGTTGGAGCCTAAAGACTTTGTACGGATATTCTTGATCCCTGCAAGCTCGCATACGACACGCGCAGGACCACCAGCGATGATACCTGTACCTTCAGGAGCCCTCTTTAACAAAACGCTGGAAGAACCATAGTTACCAACAAAATCATGTGTGATAGAGCTGTTGTCATCCATGGCAACAGTGATCAGGTTCTTGATCGCGTCTTCCTTTCCCTTGCGGATCGCCTCAGGGATTTCTACGGCCTTACCAAGTCCGGCACCTACGTGACCATTACCGTCACCCACGACTACCAGAGCGGTAAAACGCATGTTACGTCCACCTTTAACAGTCTTAGTTACACGCTTGATTGTGACAACCTTGTCTGTTAATTCAAGCTGACTAGCATCAATGATTGTACGTTTCATGTGATTTTCTCCCTTCCTAGAATACCAAGCCAGCTTCTCTGGCTGCCTCAGCTAAAGCTGCAATTTTCCCATGGTATAAAAAGCCGCCTCTATCAAAAACTACTTCTGTAATACCCTTATCCATTGCTCTCTTTGCAATTACTTTTCCTAAATATGCTGCTGCCTCAACGTCATTGGTCTTCTGAAGTTCAGCCTTTACTTCCTTCTCTACCGTAGAGGCTGCCACTAATGTATTTCCAACGGTATCGTCAATAATTTGAGCATACATATGATTATTGCTTCTGAACACTGACAGACGTGGTCTCTCAGCCGTACCGCTTAAACGGTTACGTATTCTCATGTGTTTCTTTGCACGCAGTTCCGCTCTTGATTTCTTACTAACCATTTTTTACGCCCTCCTTATTTACTTCTTACCAGTCTTACCAACTTTACGTCTGATCGTCTCATCAGCATACTTGATACCCTTGCCCTTATAAGGCTCCGGTCTTCTCTTATCCCTGATTTCAGCCGCGAATTGTCCAACTTTTTCTTTATCAATACCCTTTACGATAATGATGTTCGTACCTTCAAGTACTGTCTCAATACCTTCTGGGTCTGTCATTTCAACCGGGTGCGAATATCCCAGAGATAACGTTAACTTCTTTCCTGCCTTAGCTGCCCTGTAACCTACACCGTTTACCTCAAGCTTCTTCTCATAACCAGAAGTCACGCCGACAATCATGTTATTGATCAGCGTTCTCGTAAGACCATGTAAAGACTTCATCTTCTTTAAATCATTTGGTCTTACAACAGTCACTTCTGCACCCTCAACCTTGATTTCCATCTCAGACGGAAGCACTCTCTCAAGTGTTCCCTTAGGACCTTTTACAGTCACTTTATTATTTTCTGCAACTTCAACAGTGACTCCTGCTGGAATCGCGATTGGCATCCTTCCTATACGTGACATGCCCGTACCTCCTAATTCTACTTATTCAATCAATTCAACCGTTTTATCCAAAGAATTGCTGCAATCCTTATCCCTGCTGCTACCAGATAAACGCCAGTACCTCGCCGCCCACCTGAAGACGTCTTGCTTCCTTATCTGTGATTACTCCCTGATTCGTAGAAATAATAGCAATTCCAAGTCCGCCGAGCACCTTCGGCAGCTCATCCTTGCCAGCATAGATCCGAAGACCCGGCTTAGAGATTCTCTTCAAGCCTGTAATGATCTTCTCATTCTTATCTGCGCCGTATTTTAATGTAATATGGATCGTCTTGAACGAACCATCTTCTACAACGTCAAAAGCCTTTATATAACCTTCATCCAAAAGAATCTGTGCGATAGCGAGTTTCATCTTTGATGAAGGAACATCTACTGTATCATGCTTTGCAGTGTTCGCGTTACGAATTCTTGTAAGCATATCTGCAATAGGATCACTCATTGTCATTTCAGTTTCCTCCTTAATTATCTATTAAACGAAACATCGTTTTCTCAAGTGCCGTCTTTTAGCACCTTAGAAAATCTTTTCGTCAAAATGGAACTTAGCTTTTCTCAGGTGCTGTATTTAAACCTTAGAAAATCCTGCCATTTTACCAGCTTGCCTTCTTCACACCGGGAATCTGCCCCTTGTATGCTAACTCGCGGAAGCATATTCTGCAAATTCCATATTTTCTTAAGTACGCATGTGGACGGCCACAGATCCTGCAACGACTGTATTCCTGTGTAGAGAACTTCGGTTTGCGCTGCTGCTTGATTTTCATTGCTGTTTTAGCCATGGGAATTTACCTCCTTATTACTTTGCGAAAGGCATGTTAAACTGTGCTAACAGCTCACGTGCTTCCTCGTCACTCTTGGCAGTTGTTACAAATACGATATCCATACCTCTCACCTTGTCAACCTTATCGTACTCGATCTCCGGGAAGATGATCTGCTCCTTGATACCAAGTGCATAGTTTCCTCTGCCATCGAATCCATTGGGGTTCACACCTCTAAAGTCGCGCACGCGGGGAAGTGCAAGGTTTACGAGGCGGTCGAGGAACTCATACATCTTCTCACCGCGGAGCGTCACCTTACAGCCGATCGCCATACCCTCACGAATCTTGAAGTTAGCGATCGCCTTCTTTGCCTTAGTTGTAACAGCTTTCTGTCCTGTAATGATCTCCATGTCCTTCACAGCTGATTCCAAAGCCTTAGCATTTTCTTTTGCCTCACCGACACCCATGTTGACTACGATCTTGTCAAGCTTGGGAACTTCCATGACATTCTTATATCCGAACTTCTTGACCATAGCATCTACGATCTCGTCTTTATATAAATCTTTTAGTCTACTCACCAGTCTGGTCCTCCTTTCCTGAAATTAATCAATCACTTCGCCTGTTGTCTTTGCGAAACGTACCTTCTTATCTCCCTCCATCTTGAAGCCGACTCTTGTAGCTTTGCCTTTATGGAGATACATTACGTTTGAAATATCAATAGGAGCTTCTTTCTGGATAATACCGCCATTCTGATTGGCAGCGGAAGGCTTTGCATGCTTTGTCACCATATTGACACCTTCCACCAGCACTTTTGATTTCTTAGTGTCAACAGATAAAACTTTGCCTTCTTTGTCTTTATCTTTACCAGCGATCACCTTGACTGTATCGCCCTTCTTAATCTTTAACATTCCGGCACCTCCCTATAATACTTCAGGAGCTAAGGAAACAATCTTCATAAACTGTTTCTCACGAAGCTCTCTCGCCACTGGTCCAAAAATACGTGTTCCTCTCGGAGTCTTGTCATCCTTGATGATAACAGCAGCATTTTCATCAAATTTAATATAAGAACCGTCCTTGCGACGGGAACCTTTTACGGTACGTACAACTACAGCTTTCACTACATCGCCTTTTTTTACAACGCCGCCTGGTGTTGCATCTTTGACGCTAGCAACGATCACATCACCAATATTTGCATATCTTCTCGTAGATCCGCCCATAACCCTGATGCAGAGTAGTTCTTTGGCACCGGTGTTATCAGCGACTTTCAGTCTGCTTTCCTGTTGTATCATGCTTATTCTCCTTCCAAAGCAATGTCATACATTGCATTTAAAATCTATTTTACTCTTTCGATCACTTCGACAAGTCTCCATCTCTTATCCTTTGACAAAGGTCTTGTCTCCATAACTTTAACGGTATCGCCAATGTTGCACTCATTATTTTCATCATGTGCTTTCAACTTATAAGTTCTCTTAACGATCTTTCCGTAAAGAGGATGCTTAACATGATCTTCCACAGCAACCACGATGGTCTTCTGCATTTTGTTGCTCACAACCTTGCCTGTACGTGTTTTTCTCAAATTTCTTTCCACGACCATTCTCCTCCTACTCTGCACTCTTAAGATTTGCAGCAATCACAGTCTGAATCCTAGCGATATTTCTTCTTACTTCCTTGATCCTTGCTGTATTGTCTAACTGATTTGTTGCATTCTGAAATCTCAAATTGAAAAGTTCTTTCTTTGCAGAAACTAATTCCTGTGATAATTCTGCGGCTGATTTGGTCTTTAAATCCTCTACATACTTATTAGTTTTCATTTACTGCACCGCCTTCCAAATCCGCTTTAGAAACGATCTTGCACTTGCAAGGAAGTTTGTGTGTTGCAAGACGTAAAGCTTCTTTTGCTACATCCTCAGCGACCCCGCTGATCTCAAACATTACACGACCTGGTTTTACGACTGCTACCCAGTACTCAAGCGTTCCCTTACCTGAACCCATACGTGTCTCAGCAGGCTTTGCTGTCACTGGCTTATCCGGGAATATCTTGATCCACACCTTACCACCACGCTTGATATAACGTGTCATGGCGATACGGGCTGCCTCGATCTGATTGGACTTGATCCAGCATGGCTCTGTTGCTATGATACCATACTCACCGTAAGTAATTGTATTACCTCTCTGCGCCTTACCTGCCATTGTACCGCGGAACTGTTTACGACGCTTTACTCTTTTTGGCATTAACATTATTTATCGCTCCCTTCCTTGTTTCCCTTTGTAGGAAGTACTTCGCCCTTGTAGATCCAAACCTTTACGCCAAGCTTGCCGTAAGTTGTATCTGCCTCTGCGAAACCATAATCAATATCTGCTCTAAGTGTCTGAAGAGGAATCGTACCCTCACTGTAAAACTCTGTACGAGCCATATCTGCTCCACCGAGACGTCCTGAAACAGCCGCCTTGATACCCTGAGCACCAGCCTTCATGGTTCTGCCCATGCAGGACTTCATGGCGCGTCTGAAAGACACACGATTCTCAAGCTGCTGTGCAATATTCTCAGCTACCAGCTGTGCATCTCTGTCCGGTCTCTTGATCTCCTTGATGTCAACAAGCACATTCTTTCCTGTAAGCTTCTGAAGCTCTTTCTTGGTGATCTCGATCTCTGCACCGCCCTTGCCGATCACGACACCAGGTTTTGCAGTGAAAACGATTACCTTCACCCTGTCAGATGCTCTCTCGATCTCAATCTTTGAGACACCGGCACTGAACAATTTCTTCTTTAAAAATTTTCTAATATTATAATCTTCCACCAAATAGTCCGCAAAGTCAGCATCAGCATACCATTTTGAATCCCAATCCTTAATAACGCCGACTCTCAGTCCATGAGGATTAACTTTCTGTCCCATTTTCTTCCTCCTATCTCTCGTCAAGCACGATTGTTATGTGGCTCATTCTCTTCTCGATCCTATAAGCTCTGCCCTGTGCCCTTGGTCTAACACGCTTCATTGTAGGTCCCTTATTTGCATAACACTCTGCGATATAAAGGTTCTCAGCGTTCATACCGTTGTTGTTCTCGGCATTTGCGATCGCTGACTCCAAAAGCTTCTTGATGATGCTTGAAGCGTATCTTGGATTGTACGCCAGGATTCCCAATGCAGTCTGCACATCCTTACCTCTGATCGCATCTAAAACGAAGCATGCCTTCTGAACAGATACTCTGGCATAGGAAAGCTTTGCTGATGGTCTGGTTTCTCTATTTTCTGCATTTCTCTTTCTCTTATAACTTGTTCTGCTATATTTCTCTGCCATGGTTGAACCTCCTTTCAACTGATCAATTTATCTCACTTTTGATTTCTTTTCGTCCTTGCCATGTCCTCTGTAGGTTCTGGTTGCAACGAATTCACCAAGCTTGTGTCCAACCATATCTTCTGTTACATATACAGGCACATGTTTTCTTCCGTCGTGAACTGCAAATGTGTGACCTACAAAAGAGGGGAAAATTGTAGAACGACGTGACCATGTCTTTATTACTGTTTTACTTCCTGACGCATTCATAGCATCAACCTTCTTCAAAAGGCTTGCGTCTGCGAAAGGACCCTTTTTTAATGACCTTGCCATTAGGTAATTCCTCCTTAATCATCTATATCCTGTTACCAGAGGCAGAGCGATATCGCCGAGCGATTCTTTACCAACCGCTCAGCCGCCGTTTTATTTAATCGCTGAGCGATTCTTTTCCAACCGTTCAGCCGTCGACCTTATTTAATCGCTCTACCGTCTCTTCTTCTCACGATCAACTTGTTAGAAGCCTTCTTGCTCTTTCTTGTCTTCAGACCGAGCGCTGGCTTGCCCCAAGGTGTAGATGGACCTGGTCTACCGATACCAGTCTTACCTTCACCACCACCATGTGGATGATCATTCGGGTTCATAACAGAACCGCGGACAGTAGGTCTGATACCCATGTGGCGCTTACGTCCTGCTTTACCGATTTTGATAAGGTTATGATCGCCATTACCCACCGTACCGATCGATGCCCTGCAGACGATCGGTACCATTCTCATCTCGCCGGAGGGAAGTCGGAGTGTCGCGTACTTGCCTTCCTTCGCCATCAGCTGTGCACTGTTTCCTGCGGAGCGCACAAGCTGTCCGCCCTTGCCAGGATACAGCTCGACATTGTGTACATTTGTACCTACCGGGATCTCAGAGAGCGGTAAGCAGTTGCCGACTCTGATCTCTGCCTGCGGTCCGTTCATGACCTTCATGCCGTCTGTCAGCCCTTCCGGTGCAATGATATATGCCTTCTGACCATCTTCATAGCAGATCAGGGCAATGTTTGCCGATCTGTTCGGATCATACTCGATACCGATCACTCTTGCCATTATGCCGTCTTTGTTTCTCTTGAAATCGATGATTCTATATTTCTGTCTATTTCCACCGCCATGATGTCTGACAGTAATCTTACCCTGATTGTTGCGCCCAGCATGCTTTTTCTTTGACACACAAAGGGACTTTTCGGGAGTCGTCTTTGTGATCTCAGAGAAGTCTGAACTGGTCATATTTCTTCTCGAAGGTGTATATGGGTTATATTTTTTGATTCCCATGTTCTTTTCTCCTTTACTCTTTTATTATCACACTTGATTGTGTATAGTCTGCATTGTCACAGCCGCATTACAGGAATCTTATAAACCTGAGAAGATCTCGATATCCTTACTGTCCTCTGTCAACTGTACAATCGCTTTCTTGGTCTTTGCAGTCTTGCCGTAAACCATGCCGCGTCTCTTCTTCTTGCCGTCAAGATTCATCGTGTTAACCTTTTCGACCTTTGTTCCCTCGAACATTTTCTCGACAGCTTCCTTGATCTGAGACTTGTTCGCCTCTGTATGAACCAGGAATGTATATTTCTTCTCGCCCATGCCAGCCATACTCTTCTCTGTAATGACCGGCTTAAGGATCACGTCATAATATTTGATATCTGCCATTATGCGTACACCTCCTCGATCGTCTTTACGGCATCTTTAGTGAGGATCACTGTGCCGCCCTTCATAACATCATACACGTTGATCGTGTTTGTCAATGCTGTCTGTACATTTGGCAGGTTTCTTGCTGACATGACAACCTTCTCGTCATTGTCATTCAGGACTACGTACGCTTTCGCCACCTTCAGATTGTCCATGACAGCCTTAAAATTCTTTGTCTTGATCTCATCGAACTTGAGCTCATCGATCACGATCAGCTTGTTCTCCTGAACCCTGCTTGTGAGCGCGGACTTGAGTGCCGCCCTCTTCTCCTTCTTGTTCATCTTGAAAGAGTAGTCTCTTGGCACCGGTGCGAATACAACACCGCCACCTGTCCACTGCGGAGCTCTCGTAGAACCCTGTCTCGCATGACCGGTTCCCTTCTGTCTCCAGGGTTTTCTTCCGCCGCCTGACACTTCAGAACGCGTCTTTGCCTTCTGAGTACCCTGGCGTTTGTTTGCAAGCTGCTGAACGACTGCCATGTGCACAAGATGCTCATTGACTTCCACGCCGAAGATCTCATCGCTCAAGTCGATCGTGTCAACTTCCTTGCCTTCCATATTATAAACAGATACTTTTGCCATCTGTATGATCCTCCTTTCACCTACGCATCTACTCTGGTAGTTTCCTTGAGTGTCACCAGCGCTTTCTTCGGTCCCGGAACAGAGCCCTTCACCAAAAGCAGGTTCTTCTCAGCATCAACTCTTACGATTTCAAGGTTCTGAACAGTTACCTTCACGCAGCCCATATGTCCCGGCATGCCTTTTCCCTTAAATACGCGGCTCGGTGATGAGCAGGCGCCGTTGGAACCCTGATGACGGTGGAACTTGGAACCATGTGCCATCGGTCCTCTGTGCTGACCATGTCTCTTGATCGCGCCCTGGAACCCTTTTCCCTTGGAAACAGCAGATGCATCGATCTTATCGCCCACTGCAAAGATGTCAGCTTTGATCTCATTTCCCAATGCATACTCTTCTGCATTCTCAAACTTAAACTCTCTCAAAAATCTCTTGGAAGAGACACCAGCCTTGTCAAAGTGACCTTTGAGTGCCTTGTTAACACCATGTCTGTGGATGACTTCCTTCCTGCCGCCCTTATCCTTGTTGACGATCTTGTCCTTCTTGTCCACAAAGCCAACCTGAACTGCCTTGTAGCCATCATTTTCCTCTGTCTTGATCTGTGTCACAACACACGGACCAGCCTGAAGCACGGTCACAGGGATCAGCGAACCGTCTTCGTTGAAGATTTGAGTCATTCCGACTTTCGTAGCCAATATAGCTTTCTTCATTTTCTTTTCCTACCTCCATTTGTTCTACAGCGGAGCGCTTGTCGCAAAACGCTCATACTAGTAGAAGGCTTACTTGTTTTTCATTTTGATATCAATATAAACACCAGCCGGCATCTCCAATCTCTGCAGTGCATCGACCGTCTTGGGTGTCGGTGTGATGATATCGATCAGTCTCTTGTGCGTTCTCTGCTCGAACTGCTCTCTGGAATCTTTGTACTTGTGAACTGCCCTGAGGATCGTCACTACCTCTTTCTTGGTAGGAAGGGGAACCGGTCCGCTCACCTGTGATCCGTTTTTCTTTACTGTCTCGATTATTTTTTTGGCAGATGCATCAACCAGCTGATGATCATAAGCTTTTAATGTAATTCTCATTACCTGACTTGCCATAAAAAAAGTCGCCTCCTTTTCGCACTTTTTATGAATAAGTACGACAAGCGGTGACTGTACACTCCTCCGGGTGTGTCATTCAGCTCTCTCATCAGAGCAGCTTCTTCTGCGCTTTCACAACGAAAACGCGCATCTGACACATCGTTTATTAGGCTAGCCCTGCGGCTTAACCTTTGTACAGTGACTTGTCGCCAGTTTCCTAACCGGTCTATGCCGGTTCTTGACATTCGCTCCGCGGAAAACCTGCTCTATGTCTGAATCATCTGACACAAGCAGCAACCTCACGTTTCATCGCTATCATGTCACAGCAATTAGTAGTATATCGTAGCATTTATGCTTTTGCAAGCACTTTTTTATTTTTTGTTGTATTTTTTTTTGTACAATACTGCATAAACGTATTTTTGAGCTTTCTTGATACTATTTCTTAACAGTTTCTATACTGACGGGCCGGATCGTGACCGATATTGATCATTGTAAAATCGGGTTATTATTAGTATACTATAGGAAACGCAGATTTTTGATGTTTCCTATAGCATCGGTTTCATTAAGGAATGATTTCAGAATCAGTGTTTCTGTGCACTAAACAATAGATATAGAATAGAAAGGATACCTTGTATTATGTGGATCGCAGACAATTGGAAAGATTATGAAGTTATCGATACCTCCTCAGGCGAGAAGCTTGAGCGATGGGAAAACTATATATTAGTGCGTCCTGACCCGCAGGTGATCTGGAATACCGCAAGGGAGGATGCCCGCTGGAAGAAACCCAACGGACACTATCACAGAAGTTCCAAAGGAGGCGGGGAATGGGAATTTTTCAAGCTTCCCGAAGAGTGGGATGTCCATTATAGCAGACCAGACAGCCCAGGCCTCACATTTCATCTCAAGCCTTTCAGTTTTAAACATACAGGACTTTTCCCAGAACAGGCTGTCAACTGGGATTGGTTCACTTCTATTATAAGAAAGAAACTCAATAACAATCCCGATCATGAAGTCAGGGTACTCAACCTTTTTGCTTATACCGGAGGTGCCACCCTGAGCGCCGCGGCTGCCGGAGCACATGTGACACATGTCGACGCCTCCAAGGGCATGGTCAGCTGGGCAAAGGAAAATGCCTCTTCCTCCGGTCTTTCCAATGCACCAATCCGCTGGCTTGTCGATGACTGTGTAAAATTTGTGGAGCGTGAGATCCGTCGCGGAAATACATATGATGCCATTATCATGGATCCGCCATCCTACGGCAGGGGACCGAAAGGAGAGATCTGGAAAATAGAGGATTGTATCTATCCTTTTCTCGAACTCACTGCCAAAGTTCTGTCCGGGAAGCCGCTTTTCTTCCTGATCAATTCCTACACTACCGGACTACAGCCTGCTGTCCTGACCTACATGCTTGAGTCCGTTATTTCATCAAGATACGGCGGTCATGTCCATTCATCCGAAATCGGTCTGCCCGTCTCGTCAAACGGACTTGTTCTTCCCTGCGGCGCAAGCGGGCGGTGGACCGCAGAATAACCGACAGCGGAATCCGCAAAAGCGGCAGTGTTTTGATACACTGCCGCTTTTCTGTCCCGATCCTGACATTGCCTGTTTTAATAGTAATAATCCATCGATGCAAAGATCGCACCAAATGCTATTGACATAACAATCGCTAACGCGATACTGATCGCAGCCCACACCAACATGGCTTTGAAGTAATTGGACTTACTTTTTTTAGTGTTGGATCCAAATGCCCACACAAAGATCATAACAATACCCACACACGGTATACATGCAATCAGCATAGAAATCATCCAGTCCGCAAAAGATACCGGCTCCTCCAGCTCACTGTCTCCCATTTGATATGGCTGCTGTTGATACGGCTGCTGTTGCTGGTATGGCTGATATGGCTGCTGTTGATACGGCTGCTGTTGCTGGTACGGCTGTTGCTGATATGGCTGCTGCTGGTACGGCTGTTGTTGATATGGCTGCTGTTGCTGGTACGGCTGTTGTTGGTACTGTCCCTGCTCACCACTCTGAGTCTGATTGTCCTTGTCAAATAAATTGTTATTGTCCATATATCTCCTCCGATATTCCAATATCTGGAACTGTTAATAAATATGTAAATGTACCATAACCGTAATGATATCACAGGAAAACCGTTTTATGCAACAAGTATCACAAAAAAATCTTTACAATTTTTTAATATTCTAAACAAAATAATCAGGATACGACTCAAAAATCCTTTTCACAACCTCATAGGACAATTTGCGCCTGCGGTACTCGTCGACGACACCTTTGTTGTTCATCGTCCTCGGCCGACCGCCAAACCACTCATCACTGATGCGGATATCGCAGAACTGCCAGATGTACACACCGCTGCATCCTTTGTGCTGGAGGACAGCTGTCAGCTGCTTTTCCAGCGCCTGTGCCTGATACTCCTCCGTCCACTTTGCACAGTGATTGTTCCTGCATCCATAGATCGCACCTGCTCCGATCTCAGTGATCAGAAACGGTTTCCCGCTTCCCTCAGTCTCATTCTGCACCCACTGGTACAGATCATCGAGATATTCCATGGGCGGCGTGTCGTGATACCAGAGTGGATAGATATTGTAGGAGACGACTTCCGGCAGGTCCAGACAAATGTCCGATTTGAACTGGCAGCTCGCCGAGGAGCGCGGTCTTGACGGGTCAAGTGACTTTATGATGTCATACTGCTTCCCGTAACATTCCTTTCCATATGCGCTGTGGCTGGCACACTCGTTCAATATACCCCAGATATAAATACATGGGTGATTGTAATGAAGCGGTATCATCTCGCGGATCACTGCCTCCGCCTGGGGTTCAAAGTTCGGGTTCTGCATATTTTCAAGACTCAGCCCTCTGGCATGATTCTCCTCCCAGACCAGGATTCCCTGCTCATCGCACAAGTCCAGAAACACCTCGTCGTCGGGATAGTGAACAGCGCGGATGGAATTGGCGCCGAGATGCCTGATCAACTCTATGTCGGCAGCGATCGCAGCATACGGCAGTGCACATCCAAACTGTGGGTGATCCTCATGCCTGCAGAGCCCTTTGATCCGGACCGCGCGCCCATTTAACAGGATCTTATCCTGTTTGATCCTGATCTCCCGGAATCCAAACCGCTCGATGCAGTCATCAATCCTGCTCCCGTCTCTTTTGAGCTCCGCCTTTGCATAATAGAGCGCCGGATGTCCGATCTCCCACGTCTCCACCTGTTCAAACGCAAAGTCCTCACACAGGGTGATCTCCTCATTGGCCCCGACCGCCACTGCTTCCCATCGATGTACTTTGTCCACGATCGAGATGCTGACATCTACAGTCTGATCTCTTTCAGAGAGGTTGACAGCAATGATCTCCACCTTTGCTTTCCATTGATTGTTCTCCACATGCGGCGTGATGTGAAGCTGTCTGATATAGAGTTCGCCGAGCTGTTCTAGCACGACAGGTCTGCTGATCCCGCCGTACGCCATATAATCATTGGGAATGTGGAGGGCACTCTCACTGCTGAAACGATTGTCCGCCTTCACCTCAAGCGTGTGCTCTCCCTCCTCGAGATCCCTTATGATCACGCTGAATGCCGTGTATGCATTGTAGTGGGAAGCGATCTCTTTGCCGTCGAGATACACTGTTGCCGTGTGACTCACCCCTTTGAACTCCAGCCGGATCGTTCCACCCGCATAAAATTTCTTTCCGAAGATCCCCTCGCCCCTGTAATCAGAAAAATCGGGAAGGTTCTCCCAGCAGCACGGCGTCGCCACGTGAAGTGTCCTGCCCTCATATTCCCCCTGGCAGGGTGTGAAATCCCATAGGCTCCCTGTCAGTTCCTGCTGCTTTCTTACCTCGTGTGTTGCAAAAGTCCTTATCATGTCTGTTTGTACCTCCCTCTCATAGCTTACTGTTTGTTGCCCCTGCAAAAATCATGCGCAGAACATTGTCCCTAAAATAAACCAGCGGCGGCTCACCCGGAAAGCAGTTCAGCATTCTGTACAGATAGATCCCAAGCGTGACAACGCACACCAGCCCCAGCCACAATGTCATGCGTCTGGCATTCACACCCCTTAAATACCGATCAACAAAAAACCATCCCAGAAACAAGATCCACAACGGCGCTGCGGGATTGAGATGCATCCCCCGTACAAACCTGCCTGTCAGGATATAAAACACAGCCCGCGTCATACCGCAGCCCGCGCAGGGAAACCCCGTCAGGATCAGCTGCGGACAAAATGCGCCAAACACGCTTCTTGCAAGCACATTATAGAGCGCCAGCGCCAGGATTGCAGCCCAAAAGTCCTTTATATCACGCCATACTCTCCCTAATACGGTCCGTATCATCTGCATCTGCACTTTCCTCCCTGGAACTCCGCTTTTTTCATCCTTTTTATACGATCATTTGCTCTGTCTTCTCATCGCTCTCGGTTCGCCGCATACGACCTCGAAAAATTAAACGTTCTAAATCCCATAAACTCATCCTGCTGCCGTTGATACCGCTCCAGCCTCCTGCCATAGGCGCTGTCCTCATTCTGCCAGATCTCCTCCGGAAGCGCCGAAACTGCGTCGAGCGAGAGCCGCCTTCTCAGATAGTAGCTGTCGTATTCCTGTCCGTCAGCGCCAGCCGTGATATTGTATGCAGCAATCCAGTAGTCCGGGTGCGCCGCCGAAAAACAAAGCCAGCCCACAGTCAATGTCACGAGCACAAAGCGGAAAAGTGACATCCTTTGATTGTAAGTATACACCAAAACGCCCGTCATGACAATCGCGATCATGACCAGCCCCCACAGCACGAGCATCCGAAGAAATGTCAGATGATAGCTTGCGATATACAGGAGCATCCTATATGCACTTGACACTGTCATGATGTACGTACAGCCGCATATAATGGTCAGAAGCGCCCGCAAAAGCCGCGAACTCTCAAAATACGCCAGCGTGCACAGCACCAGCATAATATTAAAAATGCAGACAAATACCAGTTCGAAAAATCCGCGTCTGGCGTAGGAGGAATATGTGTAGCCTTGTGGCAGTCTGCCCAGGAACAGACTAACAATCTGTATCCCTGAAAATACCATATACATAACACACATGACACCGTTGACTGTCACTGCAATATAGGGATCCCAGTTAATCTTCGCCGTCTGCGCTTTACTATCTATCATCCTGATATTCTGCAGCTCCGTGTTGTAAGAAAATATGCCATAACACACGGCGAATACCACAGCGATCAACACAGCTATTTTGATGATATCCCCGATCGCATCGATGTCAAACGAGAATGTCAGCATATCATATATTAGATCACAGAATACAGCATCCGCACTCGCGAGCAGTATCGCAATGAACATTGCCATCGGAATGACGATCAGCAGTCCGATCCCCACAGATCTGACAAGACGTCCGCATTCGGCATTTTTCTCGTTTATGCCATCTTTTTCAACAGTGCGTCTCAGCTGCCACCACGCTGCTATATCATAGATCGGTGCGATCATGCTGGCAATGCCGCCAAACAGCATCATCATTCCGCCCTTGATGTATGCCGTGACGCGCCATCCGGTCAGATCATGCCAGTATTGCAAAAGCAGCACGCCAAACAGCACAAACATCAGCAGTTTATTAAAAAAAATCAGTACACCAGAGTCCGTCGTGCAGTTCAAAAAACCTGCCGCTATGATACAAATCGTCAAAAATGTCCTGTTAATATGCGCTTTCCCTGTCTTCCCGTCTGCGGAGCTGCTCTCTGACTTTCTGGTAAAGAAGCCAAAAAACAAGAGGGTTCCGCCCGCGAAAAAAGGGTATGTGATCCCCGATGCATTGCGGTATAGGCAGAATGCATAGAACAGCGCATACAGAAAACTTCCTGCTCCAAACATCTGAAATCTCTTTTTCTTTTTGTTCATCTCGTTCATTTTCATTTCCTGCGCTGCCAGATGATTGACTGGCGGCATCGTGACCAGTGCCTGTGGGTCCGTCGTTATCATGCGTTGATCCATTTTTAATCCTTCCTTTCCTATGGGATCGATACCAACTATGTCTCCTCTTCGTCGGTCTCTACATATTCCAGAATGTCCCCTGGCTGGCACTGCAGTGCTTTGCAGATCGCGTCGAGCGTCGACAGTCTCACCGCCTTTGCCTTGTTGTTTTTTAAGATCGACAGGTTTGCAAGTGTGATGTCCACTTCCTTGGCGAGCTCTGTGAGTCCGACTTTCCGCTTTGCCATCATCACGTCCAAATTGATTATTATTGCCATTGTATTGCCTTTCTGAATAAAACCATTTTTATATCAAGATGATGAAATCTTTGATATCGCTGTAGTACTAAATCGTAAGGTCATTTTCCAACTTATACTCCACCGCCCTGTCAAACACAAAGGCGAGCACTTTGCTGAACAGGCCTGCTATGATAAAGACCAACACCAGGACCAGCATGGCGATGGTCATATAGAGCACTGTCCTCAACAGACAGATAACTGCAATCACAAAGCTGTAGGTTCCCATCCGCTGCAGGCTGACCACATTGTCCTTCACAAAGCAATCATCCGCTAAGACTGTCCGAAACATTTTGCGCAGCTCGCCAAGTATCAGGACTGCCAGGATCCCCAGCACAAAGTAGATCACGATGATCTCTGCATAATGCCCCTCATAATCATGGAAATCCAAAAACTCCGCCACCCTCTGCACCAGTCCCGGAAAGGGAAGCAGCACTGTCACTACAATACCCGCAAAATACATAAAGTCCAGCAGATATTTTGTAAAAATAATAACCGTTTCTTTCTTCATCACGTCCTCATCCTTTTCACTTTTTCCAGAAAATTCCGTATTTCTATACTAGCACTGTTCAGATCGAAATGCAATAATTTTTTATTGATTTTCGATAAATTTTTATTGAATAGCCATCTTCCTCTGGGTACCCGTGTGCATAAAAAGAGGAGCCGAACTATCTCTCGCCCCTCTTTATCCCTGTTACGATAACTATGAAATTTGTCATTTTAAATCGTGTCTGGACAATGCTATTTGTCAGATGTGCGTCACGATTTGCGGGAGCTATCTACGATCTTATACCCGGCATTGCCAAGAATTTCTGCCGCTTCTTGATATTTTTCTTTTCTTGTAAACACATAGTCCGTATTGAAGGTGGAAACAGCAAAGATCCCAATCTTATTTTCCGCCAGGATTCCTGTAATCCCAGACAAGATACCGATCAATGAGAAATCTAAGATCCCCTGAATGCGAAAGGCGTTCCAGCCGTCATCACGATCCGTTACATTGGGCGGAACATCACTCGTAAGACATACCAGGGACTTCTCTTGATCGGTCTTTCCCACAAAACAAAACTCTGTATCCAGATCTGCAAGTGAATAATCTGCTACTTTACATACCGAGAAATCACGATCAATCTTTTCTATTACGATATTCATATAATCCCTTCTTCCTCCCCGATCCTTCAGCGGTGACTGCGCATCTTTCATTGCCGACTTTCTTACTTAGTGTCTGCTGATTAGGTTTAAAACACTTGATTTTACTGACTTTTACTA
>CAJUQU010000054.1 GCA_910588595.1 uncultured Lachnospiraceae bacterium | reverse complement strand
GGGGACGCGCGCTTTACTTTCACTGAAATTATAGGCAAATTCATGCTCATTGTGGATCAGCTGAAAAAGCCTCCTGTTTGGAGACTCCATAAAACAGGGCATAAAACATGCGGCAAGCTCCACGTCATCCGGGTGTGCCAGGATCACTTCCTTCGCCGCGCGCATCTGCCTCTTCTCATCCTGCAGGGAGAGACAGAAATAAGATGCCGTCATCATCTGCTGTCTTGTGCCATTTCGGATGAGGGAGAGGACAACCTCCACCGCCTCATCCGCGTTGTAAAAGCCTATTGCCCAGAGCGCACAGCTGATGGCAACGGCATCATTTGATCGGAGCTGTTCCCTCCGGTACGCCTCGTCGCGCAGACACTGCCCCATCATCCGCATCAGTTTCTCCGTCACACGGTCCACACTGTTCTCATTGAAAATGCCGATCCATGTGCTGATCGCTCTTTTGACAGAAGAATACCGGGTCAGGTCGTTCTCCTCGATCACGGAAAACAGATGCATAAACGCCTCCTGCCTGCCCGCATCCATGGTCTCACAGACCGCCTGCCGCGCCCCCTCCTGAAGCCGCGCAGCGAGCAGGAACCTGCCGAGATCCTCGTACAATTCCTGGCTTTTCGACATGACGATGCCAAGAATGAGCTCACGGCTCATCATCAGCGTGTTGTTCTCGCCAAAGAGAATATCCCGCACCGCCTGGATCGTCCGCTCCTCGCCCCGGTCGATCTGCGCCGCCAGTATCCATGCATAGCCAAACGGCTTATTGCGGGCATGGTCATAAAACGCCTCGGCGATGTTTCCCGTCAGCACATCCGCAATGCCTTTCCTCCCCGCGCCGCCCGCCTGCTCCCGCTGGCGATCCTCCGCCGGATCCCCGTGTGTATAAAAATCCAACTGTGCGTAGGCGCGCAGCAGCCGGACGCTGTCCTCCACAAACGGTATGTAACTCGCGGAGCGGAGGCTCCTGCGAAACCACCCGGCTGTCATCTGGCAGCTGTTCATCTCATCGAGCGCATAGTAAAAGTCTTCCTGATACGCCTGTCCCACACAGACTTCAACCACATTTTGAAACCGGTCCCTGTACAGGTCGCTCAGTCTGCTGTAAGTACCGTCCTGCAGCAGCTGGCGTATCTCGCCGCACACCTCCCGCGGCACTGCATAGCAGTCCTTGTCCGGAAGCAGCTTTTTCTCTTCCCGCGGGATTTGCCTTCCTCTTTTTGCAAATTCCCTGGCGATCCTTTCATCCAATTCTCTCCTGGACTCATATGTATATCCTGCCATCTGTCTTCCCCTTTCATAAATCATCCTCACCCTCCGGCGAGCATTGTCAGCCTGATAAAAGTAAACACCAGATCGTCCGTCCACGCGATCTCGCCGGAGAGTTCGGTCAGCTCCTCCCCTCCGGCAAACACGCGGTAGATCCCGTCCTCAAAACACTGCAGCGTGTTTGCGACCGCACTGTCCTCCACCGCGTCCGCACCGCCGCGCAGACCAAAGGAGACCTTTCCGCGCTCCGCCTGTGCCTCGATCTCCTCGCGCGTCAGGTACGCTAAGATCTGCCCTTCATCCTTTCGCGCATTGTACTGTCGGACGCCAAGTTTTGTCAGACCGACGAGAAGATCACGGACCGTCTGCGGCTTTTCGTCGAGCGCAAACGGGACGGGCTGTATATCTGCGTATTTTTGCCTGCCCGGCTTTTTCATTTGTACGTAGATCGTAAATGGCATAGACCCACTCCCTCCTCCATAATAGATTTCCGGAACTATTTCATTTTAACACAAAAAAGGGTAATGCCCCAATATGCATAGGACTTTACCACTTTTTATATCAAGACTGTCAGAGCGCACTGATCCTGTCGAATTTGCTGTGAAGCTCCGATGCGACCTGTCCGATCATCGTGGCGGAGGCTGCGATCTCCTCCGTGCTCGCCGCCAGGTTTGATATCCGCTCGTTTACATTGTCCACGACCTTCATCAGATTTTCCGAGCTCTCCATCAGCTTCGTCATCGCCGACACGATCTGCTCCTTGTTTTTGCTGCTGTCGTCGGCAGCGCCCCTGCTGACATCGCTCAAAGTCTTGATCTCCTGCGCCACCACCGCAAAGCCTTTTCCGACTTCACCAGCCCTCGCCGCCTCTATGGAGGCATTGAGCGACAGCAGGTTTGTCTTTGCCGCCACCTTTGTGATGTTCTCATTGTTTCCGCCGAGCTGCTCTAACAGCTCATGGATCTCGCCAAAGGATTTTTTCATCTCGTCACAGAAATCGACAACATCCACCATCGCCATGCTGATGTTGGTACTCTCCTCCGCATTGTTGTTATTGCCGTCGATCATCTCGTCGATGGACGCATTCAGTGTCGTGAACTCACCGTTCGCCTCCGCTACCATCTCGCTGATCTTCTCGTTCTTCCTTGCCATCTCCTCATTCTTGGCTTCCACCTCAAACGAGATCTCCTGGATGTGCTCCTTCTCTTCCTCCGCCACATTCTTAATATAGTGGACACAGCTGTCCTTATTATTGCAGCCATTGTAGATCGCCGTCGCCATCGCGGTACAGGTCTCATAGCCGCACGCGCTGCAGTCGATATTCTGCTGCACCGCATTTGTCTTGTTCATATCTGCAAAGATGGCATTCAGCTCCGCCAGATCCGGTTTCTGTATCTCATTTCCCTTTGATTTGTCCGTGTACTCACGCACAAAGTCCTTGATGTCGAGGCGTGCAAACTGCCTGTTGAGGCTCCGCAGTCTCTGTGCGGGCGATGCCTTTCTCGCCCACGCACTGCTCCTCCTGTTTGACTTGCTCGCCTCCTTGATCGCCTGAAGTTCATAGAGAATGTCATCTGTTCTGGTCTTTTCCTCCTCCACACCCGTGCCGTAGATACAGCCCTGGGCGCAGTTGAGCGCATCAACCATAAAGGGCAGCCGCCTCCCTGCAAGAACCCTCGTCTTGTAGTCCTCAAGAAAATGGTACGCGTGTTTTTCGCCCTCGATCTGACGGATAAACACTTCCTCGCCGCAGAACCAGTACACGTTCTCCTTCAACCCGCCGGGCATGGGATAGATCGACCCCAGACCGTACTCGATCTCGTCAGGCGCAGGTTCCGCCTTGATATTATGCCGTTTCGCATATTTTGTCAGATGGTCAAATGTCACATTGTAGCTCACATACCCGCTGTTTTTAGGATCACTGATCTCATCCTTCTTGGCAATGCACGGGCTGATAAATGCGAGCTTGTCCGTGATATTCAGATATTTCTTCGCGTAGATCGCCGCACACATGAGCGGACTCTGTATGGGTACGAGCTTAGGTATGAGCTCTGGAATATAGTGTTCTATGTAATTGACGATCGCCGGACAAGGCTGGGAGATCCCTCCCTGGAAATTGTGTTCCGTGATGTATTTGATATATCCCCATGTCGTGATATCCGCGCCAAAACTCACGCTTATGATGCGGTTTGCGCCAAGCTTCTTCAATCCTCCGAGGATCTGTCTGTACTCATTCGGATAGTTTGCCGCAAACGCTGGTGCCCATAAAACCGATATTTTTTCTCCTCTTGAGAGCGCTTCGAAAAAAGCCTCCGTGTCATCCACAAACTCTCTCGCATTGTGCTCACACGCATCAAAACAGGCACCGCACACGATACATCTCTCGCCGTCCACCTCGATCCGCTGAAGTCCCTGATCCGTCTTGACAGCCCGATTCGCTACGATCACCGGACATGCCGAGATACATTTGTTACAGCCGATACATTTGTCATTTGTAAAGATCAATCCTTTCTGATACCCGTACATTGTGTACACTTCCCCTCTCGTTAGAAGTTTTTTCCTACTGCTCCCAAATCTATAAACACATATTATTTTAACACAAAGTTTTTATCGCGTACACAATTCTTACTAATTTTTCATCATTCTGTGCAAAATTTTGTTACTTTTCTATAATTTTAATACTTTTCTATTATTAAAATTTCTACTTCTATTCAGAATCTATTCCCAATTTTTCCTGACACTCCCTGTATTTTCTGCGGAATACATCTGCAAGATCATCCTCCCCAAACAGATGATACAGATCGATAATGTGCTGATAGCAGTACAGCAGCTCACTTCCCAGCATATCGGCATCCGGCATCACGGTCGCCTTTACATATTTGACCAGCGCTTTCAACGGCTCGTGGTTGTCCATCAGAACGTTGGCATGATAAAATACAAAACGCGCAGAATCACATAGAGGTGCATGGCGCTCCATCAATGCCAGTGCATCTTTTTCCCTGCCTGTCATCACATATGCCTTTGCCAGCCCTTCCACCATGTTGTGCACATACAGCGGACGATGATCCGTCACAAGACTGATCCCTCTCTCATAAAATGTTATCGCCTTTGCGCAGTTTTCCAGCACAAGCTCCGACTGTCCGATCTGAAAACATAAATAGGCACTCTCCCCCTCCATCTCAAGTACATGATACAAAAGATGCAGGTTGCGTTCCTGTTTGAGACGCATCTGTTCGGAGGACAGTGCATAGCCGTGATGAATGATCTTCATTGGCAGCAGAAAATTTTTATGGGAAATATTTCCCCTTCGGGACAGGATCTGCTCATGTATTACTCCTCTGTATGCAAATTTTTTCTTATCATATAAACGCGGTACATGATCTTTCACACGACTGATCCGCCCGTCAGAACACCTGACGAAACTCTCGACGCACAGTACTCCAGCCATATCCGGATATGTTCTTAACTGTTTTGTCAGTACATGCGTATCACACTTTTCCATATATTCATCACAGTCTATTGCAAGTATATATCTATTTGAGGCATGATCCGCACAAAAATTTCTTGCTGTGCTAAAGTTATCATTCCATGAAAAATCAATCACTTTATCCGCATACTGCGATGCGATCTGTTTTGTGTGATCTGTGGAACCTGTATCAGTTACAACAATCTCAAAACCATACGGCTGCAGTCTTTTCAGGCATTCTCCGATATGCATTTGCTCATCCTTTGCTATGATACAAACAGATACTGGTATCTTTGACATATTTTATTCTCCTCTGTCTTATCTATGTATTGACCTCTATATCAGCCAGGCACCCGCCAGCCCTGACGACACTCTTCTTCTGACTGCCTGCATACAGCAAAAGCCGTCCCATAGGACGGCTTCGCTGATCATGGCAGCGGCATCTGCCAAATGGCATCTGCCTGTATTATTTTAGAGCGGTTTGTTAACCCAGAAGGCTAAGTACACCCTGGTTGCCCTGGTTTGCCTGTGCAAGCATGGACTGACCTGCCTGTGACAGGATATTGGCGTTAGAATATTTCACCATCTCTGTCGCCATGTCTGTATCGCGGATCTGGCTCTCAGCAGCAGTCGTATTCTCCACTACGTTATCCAGATTGTTAATGGTGTGCTCTAATCTGTTCTGAACTGCACCAAGCAATGAGCGCTGTGCAGATACAGTCGCAACTGCATCGGAGATCGCATCGATCGCATATGTAGCTGCATTCCCGGAATCGTCAACCACATTCAGGTTCTTTACGCCAAGTCCTGATGCAGACATTGTCTTAATATTCACTCCGATCTTGTTCGTCATATCTGCGTCTGCACCTACATGGAGCGCAAAAGAAAGTGCATTGTCGATCTCTACCTTGCCCTGTGTGATCTCGAATACGCCATTGCCTTTGTGTTTGACAGATGCCTTCTCGTCTGCGCCTACACTGGATGCAGTCTCGAGCTCCTTCTCCATCATGCGATACGCATCCTGGATCGAGATATCTGTCTTTTCATTTGCAGAAACATCGATCGCATAATAGTCAACTGTATCAACTTTCACCTGATTTCCTGCTTTGACAAGTGCCGCAATATCATCGGCTGTAAATGTAGAGCCATCCTCCTTCTTCGTCACGCCCACCGTGTATGTAACCGCTGTGGCATTCGAATTTTCAGCGATGGTCACAGTCGTTGCATCAGCCAGCTTCCTGATTTCCTTCTGAAGATCCTCAACAGATACGATCCCCTTATTCTTTCCGCCGTTTGCAGTTGTACTGACGATAGAATTTGTCTCTCCCGTTGCCGCAACTGTATAAATATCGCCTTCCTGAGCGCTATATGCAGTATCGGCAGCTTTGCTTCCTTCCGTCTTATAGAAACCGCTTGTCGCATGGTATACACCATCCGGCGAAAATGCATGGCCAACACCGTTGGGGTGGGTCGCTGCCGATACATCAACATACGTATACTCCACACCGTCCTTATCTACGATCGTATCTCCCGCTTTCCATCCTGTGTACGCCGCAACTGCACCATTAGAGAGATCCAGTCCGTTCTTTCCGACAAGTGTTGTATTGATACCCAGTGATGTCGTATGTGTAGCGCCCTCACTTACTGTGATCGTGAGCGCATTGCCGTCGGAGTCCTTCACCTTGATGCCGGCTGCTGCACTTGCATCTGCCGCATCTGCATCGACGGTATAAGTAACACCGTTTTGCGTGATCTTATCGCCTTTCTTGACTGCAAACTGATTCATGGAATTGTATGCATCTGTTCTCTTGGAACCAACGATATTGTAATCTGTCCCGCCAATCTTGACTGTATCGCCGACCTTAAACGAATCCGCTGTAAATGTAGCCTTTCCGTTCCTGCTCTCAGACAGCTTCCCAGCGAGTCCTGCATCATGTGCCTCAAGCGTCTTGGTGCCCTTCGTTCCATCACCTTTCAACAGATAAATCTCATTGAACTTGGTTGTCTCGGCGACGCGGTCGATCTCTGTCGTAAGCTGTGAGATCTCATCCTGGATCGTCTGACGGTCAGACACAGAGTTTGTACCGTTTGCCGCCTTGTTTGCAAGCTCGTTCATACGCTGTAACATATCATGAACTTCTGTCAGGGCGCCCTCTGCCGTCTGCACTGCACTGATGCCATCCTCGGCATTTGCAGAAGCCTGTGACAAACCTCTGATCTGTTTTCTCATCTTTTCAGAGATCGAAAGTCCTGCTGCGTCATCTGCGGCGCGGTTAACTTTGTAGCCTGATGACAGCTTCTCTGATGATTTTGATAACTGACCTGTTGTGATACCTAACATTCTGTTGGAATTCATCGCTCTAAGATTGTGTTGTACTACCATAAATATACCTCCATGTACTAAACGGAAAGGAACTTTGATGTCTCCATATCCCGCTTTCCTGCTGGGCAATCCGTTGCCCGCCTTTTGCTTCTTTTTCGCAACCATCCCTTACTATTGTGATCGCTGAGATGAAACCCTGCAAAAACAATGCTGAACAGTTACTTCGTTTCCATATTCAGTTGTCTTGATGAACAGGCGCGAAAAACCTGCCCGCTCTCTATAATATCCGCCTGCGCCCTTCCCCCTGGCGCCTTTCTGAGTGTAGCCGCCTGCGGTTATTACCGTTTCATATTGAGCGATCTCTAATCGCAGCAATCCTTTTTTGCCCGGGTTGCGTCAGCTGCCCGGGTTGCGTCAGCTGCCCTTTTCTCAATCGCTTTCCCCCTAGCCACGTTTACATCCTTGGGCGCATCGATCATCAGCCGAAGCGTGCTGCTGTTACCTCCTAAAAACGTAATCCTGACATCCTTACCCACCATCAGGTACTCGTCTTTGGTTACAGAAAGTCTAAGCATAATCCAAACCTCCTTGTATTGGAGGAGGTTTTACCTCCTTGTTTTTACAACCGCAATGCAGTATCATGTACCACCTTGCTCATGCAACATTTTGCCCAAATTGTTGCATAACAAAAGCATCGGTAGTATAGTTTTATCGTACTACACGATGCTGAAGGAACAGCACTCACACATTTTTTCAAGGAAAGGAACAAACATTATGAGTACAACACAACCGATCAGAAATAAACAGAAATTGCAGAACTTCAAAAATTATTATCGGGACGTGAAACCAGATATACGCAATTACACTATAATAATCGTAGGGTTGAACACTGCCTTGCGCATCAGTGATATCCTGAATCTGACCTACGATGACATCTACTGGGACAATAAAGTCAAGGATCATATCACTGTCAGAGAACAAAAGACGGGAAAAGAGAACAGAATCCTTCTAAATAAAGAGGCGCGGTATGCACTCAAAAAATATCATGATGTTTTGATCAGCACCAAAATGTACCAGACTGGAAATCCATACCTGTTTCCGAGTCCCAGAACGCCCAAGTCACCGCTTTCGCGCTCCCAGACATACCGCATGATCATTTCCGCAGCCAAGGCTGTCGGTATCCAGGAGCATATCAGCTGTCATTCCCTGCGCAAGACTTTTGGCTATCATGCGTGGAAACAAGGCAGTGATCCTGTTGTGATCATGATTATTTTCAATCACTCCTCTCTCTCCATCACTAAGCGCTATCTGTGCATCGAGCAGGATGACAAGGATGATGTATACCGCAGCGTCTATCAGAAAGCTGCTTCCTGACACGATCCTTTGTCATGTCTCAGAGCAAACGCATATACCTTGGCCAAATCATCTGTCAGGGCTTTTTAGTGAGCATCGTATCGGAAAGTAACTGCTGCAGCTCCTTTGACAATATACGCCACTATAGCTCATGCCGCCTTGTCTGCCCATATTGGTAAGATTATTACTACAATTTGAATCGTATGTCGGAATCGTCAGAATATTTTTTAAGATAATTTCGAAAAAGACTAAAGTTTTGAGATCACTGTACCGATATATATGATGTAAGCAAGGAATGCAACAATTTGGGCAAAATGTTGCATTCCTATTATTTTACGATCCTTATATTTTTATTCATCAGACAGATCCCTTTCAAATAAAATAGAATTCACATTGTATCAGTAAAATACAGATCAGAAAAAGATCGGGAAAATATGTACCTGAAAACCGCCGCAGCCAAACAGCGAAAAGTCTGGCTGCGGCACTGTTTTACATTCTCTCCGGCGCTGAGAACCCGAGCAGGCCGATCGAAGTCTCGAGCACATCCCTTGTGAGCACAAGAAGCGCGATCCAGCCAGCCTTCCTGGAATCGTCCTCCTCCGCGAGGATCTTTGTCTCGTGATAAAAATGGTTGAACGCGTTGGCAAGATCGTAGATGTAGGCGCAGATCCTGTGCGGTGCGTACTCCTCACACGCCGCCTCCACACTCGCGTTGTACTTTGCAAGCTCCATCATCAGCTGCTTCTCGCTGTCGTTGACCGGCGCCTTGATCCCGCCGCACACTGCCTGCACATCGCCGCCGTTTTCCGCATACTTTGCGAGGATCGACTTGATGCGCACGATCGTGTAGAGGACATACGGCCCTGTGTCCCCCTCCGACGAGGTAAAGCGGTCAATGTCAAAGATGTAATCCTTGCTCGCCTGGTTGGACAGATCGCCGTATTTCAGCGCGGCAAGCCCTACCACCTGCGCAGTCGCGGCTGCCTCCTCGTCCGTCGTCTCTCGGCTCTCCTTGATTTTGCGAAACATCTCGTCATTGATCTCCTGGATCAGGCTTTCCAGGCGCATCACTCCGCCCTCGCGCGTCTTGAACGGCTTTCCGTCCTTTCCATTCATCGTGCCGAATCCGAGAAATTTCAGCTCCGTGTCCTCCTGCACGAGCTTTGTCTTGCGCGCACAGCGGAAAACCTGCTCAAAGTAGAGTTCCTGGCGTTTGTCGACCACATAGACGATCCTGTCGGGCTGCTCGACCTCCATGCGCATCATGATCGTCGCAAGATCCGTCGTGTTGTAGAGCGCCGCTCCGTCCGACTTCAATATCATACACGGCGGTACTTCCTTTGTGTCCGTCTCCTGCTTCACATCGACGACAAGCGCACCCTCGCTGACATAGGCGTAGCCGCCCGCTCTCATCGCATCGACCATCTGCGGTATGAGATCATGCACCGCGGACTCCCCGTTCCACAGGTCAAAATCGACATTCAGCCTCTCATAATTTTTCTTCAAGTCCGCGACAGAGACCGCTATGATATGGTCCCAGAGTGCGCGGTATCCCCGCACGCCGCTCTGCAGTTTGAAGGTGCACGCCATCGCGTCCGCCTTGTACGCCTCATCCTCCTTGGAGCGCTTGCTCGCAAACGGATAGATCTCCTCCAACTCCGCGATCGTGAAGGGCGGCTCCGCGGGATATGCCCCCGCGTAATCCTCGTCGAAATAGACAAGCTTTGGCTTTCTGACCCTGAGCTCGTTCATGATCAGTCCCATCGGCTGCCCCCAGTCGCCCAGATGGATATCGCCGACCACCTTATGTCCCATATAGCGCGCGATGCGCTTGATGCTCTCCCCGATGATCGCGGAGCGCAGATGCCCTACGTGCAGCGGCTTTGCGACATTGGGTCCGCCGTAGTCGATCACGATCTTTGCCGGAGCCTGTACCTCCTCCAGACCGTATTTGCTGTCCGCCCGCATATCTCTGATATATTCGCCGACAAACTCCTTTCGCAAGATCAGATTCAGAAAGCCGGGCGCAACTGCCTCCGCCCGCTCAAAGACCTTGCTGTCGGCAAGCTTTGCCGCGACATCGCCCGCGATCATGATCGGCGCCTTTTTATACTGCTTTGCGCCCGCCATCGCGCCGTTGCACTGGTATTCGCACAGATCGGGTCTGTTTGAGAGCGTCACCTTGCCAAGCTCGCGCGCATACCCCGCCTGCTCAAATGCATTTTTCATTTCATCTGAAATCAGTTCTATTATTTTCTTCATTGTCCCCTCCACTTGTTATCCTAACAATAATAAATACGCATCACGCATTGTCCGCCGACTGTGTCTGCGAGTACACGCACCCGCAGTAATTCTGTCTGTACAGTCCATACTCCGCCGACAGTTCGATCGAGCGCTTGTAGCCGTTTTTCTTTTTGAAGTCGGACGGCAGCCAGGGGATCCGGTATTCCTCCGCCAGGCGCTCGCCGATCGCATTCAGTTTCGCCGCATTTTTCAGCGGACTGATCGTGAGCGTCGTCGCAAAATAGTCCTGCCCTGACTGTACTGCCAGTTCCGCCGTCTTTCTGAGCCGCAGCTCATAGCAGGCCAGACAGCGCTCGCCGCCCTCCGGGCACTGCTCTTTGCCCTTTGCCGCCGCATAGAAAACCTCCGGCTCATAATCGCCCTCCACGACAGCGATCGGATATCCGCTGCCAACCATCTCATTGCAGGCTGCGATCAGACGCTTCTGCTCGGCGACGCGCTTGCGATACTCCGTCTCCATCGATATATTCGGATTATAGTAAAACACCGTGATCTCGAAATACTGCCGCAGATACTCGAGCACATAGCTGCTGCACGGCGCACAGCAACTGTGCAGCAGAAGACGGGGCGGCGCTGTCAGCCGTTCGAGGATCCTGTCCAGTTCTCTCTGATAATTCCTTGCGTTCGATGATCTTTGTGCTTCCATATAACCCCTCACTATTTTGTATAAATCGACGCCTTTAATCGATCCACTTCGATCGACGATGCGCAGAGGCACAGCGTGTGCCCCTGCGCATAGAAAAAGTGCCATCAAATGACACCTTTTCTATTTCGGATCCGACGACTTTCGTATGCTCATTCTGCCATGTCCATGACAGAAAAGTCCCTGCTATGAATCACAATTCCGCGATGTTCACCAGTGAAAGCGGTTTGTCATCCCTGCTCTCGAGGCTTGTCGCCAGCGCCTTTGCCGTGTCCAGCGCCGTGATACAGTTGACGCCTGTCTCGATCGAGACTCTCCTGATCAGGAATCCGTCCCTCGACTTGTCGCGCCCCTGTGTGGGCGTATCGATCACAAGGTCGATCTTGTGACCGAGGATCAGGTCCATGACTGTCGGCGACTCCTGCTGGATCTTATTGACCTTTTTTGCCTTGACGCCCGCGTCATTCAAAGCCTTCGCCGTGCTGCGCGTCGCATAGATCGTGTAGCCGAGCGCCTCAAAACGCCTTCCGATCTCGATCGCCTCGCCCTTGTCCGCATCCTTCACCGTGATGATCATGCGCCGGTGCCTGGGCAGGTCGATCCCGGCGCCGAGAAACGCTTTGTACAGCGCCTCGTTAAAGGTTTTTGCGATGCCAAGACACTCCCCTGTGGACTTCATCTCCGGTCCGAGGCTGATCTCGGCGCCCCTGATCTTCTCGAAGGAGAACACGGGCATCTTGACTGCGACATAGTCCGCCTCCTTCTGCAGCCCTGGCTCATACCCGAGCTCCCGGATCGTCTTTCCGATGATGACCTCCGTGGCGAGATCCACGATCGGGATCCCTGTCACCTTGCTGATGTAGGGAACAGTCCTCGAGGAGCGGGGATTCACCTCGATCACAAACACTTCCTCGCCGACAGCGATGAACTGGATGTTGATCAGCCCCTTCACATGCAGTGCTTTCGCGAGCCGTCTCGTGTACTCCGCGATCGTCTCCTTCACCTTGTCCGTGATCGTGTGCGCGGGGTAGACAGAGATCGAGTCGCCGGAGTGAACTCCTGTTCTCTCTATGTGCTCCATGATCCCCGGGATCAGGATGTCCGTGCCGTCGCATACAGCGTCCACCTCCAGCTCCTTGCCCTGCAGGTACTTGTCGACGAGGATCGGGTGATCCTGCGCGATGCGGTTGATGATCTCCATGAACTCCTCGATCTCCTCGTCGGACAGCGCGATCTGCATCCCCTGTCCGCCAAGCACGTACGAAGGTCTGACAAGCACTGGATATCCCAGGCGGTTTGCGACCGCCTTTGCCTCCTCCGCCGTGTAGACCGTGCCGCCCGCCGCGCGCGGGATCTGCGTCTGTTCGAGGATCCTGTCAAACAGCTCCCTGTCCTCCGCGGCGTCGACGTCCTCCGCCTTCGTCCCGAGGATCGGCACACCCATCTTCATCAGGCTCTCTGTGAGCTTGATCGCCGTCTGTCCGCCAAACTGCACCACCGCCCCGTCAGGCTTCTCGATGTTGACGATGTTCTCCACGTCCTCCGGCGTGAGCGGCTCAAAGTAGAGCTTGTCCGCAATATCAAAGTCCGTGCTCACCGTCTCGGGATTGTTGTTGACGATGATCGTCTCGTAGCCTGCCTTTGAAAATGCCCATGTCGCGTGTACCGAGCAGTAGTCAAACTCGATCCCCTGCCCGATGCGGATCGGTCCCGAGCCGAGCACGAGCACCTTTTTGGGCGGATTCGTCTCCACAGCCTCGTTGACCCCATCGTAACAGGAGTAATAGTACGGCGTGCTCGCCTCGAACTCTGCCGCGCAGGTATCGACCATCTTGAATGCCGCAACAATACTGTTGGCATAGCGCATTTCCTTGATCTCCCGCTCGTTCTTTCCCGTGAGTCCGGCGATCACATTGTCCGGAAATTCGATCCGCTTTGCCTCCCTCAACAGTTCCACTGTGAGCGGCTGCGTCTGCAGCGCATGTTCCATCTCCACGATGACGGCGAGCTTGTCGATGAACCATCTGTCAATCTTTGTGATATCGTAGATAGTATCGTAGCTGATCCCCTTTCTGAGCGCCTCCGCGATCACATAGATCCTCTGGTCGTCAACCCTCTCCATGCGCCTGAGCAGGGCATCCTCGTCAAGCGCAGAGAAATCATAGCTCCTCAGGCAGTCCACATGCTGCTCCAGCGAGCGGATCGCCTTCATCAGCGCGCCCTCAAAGTTCGTGCAGATGCTCATGACCTCACCCGTCGCCTTCATCTGCGTGGTGAGCGTCCTCTTTGCCGTGATGAACTTGTCAAACGGGAGCCTCGGCATCTTCACGACGCAGTAATCCAGCGCCGGCTCAAAGCTCGCGTACGTCTTGCCCGTGATGGCATTTTTGATCTCGTCGAGCGTGTAGCCGAGCGCGATCTTTGCCGCGACTTTCGCGATCGGATAGCCCGTCGCCTTGGAAGCCAGCGCAGACGAGCGGCTCACGCGCGGGTTCACCTCGATGACGCAGTACTCAAAGCTTGTCGGATGCAGGGCAAACTGCACATTGCAGCCGCCGGTGATGTTCAATTCCGAGATGATGTTGAGCGCCGATGTCCGCAGCATCTGGTACTCCTTGTCGCTCAGCGTCTGCGAGGGCGCCACGACGATGCTGTCACCCGTGTGTACCCCGACAGGATCGATGTTTTCCATGTTGCATACCGTGATGCAGTTGCCGGCGCTGTCGCGCATCACCTCGTACTCGATCTCCTTCCAGCCTGCGATGCAGCGCTCCACGAGGACCTGCCCCACACGCGAGAGGCGCAGACCGTTCTCGAGGATCTCCTCCAACTCCAGCTGGTTGTGGGCAATGCCGCCGCCGCTGCCGCCGAGGGTGTACGCAGGGCGCAGCACCACAGGATAACCGATCGTGTTCGTGAACGCCACCCCGTCCTCAACATTTTCCACGACGAGCGACGCTGCACAGGGCTCCCCGATCTTCTCCATGGTGTCCTTGAACTCCTGCCTGTCCTCCGCCTTTCGGATCGTCGCCGCTGTCGTCCCCAGAAGCCTGACATTGTGGGCAGCCAGAAACCCGCTCTCCTCAAGCTCCATGCCGAGGTTCAGCCCCGCCTGTCCTCCCAGCGTCGGCAGGATGGAATCCGGTCGCTCTCTCTCTATGATCTGCTCCAAAACCCTCGCGGTCAGCGGTTCGATATACACCTTGTCCGCGATATCCCTGTCCGTCATGATGGTCGCGGGATTGGAGTTCACCAGCACGACCTCAATGCCTTCCTCCTTCAAGGAACGGCACGCCTGTGTGCCCGCATAGTCAAACTCTGCAGCCTGTCCGATGACGATCGGTCCCGAACCGATCACCATTACTTTTTTCACATCTGGATTCTTTGGCATTATCTCGTCACCTCCGTCTTCCCGCCGTTCATCATATCGATAAATCTGTCAAACAGATAGCCGGAATCCTGCGGACCGCAGCACGCTTCCGGGTGGAACTGGACAGTGAAAATATTTTTTCCCGTGTAGTCGAGCCCTTCGTTTGTCCCGTCATTGACGTTGACAAAGGCGGGCGTTGCAACCTTGGGATCCAGCTTCTCCATGTCGACCACGTAGCCGTGATTCTGCGAGGAGATATAGACCCGCCCTGTGGCGAGATCCTTCACCGGGTGGTTGCCGCCGCGATGCCCGTACTTCATCTTGTAGGTATCTGCCCCCGTCGCGAGCGCCATGAGCTGGTGCCCGAGACAGATCGCAAAGATCGGAATGTCCGTGTCGTAGAGTTTTTTGATCTCCTCAATAATCTTGGTGCACTCCTTTGGATCTCCAGGCCCGTTCGAGAGCATGATACCATCCGGACGTGACGCGATGATCTCCGACGCCGGTGTCGACGCCGGATAGACTGTGACATCACAGCCCCGCATTTTGAGAGAGCAGGCAATGTTGTCCTTCGTGCCGAGGTCCAGCAGCGCTACGCGCCTGCCTGCGCCGTTCAGCGCCCTGACAAGAGAGGGCCTGCTCTCACGCACTCCCGCTTCATAGTCCGCCGCCACAAACTTCGCGCTCCCGGACAGGGCACCGTTTTCTGACAGCTCCCCGGCGCCCTTCACCTCGTATTTTTCTTTGCAGGTGACTTTCTCAACCACCCTGCCGGTCGTGTAGGCTTTCAATCTGGGAAGCACATCGTCAAGACAGTACTGTTCGTTTGTCGTGATCATGCCGTTCATCGTGCCCTTCTCGCGCAGGATCTTTGTCAGCGCCCTGGTGTCGATCCCCGCTATACCCGGCACGTCATTCTCCTGCAAAAACTGCTGAATGGAAAGATCCGCTCTGAAATTGCTGAAATTCCTGGACAACTCCCTGACGATGAACCCGTCGGGCCAGGGCTTCTTAGACTCCATATCATCTTTGCAGATGCCGTAATTTCCGATCAATGGATATGTCATGCACACCGCCTGTCCCGCATAGGACGGATCTGTGAGCACCTCAAGATACCCTGCCATAGACGTGTTAAATACGATCTCACTGATAATCTCCCTGTCGGCACCGATCTGAGTGCCCTCAAATACAGTGCCGTCCTCCAATATTAAAAATGCCTTCATCTCATCACCTGTGCTTTCCAACATAATCGATTCATTATATCACAAGAAATTATGTCCATCAAGGAATATGTGCATTCATCCCTCACATCATCCCTTTTAATTGCGCAAACAAGTCAAGGTCGCTCTGTGTGATCTTCATGTTCGTGTTGTACTCCTTGCCATCCGGACTTATCACCTTCACTTCAATGATCGTGCCGTCCGCGATCGCCTCACGTCCTACCGCCTGCATAAATGGTATAAATTTGGGATGATTCCTGGTAAATGTGTCCCATGCTCCCTTAAATTTCATGATTGCCGAAAAATCCATCATACTGTTTTCTCCTTATTCTTTTTATTGATTATACTATCAGAGACCTGCCTTTTTGTAAAGATACGATCGCTCAGGCCCCGTCAGTCCATGCCCGCATCCCCCGTCCACGTATCTGTGTGCAGTAAAAAAGCATCACACAACGTGATACTTTTGTCATATGTACTATATCAGGTAATGAATTTTGTCTTCGCCCAGATCCTGCATAGCTAACGCCGCCTTCGCCTCCTCTGTCTGGAGCCTGTTGATCTGAAAAGAATACCTCAGCCTGCTCTCAAAATGACCTTTTTTCATTTCCCGCACTTTGTCTACTTTGATCAAATAGGAGATCCCCTGTTTCAAAAAGGCTTTCTCGATCGTCTTTTTCACCGTTTCGTCAAATGTCTCTGCAAAAGCAGTCTCCCGCCCCTGTCTCTTCTCTGCCATACGCTTTCACTTCCTTTACACAGCGGACTTGAACCTAAACGCTGCCTGATTCTATATATTATAGTATAGACTGATTTTCCGAAAAAGTACAGCTGACATATTTACTAATTTATTTCTTTTTCCACATAAAATTTTATAGTTTTTTATTTTAGGGGTTGATTATTCTGCACTTTGGTGTTATAATAACAATGTTTGCAGGATTAGTACATCGGTAGTACATCGGCTTCCCAAGCCGAGGAGGCGGGTTCGACTCCCGTATCCTGCTTTTTGTGTGCCCTAAATTCAGGATTTTCTGCCTTATCCCACACCATTTGGACCACATCCCTTACCGTACATGATCGCACAAAACAAAACCGGACAGGTGATCCTGCCCGGTTTTGTTTTGCCATATTCCTTTTCTTCATGTGCACAGTTCTTTCTATGCTACAGTTTCAGAGCGTGTTTGGAAGCAAACAAAATGCACTATGCACGGCTTCCATGATCGTTTTGATGCCCTACTCATAGATCCGAAACGCCTTTCCATCTCTCACCATGACCGGAATCACATCGATCGGCGCCGGAACCGTCACGGTCTGTTCGCCCTCGTAGACT
>CAJUQU010000053.1 GCA_910588595.1 uncultured Lachnospiraceae bacterium | reverse complement strand
GATTACTGAGCATGTTTCACTTGATCAAGCATTCTGGTGGGCAATCACTACAGCACGTCTGCTGCCGAAACCATCATAAAACAGATCAGGGGAACTCCTGTCTACTCACAGAAATTCCCCTGGCAGCTCACGGTGGGGCACAGCAGTGGTCCGCCGCCGATCTGATCGGACTCTTTTATTTGCCGTTGCGGTATTCCCTTGGCGTAGAGCCCACTGTCTTCTTAAACACAAAACTGAAATAGTGCGGATCCTTATAGCCTACCGCCGCCGCGATCTCGCTGGAATGCATCTGTGTCTGGCTGAGCAGTTTTTTCGCTTTCTCCATTCGCTTTTTCGTGACGTACTCAATAAAAGTCATCTGCATTTCCTGGCTGAAAACACTGCTGAAATAATTTCCGCTGACACCGATCGCCCCCGCCACACTGTTTAAGGACAGCGATTCTTCACTGAAATTCTCCTCAATATATTTCAGTGCTTTTTTCAGGATCCGCTTGCCCTGATTCTCGCTCTCCCTGTCCCGCAGCGTCAGCGCCCGCTCGAACAGCTCCCGCACATATGCGTCGATGCTGCCGCTGTTTGCGGACGCCTCACGCACTTTGTCATAATCGTCCTCCGGCAGAAAATCCTGCTGCCCTACACCCAGCATCTCCATATAGTTCACCGTCGTAAAGCGCGTATTCAACAGCAGATAATCCCGAAACAATCTGGACTCCAACGCTTCCTTCACCGCCGCGAGATATCCTCTCACAAAATCTCCGATCTCCTCTAGCTTGCCTTCTCTCAGAAATCCCTGTATGATATCGGGATTCATCTTCGCGCTGTCTACTGACTCAAAACTCTTCATATCCTTTCCTGGTGAAAACTCCTCCACATCCTTTTCTGTGAGTATGTGGCACTGCGGGTTGAAAAAGCGGTGTGCCAGGATATGGTTCACTTTTGCATAGCACTCCGGCAGAAGGGACAGCCTCTCCACAGGTTCTCCCGCCGCAGCATACCACTCCATGAAAGCTTCCTCCTTCGAACAGATCTGTTCGATATTATTGAGGCACTGTTCTTTCAGCGCTTCCATCCGCTGGGCTTCCCCTTTGATCAAAACACCGTACAGACTGATATTCCACTGAAAGACCAAATACTCCGGAAACCGCATGAAATACCGGAACAATGCCTCCCGCACCCGGTCGATCCCCTCCGGTTCCTGCACGGCGTATTCCGGGTTTTGGCGTTTCACCTGCAGATTTACAAGCACCAGGTTATAGCATGGTCCTTCCAGATCAAGCGATATCTTTGCCGCCTCCTCATAGATCTGCTGGACCGAGAACACACCCCCGAATACTTTTTCCAGAAAGCTTCTGCGGGAGTAGCGTTCATACTCTTTCATCTCATTCTGAAATGTCTCCAGATAACTCTTCTGCTCCTGCTCCGTCTCGATCTTCTCCCGGATCTCCAAGAGCGTCTTTTTCAGCGTTCCCTTCGTGACCGGTTTGAGCAGATACCGCTCTACACCCACACGGATCGCCTGCTGTGCGTACTCAAACTCATCATAACCGCTGATGATGATGATCTTGATATCCGGCATCTCCTGTGTCACGATCTGGCTAAGGGCAAGCCCGTCCATGAACGGCATCTTGATATCCGTTATCAGGACATTTGGCTGGGCCTTCCGGATCATGGGCAGCGCCATCTCCCCATCACTCGCCTCCCCCATAAACTGATATCCATACTCCTGCCAAGGAAAATTGTTCTTGAGTCCTTCCCTGACAATACTCTCATCTTCCACCAAAAATACCTTCAACATCCACTTTCCCTCTTTTATCCATATTGGCAGATTAGAACATCAGTACGTTCTATCTTTCAGAAAATCCGCTGCGTTCTCCTTCGTGAAGACTTCCTCCTCCACGACGCAGTATTTCTCTACCACTTCTCCTTTTTCAAGTTTGCGTATGATCTCGTCGATATACCCTCCCTGAACGGGGTTGCACTCTATGTCCACATTGATCACGCCCTCTTTCACCAGCTCGAGCGCGTCGCGCGTCGCATCAAAGGATATGACCGTCACGCTGCCCTGCTCCCCGAAGCTGACACCTGCCTCCTGCATTGCCTCGAGTGCGCCCATTGTCATGTCGTCGTTCTGTGACACGAGCACGTCGATGTCGGGATAGCGCTGCAGGATTTCCCGCATCACTTCTTTCCCCTTATTTGCCGTGAACTCTCCTGTGGCAGACTCTAATATGCGCCAGTTGGCATGCTGTGCGGCAATCTCCCCAAAACCTTTTGTCCTTCCGATCTCCGCCGTGGAGCCGATCGTTCCCTGCAGAACGACGATATTGACTGTCTCCGACTGCCTTTTCTTGTCATCCAGATACTGCTCGAGCCATCTCCCTGCCTTTCTCCCCTCCTCCAGCGCATCCATTCCGATCCACGCGGTGTAGAGGGATTCGTCCTGCACATTCACCTGGCGGTCAATGATGATCACCGGGATCCCAGCATCCTTTGCCTCCTGCAGTACGGTATCCCAGCCGTCCTCGATCACTGGTGCAAACACGATATAATCCACCCGCTGGGAGATAAAACTGCGGATCGACTTGATCTGGTTCTCCTGCATCTGCCTGGCATTGTTAAAGATCAGGAAATAGCCCGCATCCGTCGTCAGCGCATTCTGGACGGACATCGTGTGCGCCGTCCTCCAGCCGGATTCGCTCCCAAGCTGTGAGAATCCCACGACGATCAGATCCTGCGCCTCCGAATCCGCCGGTGCCTGCCTGACATCATTCCCGCCGATATCCTGAAAGACCCTGTTTCCGATAAACAGAAACGGCGCGATGCACAGCAGCAATATGCAGATCCCTATATGTCCCAATATGATCTCTTTTCCTTTTTTCACCGCCCGTTTCATGTCTAATCCCCTCTTTAATCCGCTTAATGCCTTTGCTCCTATGCGCACTTTATCCGGCGCAAACTGCGGCACTCATCTGACGAAAAGCATTTTACATGCGCTCCGCCGGACTCTCCAGTCTCACCGCAGGTATGAGGATGCTGACTTTCGTGCCGCTGCCCTTCTCCGACTCGATCGTCATACCGTACTCCATGCCAAAATTCATGCGAATCCGCTCGTTGACGTTCGCAAGCCCGAACCCCTTTTCCGTCTCCTTGCAGGGCTTTTGTATCTCTGCCTGCAGACGCTCTACCTCCTCGCTGTCCATGCCTGCCCCGTTGTCCTGCACACACAGCAGGATCCTGTCCCCGCCGGGCAAAGCGCCTCTCTGCATCGTCCCCGTAACCCAGATCTTTCCCTTTGCGCGCTTGTATTTGATCCCATGGTACAGGGAATTTTCGACCAGGGGCTGCAGCGTGAGCTTCAAGATCCTATACTGGTAAAGCTCGGGATCGATCGCGATCTCATAGTCGAGGATATCCTGATAACGCACCTGCTGGATCTCCAGATACCCCCGGATATGCGCCTCCTCCTCCCGGATCGAGATGTACTCCTTTCCCTTGCTCAGCACCATGCGGAAAAACTCGGAGAGCGCCACGACGATATCCACCGCCTTATCCGGGTCATCCCCCTCGATCAGCCAGACGATCGTGTCGAGTGTGTTATATAGAAAATGCGGGTTGATCTGTTCCTGCAGAAGCCGCAGCTCCGCGCGGCGCATCTTGCGCTCGTCCTCCTTGATCTGATGGACCATGACTTCAAGATTTTCAGACATGTCATTGACGCTGTCCGACAGCACCTCCAGCTCATCCTCCGTCTGCATCCTGGCGCGGTCCGAGAAATTTCCCTCCGCGATCTGGCTGGTGATGCGGCACAGTTCCTGGATTGGTCTTGTGATGCTGTTCAGGATGGCGCTCGCTGTCAGGATCACCACAACGACGATACAGCCGCCCAGCAGCACACTGATGATGATGACGCGCTCCACCTCCTGGTTCAGCTGCGTCTTCAAGTGCTCGATGCTCTTGGTCTGGTAGTATATGTAATGCTGGATATCGTCCTGCACCAGCTCCGTCAATATATAGATGTCGTTATACAGCATGTCAATATTTTTCTCATACTGCCCTTCCGCCTCCTGGTTCGCCCTGATGTCGTTGACGCGGTCCTCGAGCGTGTCGACATTGCGCAAGAGGCTCTGCAGCCACACCCGGCTCTCCTGGTCCGCTGTCATCGTCAGCAGGTTCTCACTCTCCGTGCGCAGCTCCCCGATCAGCTTATAGGGATCCCTCAGCGTGCCGTCCTCCTCGATCGTGTCAAACGTGATATTGCTGACCACCAGTTTGTAGAGACTCTCGTCCATCTCATCCTTAAAATACATATTATAGTTGTTCGCAAGCATCATGCTGCTGACGATCTGGTCATAGGCGCGGCTGTAATCCAGGAGCGCCACGATCAGATAGATCGCAATATAGAGGATCGGCACCATCGCCACGAGCACCAGCACGATCAGTTTGTTTTTCAGGGGATATTTTATCTTTTCTGTTGTCATTGCAGTTACCTATCCATGTTCACACGCCCATCAATTCTTACGTTATTCAATCCTTCTTATTTTACATTCTGTATAAATCAAACAGAAACATTCCCCGAAATGTGATCGCCACAACCCTTAATGAGACATCATCACAATCTAACTATTTCTGCGGATCTGTATTAAACGCATGATATCGTCATACAGATGTTTTTTATCTGCTAAGTCTACCATCATCCATTTCTGCCCGTTCCCTTCTTGTGTCTGATGATATATATTCTGCAATTCAACCGTGCAGCCTGGAAGGATTTCTTCAACATGCGGTTTTTCCTTATTTCCGACGACAACCAATATTGTAAAAAACCCTTCTCTTGGATAGATGGTACATAAAGACTTCCCTGCTTTTTTATATTTAATGTTCCAGCCCTTTTCCCAACTACATGAGCTGTATTCTATTTTCGCATTACAATTATAGGTACTGCTGATTTCCGAGCAAAACTGCATGAAAACCGGATTTTGGATATATTCCCCTATTTCTTCAATGGCAGGACAATAATCCTTATCTTGTAGATCGATCATGGTTTCTCTCCTTAGTTCTTCCTTTTCAAGTAATAGATTCTTCAATTCGACTGTCAATAACATCGAATCGAACTCCTGACGCACCGCATCTGTAGGTGCTGTCAGTGCCGCTTCTATATATGCACTCTTCTCCATATGCCCTCTTCTCCGTACAGCATATGCTTATGGCATTGATACTTCACATTGAAAAGTATTGGCATCACGCCCAGAATCTTACAGCAATTCCATATTGATGGATTTTTCTGTAAATCCGCAATTGACATACATCTGATAGGCAGCTTTATTTCTGGCATTCACCTGCAGTTCGATTCCGTCACACCCTTTTTGCCGTTTCAGTTCTTTCAGAAAATCAAAGAACGCATGCCCGATCCCTTTTCCGCGATATTGTTCGTCCACTGCCATCGAGTCAATGAAAATGACATCTCTTGTCACCTGGTTTGTGCTCTCAATGTGACGGTACAGGATCATCATGATCCCTGCCACATGTCCCCCGCACTCTGCGACAAAAAAGGTCCGATCGCGAAGTGCCTGTTCATATATATCTGCAGGAAGTACAATTTCGCTGTGCCTGTATATGTCCGGGCGCCAATCGATGTGCAGTTGCTGCACCTGCCGCATGATTGCCTCCGCGGTCTGATAATCGTCAATAGTTGCATTCCGAATGTGGATATCCATAGTTGTTCCTTTCCATATTTTCCTTTGGGTTCTGGTTCACTTTCTTTTTAGTGTCTACAGTAATAGTATCAGTTTTATCTATGATTTGCAATTTTTTTAATAATTCAAACGGGTAAAAAATATCGCCTTTATAAGCATTTCTGCCGTCCTTCTTGACTGTCAGGTCGCAGGGATGCATACCCGTCCGATTCTTTCGTGCTTTATGCGGACAGGCTGCCCTGTGCGGTGGAGAGCGAGACTTTATATAAAGCACTGTCATCCCTGCCGGAAAGGCAGCGGGGCGAGTGGCACGGTTGTAAACAACCAATGTGGAACCGGAATAAAGAAAAAATACATTCCGAGGCAGTGGGCGGCATTGGGAATCTTCTTGACGAAAAGTGCAGGGACAAGGATTTGCTTGCACTGATAAAATATACCGCAGATGAGGACAAAGACGAAAAAATACTTGAAAACCAGAAGGTTCTGAAAACCCCTGTTGTAAGAAATCGAAAACAGGCTACGGCAGGTTATCAGCCGAATATCTGGAAAAAGTGGAGGTGACAGGAAAACCGGATTTTGACTAATAAAAGTATTGAATTTTCTCCTGTATCTATTATACTATAAATATAGTACATGTTAAGGAGAAGAGGAATATGACAGAAGCCGAATTGGAAATCATGGAAACATTGTGGGCAAAAGGAGAGCCGGTATTTCTGGGAGAGCTTTTGGATGATTTCAACGCGAGAACACAAAAAGACTGGAAAAAGCAGACCCTCAATACGTTCCTGGTCAAGATGCAGCAGCAGGATCTGGTGAGGGCAATCGAAGGAGAACGGTTCAAACGGTATGTTCCAGCCATTACCAGGGAAGCGTATCTGGAAGAGGCGACTCGTAGTTTTTTGGTCAAGTACTACGGAGAATCATGTGCAAAAATGCTGGCAATGTTAAGCGGCGGGGAAAAGCCGGATGAAAAGGAGATTGAAGCATTGCGGCAGATGCTGAAGGAGTGGGAGAAACAATGAGATTATATGTACATATGATAATGTGCGGAAGTATCTGTACATTGATGTATATTTTGTTTAACACCGTTCTGTCATATGAGCTGCCATTAAAATGGAAAAGATGGCTGCTCAGGACCAATATCATTTTTTATCTTCTGCCTGTTCCGTGGCTGGCTGCGGAACTGAAAGGTGTGGCCAGGATGCTGCTGGAGGTTGTGGCAGGAGTCAGCTTTCCAAAAAACCATGACATAAAAGAAATAAATGCCTTCAACGGAACAGATCTATGGAAAAGTATGCTTGTTTTTGATGCGGAAGGGAAACTGGTCTATATTACGGGGTATGAAAAGTACATACCCGCGATCAGGACTGTTCTGACAGTATGCATAATTGCATTAATTACATGGATCGCGCTGTATATCAGGATCAGCCTGCAATGCAAACGTAAGATGGTATTTTTAGACAGCACCCATCATTATATAGAAGATCAAGGCACGGGAAAAAAGGTGGCCGTGGGTATCTCGCCCTGTGTTGTTTCGCCTGTGACTGTGGGACTGGTAAAGCCAGTCATCTTACTTCCTGTGGACTATCATGGATATCAGGATTCACTGGGTGAAGTGCTCCTTCACGAATTAAACCATGTGTCCTGCAGGGATGCCATAGAAAGATTTTTCTGCTTTGGTGTTATTGTAGTACATATCTTTAATCCGCTGGCGCATTATCTGTTTCGGGAGATGGTTGCAGTCAGTGAGATGATCAGTGACGAGGCAGCACTAAAGGGCAGGACGAAAAAGCAAAAAGCGGATTATATCAGATGTATCATGACCGCATCGCAGGGTGACAGCCATTCAATGATATTGATGCCGTCACTTGGGATATCAAAAAGTTTATTGAGGAAAAGGATGGAGAGGATTATGGGAACAGGGAGAAAGAAAGTCTGGAAAAAGGGGATGGCAGTGATCCTCATGACTGTATGTGTGCTGGGCAGCAGCATTCCGGCAATGGCGTATCAGAAACCATGCGCTATTTGGGAGGATGATGATGGGAGTAGTTGGAAGGGCTTGGATACATATCTGATTATTCCGAAAGGGGAAGAAAATCTTTTAAAAGAAAATCCCTTTGAAGAAAAACCTATAGATTTTAGTCACGGCGATGAAGTGTATATAGATGAAAATGGTAATATATGCTATAACAAACATACAGACGATCAAGAACGGAGCATATGTAAACATGTTTATGAGGCAGTAACCAGTTACCAGCATACAAAATATTCTGATGGGAGCTGTACCATAGCAGCATATGATTCTAAAAGATGTACAAAATGCGGGGATTTAATAAAGGGCGAAAAAATATCAACACTTACATATGAATCTTGTCCACATTAAGGAGGAAATTAAAACAAAATAAAGACACCTTGCATTTATCTGAGCTGTTGTGTAAATGCAAGGTGAAAAAATAATATGTATGTACTATAAATATAATAAAGGCTTTAAATACATATTTAAAATGGATTACCAAAATATTTTGATATATTATGTTTGATTTTTGTTCATGCCATGTATACATTTTGGGGCTTTAATAATTCTGCACTCAATTTAAAACACTTCAAAATTAGTGAAAAGTAAAGACCAACAAGCGTGGCAAAGATCAATCATTATATATAAATAAACAGGGTATAAAATTGTCTGTTTATATCCTTTAAGAAAGGGGGTGATTCCATTGGATTTGATTTGAGCTGCTTTTGTAGTGGTGGAAAATTTTAGAGCACATCAGATGAAAATAATACTGTTTCGTATTATTTTAGTTGTGAGGAGGATTTTAAATGAATATAAAGAGAATTGTATCTGTTTTTACAGCAGTGGTTTTATTGTTTACAAATGCATCAACTGTCTTTGCCGCAGAGAATCCAACAGTCCCTGATTTGGAGAGTATTTACGAAGAGTACAAAGATGATGAGCAGTTTAAACTTATGAGGAGCGAATATGGGGAAGAGTATGCGGAAACGTTTTTAAAAGATGTCTTAAAAAGCCGCATTGAAAGTGGCATAGCCCCTGCTGGCGGCGGTGGAAATGAATGTTATCAATCTGTAACCAACATAAAACAGACCAAAAACTACAATTGTGGCACCACGACTGTATTGCAGACATTGTATGGTTTAAATAGTCAGGGAAATGTGACAGGTTCCACCAATGCCGATAAAATTGCAACGCTTGATAATGAATATAATGTTGATGGGCAGGGACATCTGATAGTATATCAGGCAGCAGCCGCATTGAACAAATATTATCATGGCAGCGCAAACTACATATATGTACAGGGAAAGAATTTGAAGGAATCGACATTTGAAGATTACGTGGCAAAGTCCCTGACGAATTGTAAGCCAGTGATTCTTCATGCCAGGACGCAATACATTGGATATTATGGCGGACATGCTTCAGGACATTATTTAAGCCTTGATTATATCAATAGAACCACAGATATAGTTCGAATTGCCGACTGCAATAACAATGATGCATATTATGGTATTCATTATGTGCCATTATCAGAAGCTTTCAATAGTATTAACAAAGAATCAGACAGATATTTAATTTATTAAAAGAGAGCAGTAAATTTATGGGAAAACGGTATATAGCGCTAATACTTATGTTCATAGTCAGTATTGCAGGCTGTGGCAGCAAGGACGACAGCCTTTTTGATTTCCGGGAACAGAAAAAAGAAATGGTCAGCTACACAGAATCGGACCATCTTAAAGAGCAGGTTTGTCTGGGCATTATAGATGTTCCGATACCAGAACACGCATATGTTTCTTCTTGGGCTGTATATGATGATATGGTATATTATGAAGCAGACTATATTGATTATTTGACAGACCATGAAGGGAAAGGAGCCATAGAACCGACAGCAGAGCATCGCACGAAGGTGATGTCATATGATATGCAGTCTGGAGAAACAAAAATATTGTACCAGGCGGAAGACATCATCGCGATTACGGATCTATGTACAGATGGGAAGATACTGATCTGGGAGGAGTACCCGAGACTGGAGAATGTGTCATGGCGTATCAAAATGCTGTCATTGACAGAAAAGGACAGCGTGGCAGAGACAATCTTTTCAGATGGAGATACAGAAGGCGAGCTCTGGGATATCATCCCAAATCTGACAGAACAGAAAATTTACTGGTATGATCAGGACGATGTGGAAAAGGATGAACATCCAATCAAACTTTATAGCTATGATATCAAAAAGGAAGAAATAAAGCTGGAAAAAGAGGGACTGGATCTGGCGTCACCGTATGAACAGATATCCATTATTGACGGCAAAATATGTACTTATGAAATGCACGCTCCTGATGGTGCAAAACAAAAATATTTTAAAACTAGCAGTATCTATATTGAAGACAGGGAAAAAAATGGGAAGATTACGTTATTGACGCCATCAAAAATAATGCATCCGGTCGCAAATGAAAAATTCTGCATCTGGGGAGAATCCTATGAGTCAGATGATGAATTGTGGTTATATGATTACCAGTCAGGGCAGCTGGAATGTATTTCCCTCGAGATGATGGGCGGAAAATTTGCTTATATGCTATTGGATGATCTGATTATCGTATCTACGAGAAACGGAATATGGTGTATCGAACCGGAGACACAAACATACACAAACATGCTTTTGTTTGGCGATGAATATTCCTATGGCAATATCTGGCATGCTTTGGATGGCAGTGCATACATGCAGATTGATTCATCTGAGGAAAAGATCAGTATTGCGAAAATGTATAAAGATCACAGAAGCTGATCTTTAATGGAATCTGTCGGCACATTCAGATAAGCATTTATATATTGGTGTATAGATGCGATGTGATGGATATTTGTTTGAAACAATTGAAGGCGGAAATAGTTGGAATCCAGCTATCATTGACGAGATAACTGAAAATGAGTTAAGGGACTCTAAACCAGCTAAGAGAATTAAGAATATATTTGCGACGCAAAGAACAACGACTGTTATCAGAAGTAAAGAGCGCTTCGGATAACAAATATTACAGGAATACCTTGGATGTAAAAAGTATGAAAACATTAGTTTGACCAGACGAATATGTGATTAACAGGATAAATAGGGGATGGTGCATTGATGAAAAGAATAGCGTTTTTATTTACGGTTTTTATTGGCTGTGTAGTAATGATTTCAGGGTGTGGGAAAACGTCAGATATCCTTTCCGAAGATGAGATTAAAATGTTCAACTCCGATTTTTTTAATGGTGGCACATATAATATGAACAACATGATGTTGTCGAGTGAATATGACCAAGCTGAAAATATTGATTTATTTCAGCTGTTTTATAATGGAATCGACGGAATAACAGATCAGGTTTCCGAAGAAGAAAAAGCATTGCTGCAAGAATTAAACAGTGAAGCTTCATATTTGGATATTGCGAAAGTTACTAAGGATGAGATGAATGCTTTTTTAGAGGAAAAATTGGGCATACGGCTGGATGAAACACAAAAAAATGGTCTGGAAAAGTTTTATTATCTGGATCAGTATGACAGCTTTTATCTTGTTGTCGGGGATACAAATTTTGACTGGTGCACTGTTACATCCGGCATCTGGAAATCTGATAATGAACTTATATTGGAATATACAAAAGAATATGGAGACGGACAGTGGCATGTTGTTTTGAAGAAAACAGATAACGGGTATTTATTTGTTTCTAATGAAAAAACAGAATAAACGGTTTAAAATGTAAGGGGTAAGTTATGAAGCTCAAAGAGAGAACAACAAGAGTGTTTGTGAGTAGGATGTTAAGTCTTTGTATGGCCTTTTCTGTAATACCTAATATACCTGTAAAGGCAGCGAAGGAAGAAGATTCCATTCAGAGATTGGTGTGCAGTTATATGGACAGTCGGGAAATATACTGATCCCACTTTTAGCCAATACACTTCTATGAACTGCTTCATCATCCACGATACCGCAGACTGCACTTCCAGCAGTCATACGGGGATTATTACAGGTGTATCAAGTTCTCAGATTACGGTTATATCTGGAAATCATAGCGATATGGTAGCTGAACATACCTACAAGCTGACAGACAGCAGTTTGGTTGGATTTGCAAGTCCAAATTATTGAATTAGCTAAAACAGGAATTAGTAATGGACCACATGTATTGGCAATCCATTATCAGGAAAATGCAGAAGATCAACAGATAAATTGACTCCAATCCTCGCCAAAACCACATTGGTTAAGCAAGGACCGCGTCACGGTCCACAATCCTGTCCAGGCATTCGTGGTACAGTTTCTGTGTCTGGCGCAGGATGTCTTTTGGCACTTTGTCGAACTGAAATTCGCCGTTGACCTTGTGATCCAGCAGCCAGTCGCGCAGGAACTGTTTGTCATAGGAATCGGGGGAGATGCCCGGCTGATACCTGTCCGCATCCCAATACCTGCTAGAGTCCGGTGTGAAGATCTCGTCTGCCAGGATCAGGTTTCCCTCCCTGTTCTGACCAAACTCAAACTTGGCATCCGCGATGATCAGTCCCTTTGAGAGCGCGTATTCGCTGCACGTTTTGTAAAGTCTTAAACAGATCTGTGTGATCTGCTCTGTCATTTCAGCGCCGAGTCTCGCGGCGACTTGTTCCATGCTCACATTCTCGTCATGTCCCGTATCTTTTTCAGGGCGGGTGTCAGGATCGGCTGCTCCAGCTTTTGAGCCAGTTTATAATCCCTTGGAAATACGATGCCGCAAAAGGGTTCTCCGTCGCTGCATGCCTTCCACATACTGCCAAACACATATCCGCGCACTACAAATTCAAAGGGGAGCATCGATAGCTTCTCCACCAGGACTGTGCGGTCCCTGAAAGATTCGTTCCGGAAAAACGGGGGCATAGCTTCGATCCTGTCGTCGACGATATGGTTTGGCACGATGCCGCGTGTCCTGCCGAACCAAAAGTTTGACAGCTTGTTTAGGACGATCCCTTTGTCCTTTACCGTCACGGGTAATATGCTGTCAAACGCAGATATCCTGTCGGTCGTCACGATCACCAGATGCCTGTCGGAAACGTCGTAGATCTCCCTCACTTTGCCGCTATAGATTGGTTTCATTTGCGTCTATACCTCCTGTTTTTTGTGCGATCAGTGTGTCCATGCAATGTCTGTGCGGTGTCCCTCCGCTGTTGCAGTCAAACACTTCCTCCCTGCAGGTGTGGAACAGCCAGTCATGGTAATAACCAAACAGCTCTCCCGAGCGCCAGGGGTGCCTCTTCTTCTCGTCCCTGGAGGAATCCGGAGCGCGGGTGATAAAGGGCTTTTGCACAAACACATTGAGGGCATTGATGCCGCCCTCCGCAGTGTGCGCTTTCAGGCTTTCACAGAGTTCCCTGCGCTGTGTCTGCGGGATAAAATGCAGGACGCCGCTGCTAAAGATGATGTCGTACTCCGCGTCGGGGCGATAGTCGAAAAGATCCGCCTTGAAGAGTATTGGACTGACTTGATTGTACTCGGCAAGCCTTCTTGCCTTCTCGATCCCCTGCTCGGATATGTCAAATGCAGTCACGGCGTAACCGCATTTTGCGAGGAAAACGGCATCTTTTCCCTCGCCGCACCCCATATCCAGCACACGGTAGGGCTTGATCGGCGGGAGCAGTTTCATGATATCATAGCAGATGCGGTTGGGCGTGAGCCCCCAGTAATACTCTTCTGTATCATACCGTCTGTCGTAGTCCGTCACGACGCTCTCGTATCCGAGCAGTGCGTCGACGGTCGTGTTCAGGGCGGCAGCCAGTCTCGGCAGCATCTCTATGTCGGGATATGTGGAGCAGTTCTCCCATTTTGAGACGGCTTGAAATGAGATATTGAGCGACCTGGCGAGCTGGTTTTGTGTCAATCCCAGCTCCTTGCGCCTTTTGCAGATGACTTCCCCGGTCTTTAGATGTTCCATTTTGCGATCCTCCATTTTATGAACCATCATTGTTTCTGGTTGCGATCTAAGAAATGCTGACTTCAACTGCTTTCATATTAATACAATTGAATGCGGATCACAATAACGCAGTGATAGAAATCAATGCCAAAACTCACCTCGTGGTTGAATAGGGGATGCTGCACAAATATAATTCGTGATCTGTGTCATCAAAATGAATTGGCAATATCCGCGCGTTTGTGATAAGATTATGACATTGGACAACGCGACAGATCAGCAACGGAAAGGAGGCTGCAAATATGAAGAATTATACTCAAGTCTATGTCAGGAACAGTATGGAGGCAGCAAAAACATACTGCAGGGCATTTGGCGCGGAGATAACACTTGAAATGAAAGACGACAGCGGGACTGCCTATGAACACTGTGAATTGTCAGTGGACGGCGAGGGCTTTCTGGCAGTAGCGGAAGCCCAAAATCCCTGCGATGTAGAATTCATTCACAAAATGAAGTGGGAGACGATGACTTTTAACGTCTTTGAGATGGGAACCGAGGAGAAGGTCCGCCGCGCATTTGATGTTCTGCGCGACGGCGGCGTTGTTATCGATGCGATCCATGAGCTGCCATGGAGCAAATGCTGCGCCACGGTGATCGACCGGTATGGCGTATGCTGGTGGATCGCTATTTGACAGGTGGAGAGAGGGGAGTATAGAACATGACACAAAATGAGAAAAACGGGTACAAAGAATACCCGACCGATGCGCTGATCAGGCGGTTTCTGCCGTATTTTAAGCCGTATCGGGGAACACTGTACGCAGATTTGTTCTGCGCGGCGCTGACCACGGTGTGCGAGATCGTACTGCCGCTGATCATACGCAAGATCACGAACACGGCGCTCGAGGACGTGGCGCTTCTGACGGCGCGCATGGTGATCGGGCTGGCGCTGGTGTATTTCGTGCTGCGGATCATCGACGCGCTGGCAAATTATTTTATGGCGGACATGGGACATGTGATGGGGGCAAAGATCGAGACGGATATGCGGCGTGATGCCTATGCGCACCTGCAGCTGCTGTCCAACACGTATTTCAACAACACGAAGGTCGGCCAGATCATGGGGCGCATCACGAATGACCTGTTCGAGGTGACGGAGTTTGCGCACCACTGCCCGGAGGAGTTTTTCATCGCGGCGATCAAGATCGTGATATCGTTCATCATTCTGGCGCAGATCAATCTGCCGCTGACGCTGATGATCTTTGTGTTCGTGCCGGTCATGACGATCGTCTGCCGTATCATCAACAAGAAGATGCGCCGGACATTCAGCGAACAGCGCCACCAGATCGGTGAGCTGAATGCAAAGATCGAGGACAGCCTGCTCGGGCAGAAGGTTGTCAAGGCGTTCACAAACGAGGCGCTTGAGTCGGCGAAATTCGAGCAGGGCAACCAGGAGTTTCTGCGGGTGAAAAAGCACGCGTACATGCTGATGGGAATGTTCAGCACTTCTACGAGGGTCTTTGACGGTCTGATGTATCTCACCATCATTATCGGCGGCGGATTTTTCCTGATGGACGGGAAGATCCTTCCGGGTGACATGGTTGCCTACGTCATGTATGTGTCCACACTGATCGCGACCATCCGCAGGATCATAGAGTTTGCCGAGCAGTTCCAGCGCGGGATCACGGGGATCGAGCGTTTCCTGCAGATCATGGACGCGGATATCGAGATCTTTGACGAGGAGGGCGCGGTGGATCTCGTCGCGCCGAAGGGTGAGATCGAGTTTCGCAACGTCAGCTTTGAGTACCCGGACGACCACAACAAGGTGTTTGCAAATCTCAACCTGCAGATCCATGCGGGGGAGAAACTTGCCATTGTGGGACCCTCCGGCGGCGGGAAGACGACGCTGTGCAACCTGATACCGCGCTTTTACGATGTGTCCTGCGGTGAAATCACACTCGACGGAAAGAATATCAGGCAATTGACGCTAAAGAGTCTCCGCCAGAGCATCGGTGTCGTCCAGCAGGAGGTCTATCTGTTCTCGGGTACGGTGTATGAAAATATCGCTTACGGAAAGCCCGGCGCGACGCGCGAGGAGGTCATGGAAGCGGCAAAGCGCGCCGGGGCGGACGAGTTCATACAGAATCTGAAGGACAAATATGACACGTATGTCGGTGAGCGCGGCGTGAAGCTCTCCGGCGGGCAGAAACAGCGCATCAGCATCGCCAGGGTATTTCTGAAAAATCCGCCGATACTGATCCTCGACGAGGCGACCTCGGCACTGGACAATGAGAGCGAGTATGCGGTCGCAAAGTCTTTGAGTGAGCTTGCGAAAGGACGCACCACGCTCACGATCGCCCACAGGCTGTCGAGCATCAGAAATTCGGACAGGATCCTGGTGCTGACGGACGAGGGCATCGTGGAGGAGGGCGACCACGAGGAGCTGATGGCACTAGGCGGGATCTATCATCATTTTTATACGATGGCGAACGAGATCAAGTAATCGATAAAAAAAGCATCACCTTAAAAAGGAGAATGAGGGATCAATGACAGAATTAGAAAAAAATCCGGATCCGAAAGTCGAGGCAGGATCAGAGATCGAGACAGAGACAATGGCGGAGACAGAACCCGAAAATCCGGGCGAACAGCAGGATGAAAGTTTGCAGGAGTCCGACAGGACGCAGGAAAATGCGCCGGGATCCGACGCGTTTGACATCACCAGGAAATTCAAGCACAACCGAAACCAGATCCCCACTCCGAGACAGGCGGCACAGGACCCGCAGCAGGAGCGTGAAATCCCCAAAAAGCACAAGCTGGTGGGTGTGACGGACAAGAAGGTCGAGACAAAGCGGATCCTGTATTTTCTGGCGCTGTGCTTTGGCGTGGCGTGGATATCGGAGATCTTTGCCATCATTCCGATGTACCATAGTGACAATGTGGAAGTCGTGAAACAGGCGGTGGACATGATCTCCCAGCTGATGCTCACGCCGGCACTGGCGGCGCTGGTGATCCGGCTGGCGACGAGGGAAGGGCTTGTGAAGTCCGGGTTTCAGTTTAACTTTTTCGAATACAAGGCACTGTTTCTGCTGGGCTGGTTCGGGACGACAGCGCTCACATTTGCGGGTGCTTTGATCTACTTCCTTGTTTTCAGGGACAATTTCGATCCGAACATGACAGCGTTCGTCGCTTCCTACAGCGAGAGTGCGGCGAACGCTGGCGCGCAGATCGACGCGGTCAATATCATCGCCGCCTACAAGACGGATCTGCTGATCAAGGTGTTCACGGCAGCAGTGCTTGATTTTATCAACAGTTTCGGGGAGGAGTGGGGATTCCGCGCGTATCTGCTTCCAAAGCTCTACCGGAAGTTTGGCGCGGTTCCGGCGATGATCCTGAGCGGGCTGGCATCGGGGCTGTGGTATGCGCTGCTCGTCGCTGCAGGATATTACTACGGGACTGACAATGCGGGATTTCCAGTGGTGAATATCCTCGCCATGTGCGTCTTCGGCGCTGTGACAGGTGTCATCTATTCTTACCTGTGCCTGCGGACGGGCAGCATCTTTCCCGCCGTGTTTGCGCACAGCGCAGTCAACGTGCTGATGTCGCAGGCGGCATTGTTCACAGTTGACGGCGGCAATTTCTTTGTGGGACCGTCTCCGACCGGGATCGTGTCGGGACTGCCGTTTATCGCGGCGGCAGCGGTGTGCCTGCTCCTTATG
>CAJUQU010000052.1 GCA_910588595.1 uncultured Lachnospiraceae bacterium | reverse complement strand
CACCGAGATCTACACTCTTTCCCTACACGACGCTCTTCCGATCTGCTGTCCTTTTTCGCTTCCTTCTTCGCTGAATCTGCCATCACGTGCCTCCTATTTCCATGATCCCTCAACGATCCATCTGTCCACTTGACGCGATAGCTTATTTTGTTTCCTTGTGCAGTGTATGAGTCCTGCAGAATCTACAATACTTTTTGATCTCCATTCTGTCCGGATGAGTCTTCTTCTCCTTTGTAGTATTGTAATTGCGCTGCTTGCACTCTGTACATGCCAATGTAATCTTTGTACGCATAATCCCACCTCCGCTAGCGTTCTAATAAATGATCATCAATTGTTCTAATCTCGCAGGATGCCGCCTTTTTTCTGCCCGCGGACCCTGTTGGAAAGCCCTAAAATTGCATAAAAAAAAGACCTCATATTCATCTTGCTTTTCCAATATACCATATCGCCGGCTCTGAGTCAACATTTATTTTTTAATGGACACATTTCACTGTATATAACAATATATTAATGTATCAGAACTTTGCTGCCACGTTTTTTATTTTGTGCCTGTTTTTGATGCATTTCATTTTATTTTCAGTATTTTGATGCAATTGTTGAAAAATTTTTCATTTTTTCTAGGGTAAACCCCTTGCTTTTTCGCACAATTCGTGATAAGTTAAATTTAAAAAGAGATATACATAACATTTTTGCAAATATTCACACAATTATGGCGCTGTATACCTCTAAAACAGGGAAGTTTATTGAATTTCATATTCAATTATGTGTTCAAAAATAAGTTCACATAAGACCCGAATTGATTACCCAAGGAAGGAGGACATCAATATGTCAGTTACCATGAACACCTTGCAGGCTCTTGACCAGTACATGACTACATATGCAAGCAGCGACAACAGCAATTTCAACAAAAAGCACAACAAGCGCAGTTCACGCTTTGCCATGCATGATTCCAGCGAACTGCAGAATCTATACAGCACTATCCAATGGAAAAGCCGTTTTGCTCCGCTTTATCTCACAGATCCCACGCCGCGCTCTATCGCATATGCGATCCATCTGAAGGAAAGTGCCAACAATTTGAAACAGACGATCGGTGCGCTCAGCGACGACGATGATCTGTTCTCTTTGAAATCCGCCTACAGCGACAATGAATCGCTGGCGAGTGTGGAATACGAACCAGACGATGCCGACGGCGAAGTACCGACGGACTTTACGCTCGAGGTTGAAAATTTCGCCTCTCCACAGGTCAACACCGGCAAATACATGAAAGCGAACCAGCCAGTCTCATTGAGCCCGGACAGTTATTCTTTTGACATTCTGACCAACAAGCTCCACTATGAGCTGCAGTTCAATGTGCACGAGGGGGACACGAACTACGAGCTGCAAAAAAAGCTCTCCCGCCTGATCAACAATTCCGATATCGGAGTGTCAGCAAAGGTTGTCGAGACCAGGGGGCTCACGGCTTTGGAAGTAACTTCCGATGCGTATGGACTGCCGGTCCAGGGGGAACGCCACTTCACGATCACGGACGAAAACACCACCTACCGCAACGGTATCGTTGATTATCTGGGACTGAACAAGAACATCAAGGAGGCAACCAACGCGGTGTACAGCATCAACGGAAATGAGGAATCCTCTTATTCCAACACGTTCAATGTACATGGCGCGTACCACGTGACACTGCATCCCGAGAATTCTGCTGCAGACATGAACTCCATGCCGGACCAGCTTGCGGCGCGCGCAGCTGCCATGACCAAGGCATCTGCCACCAGTGCCCAGAACTCCGTCGCCAAGATCGGATTGTATCCCGACGCCGAATCGCTCTCCAACAATATCGAGACCTTTGTGGACGGCTACAATCGATTTATGAACGGCGTGATCAACGACGAGACGGAGGCATCACTCACGAAGCTTTTGTCCAAGGATCTGCACAAATTTCTCGATCTGCATAGCTACAATCTCGAAAAATATGGGATCAGCATCAACGAAGACGCCACGCTTGACTACCAGAAAGGCGTGGAGATCACTGACGCAGCTGCCATAAAGGGATTCGGTTCGCAGATCCTGCGCAAATTGAGTGCGATCTCACTCGACCCGATGGAGTACATCGACCGAAGGATCTGCGCCTACTCCAATCCCAATGCAAGCTATCCGAATCCATACATGACAAGTATTTACACAGGTATGTTATACAATAATTATATGTAAAAAAACGTCGCTTGAAAGCGACGTTTTTTTATCTTTCTCCCGCGGCCATCTCCAGCGCGGCAGCGATCACCTTGTCCATATCATAGTATCTGTACTGCCCCAGCCTTCCCCCGAAAAGCACATTGCCCTGCCCTGACGCAAGGCGCAGATACTTCTGGTACAGCGCGGCATTCCTCTCGTCATTGACCGGATAATACGGCTCGTCACCGCGCTTCCACTCTCTGGGATACTCCCTCGTGATCACGGTGTCCGGCTGTTGTCCGAACTCAAAATGCTTGTGTTCAATGATGCGCGTAAACGGTACATCCCGCTCCGTGTAATTGACCACTGCATTTCCCTGATAATTCTCCTCACCCTCCAAAAGCTCTGTCTCAAATGCGAGGGAACGATACTCCAGCGCACCTTCACAATAATCAAAAAACGCATCGATCATACCGGTATAGAGCACTTTTTTAAACGAATGCCGCCCGTCATTTGTGACATATGTGTCATTTTTGTCGTCCTTTCTGGCAAACTCTTCAAATGAGGTGTCAAGCTGTACCTCAATGCCCTCGAGGAGTCTCTCAACCATACCTGTATAGCCGCCCTTTGGAATCCCCTGATACGGATCATTAAAGTAGTTGTTGTCAAACGTAAAGCGAACAGGCAGACGCTTGATGATGAATGCCGGCAGTTCTTTGCAGTCGCGCCCCCACTGCTTCTCCGTATACCCTTTGACAAGTTTCTCATATATGTCTGTTCCGACAAGAGACAGCGCCTGTTCCTCGAGATTTGCAGGCTCTGTGATATTCAGGTCCGCAATCTGCGATTGAATGCGCTCTCTTGCCTCCTTCGGCGTCCTGACATTCCACATTCTGGCAAATGTGTTCATGTTAAAAGGAAGATTGTAGAGTTCGTCCTTGTAGACTGCCACCGGCGAGTTGACGTAATTGTTGAACTCCGCCAGCTCGTTGACATAGCTCCAGATCTTTTTGTCCGATGTATGGAATATATGAGCGCCGTATCTGTGGACATGGATCCCCTTGATCTCCTCCGTATAGATATTCCCGGCGATGTGCCCCCTCCTGTCGATCACAAGACACTTTCTGCCGGCTTTTTTCATCTCACTGGCAAACACGGCACCAAATAGCCCCGCACCGACCACCAAATAATCGTAATTCATTTCCAATCCTCCTAACTCCTAATTCATGATCAATTTCGGCTCCACCGGTTTCCAATCCCGCGCAAGCTGTTCGTACTCGGCAGCCTTCTCTGTCAGTCTTGTCTGCTCAAGCTCATACTCCTTCTGAGGCAGCGCCCTGATCTTCGGAGATTTGGTAAGCTTCCTGCAGCACAGCGCCAACGCCATAAACGCAGACGTTCCGCTGCTCGCCACGTCGATCTCACTCTCACAGTCATATCCAGCCCGGTGAAACCACTTGGCAGCCTCCTCAAAATCCTCTTTCTTTATGAAGAAATATCCCAGCTCCATGCACATCTCCGCCGACGGTATCGTCGCCTCCTCACTCAGCGCTACTTTGAGCATACTGACTGGATTGTCCGTTATCCTGTAGATCTTGAGAAGCACGGCGATCATCTGTCTGCACAGCAGTTCCTTTCCCTCCGCGCGCTTCTCCACCAATGCGCGCTCAAAAAATCCCTCTGCAGTCCCCAGCTCCTCCTCTGTACCAGCCTTGTAGAGCTCCCGCAGATACATTCCCATCAGCCGGTCAGAGAGCGCGCCGCGCTCTGCGATGATCTTCTCAAACACTCCAAAATCCCTGCTGCTGTGGCTGCCCTGCGGACGGTGCAGGATCTCAATGTCACTGTCGTAGATCACCGGATTGAGATTAACGGTCTCATGAATCGGTTCGATCCATGTAAATTCCCTGAGTCTCTTAAATAATTTCGGCCGCAGGTCACGCGCAAAGTTTTCTGTCGGATGGTTGATCTGCTCTGTCACATAGATCATCTGTACGATCTCCACCTCAGGCAGCATGGCGCGCTTCAACGCCTTGAGCTTGTCCTGATTCTCGCGGTCTATGACCTCGTCCGCATCTGCCGAATAGATATAATCACCTGTGGCCTTTGAAAAGGCAAAATTTCTGGCAGCTGCAAAATCATCATTCCACGCGTAATCATACAGGTATGGTGTGTACTCTGATGCGATCTTTTTGGTGTCATCTGAGGAACCTGTATCCACGATAATGATCTCATCCATTATATCCTTCAGCGAATCAAGACAATCCCGCAATACCGCAGATTCATTTTTTACGATCATGCATAAACTGAATTTCATACTTATACCCCCCTGCGTGCTTGACACGCATACCAATCAATCATTCTTGACAATAAAATACTGTTCCTGGATCTTATTGCATGAAAGCGACCTTCCTTCAACATTATCCTTCATGGCATCATATTTTTGCTTGATATTATTGTAACGAACTTTACATAATTTCTCAACTATTTCTTTTATAAAATATCAAGAATAAAATTACAAGAAAGAGATCCACAAGGTTAAGTTTTCAGAATATTCTGACGATATAACTTATGTAGTGTATTTATGTAAATATTTGAGGAGGAGCCGCATGGAATATCGACAGAAATATGAGAGTTTATTGCAGACACTGTGTAATGCATACAATAAAATGTTTAAACTGCTGGAATGTGTAGAGCACTGCGATCAGGAGCTCACACGCCTGTCACGGATCAACCGCCCCAGCGTTGAGGAGGTTTGCCGTATCACCGAATACAAGGAGCGCCTGATCGTCACTTTAGATCAGATCTCGATCGCCATCGATCCTGTTCACGATCAGCTTGATGGCATCCGGGCGCTTTGTCAGGAGATCGACAGCCACCCGATGTATCTCCACTTAAATGATCTGCAGCTGCTGGTCTACTACTATATCCGCCAGGTCATCAACAAGGAGGACATCAACAATCCGGAGATCATCGACCGCCTCAATTACTATAAGGAATCGCTGACGCTGGACAAGGCGCTCAGCGAAGTTCCCGAATCACAGAAACAGATCTTTATGCTGATGCCTGACAAAAAACTGTGAGTACAAGATATAATATGGGCGTGCAGAAGAGAGTGATCCTCAACTGCACGCCCATATTATTAAATAGTTAGAGTGAGCTGTGTACACTTATGGTATTAATATCCATTAAACGTACTTAAACAGTATAACACTATTTTCCATTTTAGTCAATTGATTTTCCGTCGTATACTTAAAATTTGTATACTTAAAATTGTTCGCTTAAATTTTCTCCTCATTGTCAGCCGTTCAGACAGTGCTTAACATTTCCGTTCCTTTTCGCTCTTTCTTAATCCGATACATCATCATATCGGACTGACCGATATAGTATTCAATGCCTTGTGTTTCATCTGCCGGGGAAGCGACTACCGTTCCCAGACTCATACTCAATCGTACCGGAAGTTCATGCCTTGTATTATACAACTCCACCCCATCCACGATCCTGCGCTTCAAAATGTCCGCACTGCACTCCTCACTGTAGGTGCCAAGCATCAGAAATTCATCTCCGCCATAGCGGATGCACAGATACGAGCTGTCAGGACAGGACTGCTTTAAGATCATGGCTGCTGCCCTGATCGCCTGATCTCCGATCTCGTGCCCATAGATATCATTGATCGATTTGAGCCCATCGAGGTCGGCAAACAGGAATATCGTCTGCCTGCCCTCGTCCCTGTTTTTCTCCAGCATAGGTTCTGCCAGATCTTTTATGGCAAACCTGTTATAGAGGTCTGTAAGCGAATCATGCATATACATATGCGCCAGTTTCCGGTTCAGCTTCCTGATGCAGGCATTCTGTTTGATATGTTCGATCGCCGCATTGAGTTCACTCACCCAGTAAAACAGATTCTCATTAAAGATATAGTCCATACATTCCTGCAGGATGCAGTATCCAAAATTCCTGCCGTAAAGATGCAATGGAAGAAACACAAACACGTGGGAATCCTTTCCATCCTTAAGATAATCTTCCGGCACCAGACTTGATGTCTGTATCATCTGCGGTTCATACTGTTGCGCCGGATCCATATTCTCTTTGAACATCAGGCGCATCTGCTGCGGATAATCTTTCCCGCTGCTCTTTGCCTCACTGTCCACATAGTGGTTAAGCTCGTATTCATCCTGATCGATCATGAGGCACAGATGCGAAAATGAAAATCGGATCCGCTCGCCCTCGAGCACAGAACAAAACTCACGTTCGTCCCTGCACGATAAGAGCTGTTTCTGCATGACATTGATGCGCCATCTGATCCCCAGATTGTCATATTCCATATCGGACTTTTGCTTCTGCACTTTCTGAAAAAGTTCAATCCCCCTGTCACAGCCACAGCTCAGATTGGGGCTGAACTCTGATCTCACATAGACCGCGTGCGGATATTCCCTGCCCTCCATCATGCCGAGCAGCTGCTCCACCGCCTGCCTGCCCAGGCTCTCCTTGCTCCTTCCCACGCTGGAGATGGACGGAATATTGCAGTACGCCTGTGACAGATCGTCAAAGCCTGTCACGAGCAGATCATCGGGCACCTTATATCCAAACTGTTCTGCCATCTTGATATATCCGATCGCCATATCGTCATTTGCACACACGACAGCATCCGGAATGCCAATCCCCATCTCATAAAAATCGAGGAACGCCTGCTCCCCGCTCTCGCGGGAAAAGGCATAATCGCGTATTCTCCTGGTTTCAACAGGGATGGCATGTCCGGTGAGCACATCGACAAACGCTTTTTTGCGCTCTTTATTTTCTATGTGGTCACAAAATCCCCCGACATAATTCATTGTGCGGCAGCCGTGTACCGTGATCAGATGCTCTATCAGCTCTGACATCGCAGCATAATTGTTAGTACCGATAAAATGAAATTCCGGCACATCCTGTTCGAGGCTGATACAGGGGATATTTCTGCTCCTGATCTGTTCCATCAGCGATTCGATCCTGTTGTACGATGCGATATTGTTAGATAATATGAGCATCCCATCAAATTCTGACTGAAGAGCAAGATTGAAAATGCGGTACTCACCGTCATTGAACTCTTTTTCCTCCTCAAATCCTCCATATGTATTGAATATATACAGATCATTGCCTGTCTCTTCGACTTTCTGCTGCATACCTTTCAGTATCCCGCCGATGTGTTCGCCGTTCCATGCAGTAGAAAATACCGCTATCTTCTTTCCCATTGATAACCATCCCCTTAATATCCTGTCCCAGACAGTTCCTTATCCGGCAAGCCGCTCTCAATGCTGCCCTGTAATGAAATAATTCAGGTTTTCCTCCACTGCGATCGACAGATTTTTGAGCTCCACTGCCGTTCTTGCCAGCGATGCCGTGGCATCATTGAGCTCATTCATCGACGTGTTGGTCTGCTCTGTCGTCGCGGCGTTCTCCTCCGCTATCGCGGACAGGTTCGTCATAAGTCCTACCACATGCTCTCCTGATCTGCCGCACACGTCGACCTGATCCTGCACAACACCCATACCAACAACAGCATTGGATATCCCTTCGTCAACAACCGCAAATTTCGCCTTGGTCTCATCGAGCGCTGTCTTCTGGCTCATGATCATGTCTGTCACTTCGTTGATGGACTGCACGGTCTGCTGAGACTCCTTCGACAATGCCAGAATGATATCATCGATGACTTTTGCCGATGAGTTGGTCTGTTCTGCAAGTTTCTGGATCTCACTTGCCACCACTGCAAAACCTCTGCCTGCCTCTCCTGCCCTCGCCGCCTCTATGCTGGCATTCAGCGACAGCAGGTTTGTCTGGCTTGCAATCTCTGCGATCAGGTTGACAACTTCCTGGATCTTTACGACGGATTCGTTTGTCTTGTGGATCTGATCGGATATCCTTACAAATGCCTCCGTTGTCTGATCGCTCGTGCTGCTCAGTTCGTGGACGATCTTTGCCGCCTCTGAACCCTTTTGATTCATCTCCTTTGCAGTGTCTGACAGATTGTTCACGCTCTCTGTGATCTGGGACATGTTTTCCTGCATGATCGTTACCTGCTGGGAGGACTCGGAGATATCTCCTGCCTGTGTCGCCGCTCCCCTTGCGATCTCTTCCAAAGCCGTGCTCACCACCTCCGAGGCGTTCCTGGTCTTGTTTGCCTTACTTTCAAGCTCACTTCCTGCCTCCGCGAGATTTGTTGAGATACCTTTCAGCTGGCTGATACTGCCCTCAAGTTTGTCCAAAAATCCATTCAGGTTTCTGCCAAACTGTGAGAACTCGTCATTTTTATCCGCCCTGATCCTGACAGAAATATTTCCCTGAGCGATCTTGTCCAGCGATTTCTTAAAGTTCGTCACTCCTCTGTCAATACCGGTGCCGATCAGGATCGTCATACCGACAAGTATCATTGACGCCACGATCAGCACGATCACACTCAGCTTCTCCACAGTCGATTTGATCTGTGCCATATCCTTGGATGCCATACCCTTGATCACCTCGCACAAGGTTGTTAGATCCGCGTTCAGCGTCGCATTTTCCGCCTTTAATGCAAGGATCTTGTCATCGAGTGCTTTCATCTGTGAGAGGATCTCCTTCTTGGCGCCGAGTTTCGCTGTTGAATCCTCAGCAAGCCCGCTGTCTGTCGTATATAACGGTATATTGGTCTCCATCTCTGTGAGCAGCTGGTCGATTCCTGTGTAGATCTCCGTCACATCTTTTCCCTCAACCACCAGCTTGCTGTACGATTCAACTTCCTTATCAAGCTGCTCCAGGCTTCCACCGAAACCATAGGCACCCGAATAAGCCCCGCCGTACTTGTAGCCATATGTCATATCATTGGGCTCCAGATAAAGCGTATACTCTATATTGGCGTAATCCTGGGGATCATACTCACTGATCGGAATCTGCACTGCAAACTCCTCCCATGCCCCGTCACCGATATCGTTAAAGTTACAACCCACACGGATCGCCCTCTGTCCATCAAACGTGGTGACTTCGCTGTCCACATAAGCCGTATTGGAACCAGTCACCGAACCGACTGCATCCAGATCAACCTCCGCCTGATCTGCCCCCTTGGTAAACTTGATATCCGTGATATAACAGTCGCCGTGATAGGTAAGTGTCCCACCGATTCTAAAGATCAGAGAATTCCTCCTCACACCGTGTGGCACAGGTCCTGTGTAGACAAGCTTTTCGTATTCTTTGCCGTCTATCTCTACACGCTCACCGCTCGTCCACATTGTGGCATCCATCCACTTGATCTCTATCCATTCAGGCTTGTCGATCAACACGGAAAAGCTATCAGAGAGAGCACTGTTCGCTTCCATGTACTGTCCGTACAGTCCGCTTGCACCGTCAAATCCCCTAGTGTTGCTCATCTTACTGATCTCGCTGTAATTAGTCTGGATCCTTGTCAGTTCATCCAGCATTTTGCTGATATTTTCCCTGTATGCCAAACCTGTCATGTCCTGCAGCGATTCCACGTTAGAGAGCATCTGGGACAAGTTGTCCAGAATGTTATCCAGATACTTCTGGTCGATATAGTACTGATACTGTGCCTCCAATGCAAGGTTTTTCGCCTGTAGCACGTCGATCTCATTGACGATCGAGCCGATCTCGCTGTTGCTGCTGTTCCTGTTTAGCGAATTGATCCCCAGCACGCCGATGCAGACCGCCACCAGGATCGAAAAGATCCCCATCAGCAGTATCTTGCTCTTGATCGTCTGAAACACGCCTGTACCTCCCATTGCATTTTTATCCCCATTCATGATGTCATCCTCCGTTCTTATCCCGACAGCCTAAAAAGCCTGTCTCAAAATATAAAAGCTCCACGATATACTGTATGGCATAAACCGGCAGCAAGCCGCATGCAAACAAAATATCATGTCCTTGCTTTTTATATTATTTCTCTGTACCCTGCGCCTCTGTCCTCAACGCAAAGGACAACAGCGATGCATTCCCGCCGCCGCAGTAGGTGAGATAGATCGCGTGCACGCCGTCGTCAAGCGCGATCGGTGCACTGTACTCCTCCCAGACGTTGGTGTTGTGGATGGGGATCTTTGCGAGCACCTCCCCGTCCCACTTCGTCCGGACCTCAAACCATCCTTCCGCGTAGCCGCGCGTCCTGATCGATATTGCCGTCACATGCTTACAGTCGAAATACTTGAACCCTGCCGTCGCCGAATGCCTCATGTTGCCGATATAGCCCGGATTCTCATCGCCGTCGCGCCCGTCCTGCATGATCTTCGGGAAACGGTCGTCCCCGACATATACGGACATCGTGTCCGTAAACAGATTGCAGGCAAGATATGCACCGTACTCGCCCTCACCCACAAGCGGTCCGCCATTCAATCCGCAGGAGGTCATCTCTGCCTGCACGATCGTTCCATCGGAAAGCAGTTCGATCTTCTCCGCACAGCCCTGACGGCTGTACCATGTACCATTCGTGTGACGGTGGTAGAAAATGTACCACGACCCGCCAATCTCCACGATACTGCCGTGATTATTGGCACCATATGCCATCGGGCGGTCAGCCGGCTTGTAGCTGTCTATGTGCAGATCACAGTTGCTGACGATGACGCCCCCGTAGACAAACCCCTCGTCAGGCTTGTCGCTGACCGCGTAGCACAGCTCATGCATCACGATTGACGAGTAGATGAAATAATACTTCTCCCCCACCACGCGGATCGAAGCTGCCTCAAAGTATTCATGACCTTCATATCCCGTCCCGTCACTGTACTCACAGCCCGGAACGATGATGCGCGGCGCCTCCACGACCGTGAGCATATCCGCGTCGAGTACCGTCACCATGGCACCGCTCCTTGTGCGGTCTCCCCGTGAACAGAACCCAGTGTACAGATATGTCCGGTCGCCTAAAGTCAGCACCCCCGGATCAAACTGCGGCTCGTCGCCTTCCCGCTCGCCGAGGCGGGTGTCATCATCGTAGTGTACATAGCCGTAAAATTCATACTTCCCCGCCGGCGTGTCGCAGACTGCAACCGACACGACACAGACTTTATCGAGCACATAGTACAGATAATATCTGCCGTCCGGCCCTACCGTGACATCGGGTGCATACAGACACATTTTCCCGTCTTTGTTCAACGGATCGGCATCCTTTGGATAGATGACACCCTCATAGCGCCAACTGCCCAGATCATCCACCGGCGCTGACCAGCACACATAGTCCCCCATACAGAACACGTACCCGTTATAATAGTCATGCGAACCGTAGACATACACTCTGTCTCCGAACACATACGGCTCACCGTCCGGTATGTACTCCCACGGGGGCAGGTATGGGTTCAACGCCTGCACTTTTTCACTCATAATCTCACCATTCCTTTCCTCACTCTTCCATCTCCGAAACTCTGTTCATTCCTCTTTTGGAATATGCTTGTTAATCCTCCCCATTACATGCGTCGATGATCGCATCCACATATCCCTGGTCAAACCATGTCACGTTCTGTCTGTCAAGATAGCCGAAGGTCTCTCCCTTTGTCACATCCGCGACGCTGCCGTTGTCCCACAGAATACACGGGATCTGAACAGTCTCGCCCGCCGAGTCCTTGCATGCTGTGACCGCCTGATTTACATAGTATGATGCATGTTCTTTGCGCGATTCCTCGTTGTCCGCTTTCAGGATAGTGCCCCACTCGCTGATAACGACCGGAACATCCTTTGATGTCCACTGCTGGTTGATCACGCGGAACACCTCCTTCACATCGTTCTGGACCTGCTCATCAAACACGCTCTTGCTGTTCTCCGACACATCCATGCAGAAAAAGTAGGGGGAGTAGGGGTGCGTTGACACCATGATCCGGTTGGGATAACCGCCCTTGTCTGTCGGAAGCACCTGGTTTTTGTACGAATACAAACTCCCGGCGTAACCTGTGCACATGATGAAACGCGAAGCGTTATATCCGCTGTCCACCGCGCGGATCGCGTCGACGCCCGCCTGAGAGTAGGTGTTGATGATGCGCTGCGCCTCCTGCGAATTGAGCGTGTCCGGCGTCCACTCATCGTCTGTCCCTGACAGACGCACCTCGTTGACCACCTCAAAGATCAGATGGAGATCATAGTCTGCAAACTCCGTTGCTATCTGCGTCCAGATCTGGGTGATATAGTTGATGGACTGCTCCTGGCACTCCGCTGTGGGGTAGATGAAGCGCTTGTCCTTGTTGTCATCGTGATGGATGTTAATGACGACATAGAGCCCCTCATCATAGCAGTAGTCCACAACTTCCCTCACCCTGCCCATCCATGCCTCGCTGATGGTATAGACTTGTCTGCCATTTTCGTCCGTCGTGATGTCGACATGGTTGTGCCATGACACCGGGATCCTGATCGTCCGAAATCCCTGTTCTTTTACAAGGCTTATCATCTCCTTCGTCGTCTTGGTACTGCCGGGCAGCCATGCGCCCTCATAGTCAAGCTCGTCGGAAAGCCCGCTGCAGTCGATCGCGTCAAAAGTATTTCCCAGATTCCAGCCCATGCCCATATCCGCCACAAAATCCTGCCAGCGCACACCGTCGTCCTTCTGCTCCGGGACGGGTTCCTGCGCCTGTGTCCCCTTTTCTGTCTCTTCCGGTTCCGCTGTATTGTCCTGTACAGCTGATTTCAAGTCTGTCTCCGTCTCCAACTCATTATTCAATTCATTAACCAATTCCTTTTCCTCCGTTTCCGCCGTCTGTGCAGGTGTCTGCGCCGCTGCCTGCCCACAGCCTGACAGGAGTGCCCCCGCCAGCAGCGCTGTCAACAAAATAACTTTTCTCCTCATATCACCACTTACTCCTTCAAACCTGTCTTCCCCCCGTCTTTTTTGCAGCATCTGCCACAAACTGACCAATCTTCTCACGCACAAACTTTTGTTTGTCATCCCTCACGAGGAAATACAAATACGCGTCCAGAACATACTGATAGGGCATTCCTCTGCCAGCAATCTTAAAATTCACAAACCCCCTCTCAATATAGCTTCCAATCTCATCATTGGATATGAACGCCGGGCGCTTCGTGCACTCCGCGAAGGTCTTGTTGGGATTGGCGTTGGGACATTGGAAGACATCCTTCACATCGAACTCGAGCTGCGCCCTTGACTGCTGTGCATAATGCTCCGCACGTCTCTGGCATCCCGGTGTACATACCTCGTTCACCAACAGTTCTATACGCCCTGCATGGGGCTCCAGTTCCTTTAGTGCGCTTTCATTGTGGTTCAGGTCATAGTCCAAAACGACCAGAAAATATCCCCGCTCCAACTCTCCGAGCACACCATCCGTCTGCACGATCCTCTTGGTTGTGGATGAGATCAATGGGAAGCGCGGCCACTCACGCCGGATATAGTCCTCCAGCACCTGAGTATTGACCAGCGCCTGGTTCATACCGTTGTCTGCAAGCCGCATGATAAGGTTACAGTAGGTATCCCAAACATGCCTTTCCTCCAGGACAGCGTTCGTCCATGTAAACCTCACCGGCACGCCCTTGCTGTTATAGAGCTTCAGTGTCGCCTCGATATCCCGCTTTCCGGCAATCCCCATGACCACACGTCCGCCGTTCCAGATGGCGCCCGGGAATGACCCGTAAACCGATCCAATCCTGTAGCCCTCCCGGAAACAGTCCGGGTACTTCTCCATCAACATGATCACTGCATAATTTAACTGCCGGTAATAGCAAAACCCCGGCAGATGCCAAAAGACATCTCTCTTAGCCATGTCAAACCTCCCTTCACGCTGTTACGGCCACTGGGAGGGCCTCGGTCTTCCAACCGTGATCAGCCTGTTTGACACCAGACTGTTTAACAGGGTAGTCGCAGCATCAACACGGTACTCAGGACGAATCAGATAGTGGCAGTAAACCTCCATGATATAGAAAAGGTTCGCCGTCCTTCCCTCCAGCTTGAAATTGGTAAATCCCATCGGCACATATTTCTCCCAGATATCCTCGGGCGACACGTAGGTGCGGTAGCTCTGTATCGTGGCAAACTCATTGTGCTCCCCGTAATCGCAATGCCACGGTTCCAGAGGAATCTGCCTGTCCGGAGTGCGTGTGCGGTTTTTGAGCATGATGCGCTGGTTCTTCGCCTCGTTCTCATAGTGTCCGCCCCGCCTTGGACAATCCGGCTGGCACACCGCATTCACAAGGATCTCGCACCGGCTCCTATCCTCGATCTTTGCCAACTCATCAAAGCGGTTGTTAAAATTGTAGTCCAGCACTACAAGATGATAGTCCTTTTTCAGCTCCTCATTCACCGCACCGATATCGCGGATCTCCTTGCAAGTGGAGCTGTTGACCTTGAAACCCGGATAATTCCTGCGTATATATTTCTCCAAAAGCGGCGATACGACAAGAACTCCGTTCTTCCCATTATCCGCCGCTTTCATGCAGAAATTGCAGTAGGGATCTTTCAGATCCTCCTCGTCAAGGAACATATTCGTGTAGGTATAGCGCACAGACACGCCCCTATCATTGATACTTTTGATCGCATTCTGTATATAGCCTGCGTCACACTGGTCGTTTGGAGAACGCCTGCCGCCATTCCAGAGCGACATGGGAAATTCCCCGAAAAAGGATGCGATCCTCACGCCTTCCCTGAAATAATGCGGCCTTTTCTCAAGCATTGACAGCACCACCATATTCAGCGGAAAATTCTGCCGCAGCCCCGGCAGATGAAACCAAACCTCCATCTTTTCATCCTTTCCAAAAAGAGGATGGCGCTCGGAAAACACCATCCCCATATCTGTTAATCACTATTTATTTGATCTGATACAGCGTTGCCGCGAATCTTACTTCATGATCATTTCTTCAAAGAAGCGTTAAACTCGTCGACAGCTGTCTGCCATGCTGGCAGGTTCTGCTCTAAGATCGCATCAACGTCCTCGCCTACACCCAGCTTCCACAGGAAATCATCATTCGGGTTGAAGTTCGGAACGATTGAGTGCCAGTCATCAACGCCCCTTGTTGTCATCATGTCGATCGTCTCGTCCACGGAACGCGTATCCTTCATGCCGCCATAGAGGTTATCCAGCAGCTCATAGTATCCTTCATAGCCCGGAACGTCCTCTGTCCACACGTCATAGGCAAACATGATCTGTCTTGCCTTCTCGTCGCTATAAGAAGCAGGCATGCAGAAAAGATTGTTGTTCTTGTTCGTCACATTGTCTCCCTTAGGTCCCTTCGGGAACATTACGAATCCATAGTCAACGCTCTGATCCAGTGTCACACCGTTTACTTCCACAGGCTTCTGACCTGTCAGCCAGCCGCCCTCATATGCGCAGTATGCCTCGTCAAACATGAAAGCTGCCTTGCCGCTCATAAAGAGGTTCTTGTAGTCTTCCCAGTTCGTTCCTTCCTCGTTGCCGTAATTCAGGAAATAATTGTTGGTAACAGTGTCAATAGCAAAATGCAGCGCCTCTCTCACTGCATCGCTGTCGGCAGTCATTGTGTATGTACCGTCGCTGTTCTTGGTCACAAGCTGGCCGCCGTTAGAGCGCACGCACATATATACCATACCGCCGTTGTTCTGCACACATCCGAATACATCATTCTGTCCGTCGTTGTCTGTATCCCTCTGTACTTCCTTCATGATATCAACCCATGCATCCCAGGTCCACTCTCCATTGAGCTGCATATCGTAGATCGTCTCGGGGTCGATACCGGCATCCTTTAAGACAGTCTTGTTAAAATACAGACCTCCTCTGGGCTCTGAAGGACCCGCACAGAAGCAATATACGGCATCGTCTACCTTCCAGCTGTTTACCTCACCGTTCGTCTGCCACTTCTCTGCGGAAAGATCGATCACATCGCCATCGAGCTTCGACAGATCATACATCAGTCCCTGGCTTACATCTGCCGCTGTAGCCGCGGAGTTTGTCAGCACGTAAATGATATTCTCATCGCTTCCTGAGGTAGCTGCCTGCACAAATGCCTCTCCAATAGAACCTTCGCCCCAGCCCCAGCCAGCGTAATTCTTCTGAACCATTGTAAAGTTATATGTTTCCTGCAGCCACTCGCGGTACTCTCTCTGCGCTGCCTGGAAATCTGTCTTGGGATCCTCCGGCTCACCTGTCCACCAGTCAGCGATGATGATCTCCATACCGCCCAGGTCAAACGGTTCGCCTGTATTGGGATCGATCCGCACTTCGGGTGTCAGATCCTCTTCCTCTGTCGTCTCAGTCTGCGCCTCGCTGCTGCCCGGCTCTGCTGTATCCGGCTGTGTCGCGCCGCCAGTCTGATCCCCGGCATTTGCCTGTGTGTCCCCGCTGGTCTGATCTCCGCTGCTTGCAGGCTGATCCGCATTACCGCCGCAGCCAGCCATGCTGACTGTCATTATAGCTGCAATTGAAGCAGCCATCAATCTGTTTAACATTTTTCTTTTCATATTATCCTCCATTCTTGTCGCACCTGCTGATATAGGTACAGGCACATGTTTGCGCATGGGATTTCCCCGCCTCCGCGCTGTTGCTTTTTATATAAACTTCCGCCTTCCCGCAGAAACTTATACCATAACCATTACATCTTGATTCCGGTGCTGCTCAAGCTCTCCACAAAGCCCTTCTGTGCATACAGATACAGCACGATCAGCGGCACGATCACCATCAGGGTGCCTGTCGCCAGCATACAGTTCGTATAGGGTACGGAAACACCCGCCGAACTTGATGAGCCCGTGATCTTCGCCATGTAGCCGCCGAATGTATCCGGAAGCTGCTTGAGTTTGATGCTCAAAAGGCTCACCTGACCTAAGAACATGCTGGAGTAAAAACCATCTGTCCACTGCCACACAAAGGAGAACAGGAAGCAGGAGGTGAGGATGGGTTTAGCATCTGGCAGCATGATGCTGACAAATGTCTTGAGCGTACCGCAGCCGTCCACGTAGGCAGCCTCCTCCATCTCTTTTGGAATATTGCGGAAGAACTGCCGTATCATATAGATATAAAGTCCGTTCTTCAAGCCCATGCATCCAAATGACATCATATAATAGGGGAGCACCGAACCGCGCAGGTTCACTGGAGCCCCCGTCAGCATCTCGGCGATTCCCAGCACATCAAAATACCGGAAGTGCAGATGCAGCGAAGTAGAGATTACCTGGGGCGGGATCAGGATCATGACCATCACACAGGCAAACCAGAAACGTTTCAGCGGGAACTTAAACCGTGCGAAACCGTATCCCACCAGCG
>CAJUQU010000051.1 GCA_910588595.1 uncultured Lachnospiraceae bacterium | reverse complement strand
CTCTTTTATCTTGTCAGCCGCTTTCTTCCAAGGTTTGTCGTCCGAAATATTAGATTCGCTTATTTTGTCTTTCAGATCTATCTCTGCAGACGGTTTGAGCCCACCTTCTATTTCCGTCTCTCTCTTATCCCAAAATGACACCTTGCCATCTTTAGCCACATCGCAGATCTTACTTTCTGTTTTCTCATACAAAGCTGCCGCCTTTGATAGAGTGTCCTGCATTTTTCCCAGCGTGCGCTGTTCTCTGCTGATACCATTTGAGATATTGCTCAGTCTTTGCCTTATATTGCCTGTTGCAGAGACTTTGAAAGATATACTGTTTCTGTGCCCTATAACTTCATTGTAAATATTGCGCAGCTCATTCTGTAGGGTTTCCTCTTCATCTGCAGCATTTCTAAGCCCCTGCGTTTTTACCTTAAATTCGCTCATAGCATCCTTCTTCCTCTACAGTGCTTTAAAAGAACTGTCGCCATACATATATTGGTGAACAGTCCCTGACTGCCGCCGTGGATATCCATGGTCCGCTTTGATATCCACGGCAGCTAATGTCTCTACGAGATCACATCCCCTGCAAGCGTATTTCCAATCTCAGCGTTTGCCTGCTCTGCTGTCTGGTACTGTCTTGCCATCTCCTTCAGATCTGTCACATGCTCGTTGATCATGCTGTGCATACGCTGCATATCATCATCGAGCTGATGGAACTTGGTGTTATATGCTGTTGCAGCCTCACCTTCCCATGCAGATTTTAACGAATCCACAGTCTGTATCATCTGCTGTGTCAGATTCCGTAACTGTGAATTTGCGGCGTTGAACTCCTCCGCTGTGCTGATCAATTTCTCCGGTGTTACTTTGATAATGCCTTCCATATGTTTATTCTCCTTATTTTTGATTCTTTGTCATCGCGTGACTAATATTGATGCTTCCCGTTGACTACTTGTATGTCCTCTGTGATGCTGTCTGTGCGTTCTGCGCCTCCGCCTGCTCATACTTCTGAGCGATGGTCTCCAACGCCTGGCAGTACTGCTCGATCAGATCATAGAACTTGTCCATCTGTGATTTGTCATTCATAAAAGCTGTGTGGAATGCGTTCTTTGCCTCGCCCTCCCACATAGATGCCAGAGAAGCCTCCTGGCTTTCAAGACTGCCGACCTGGGACTTGAACTGTCCGTTAAAGCTGCGCAGCTCATTTGCCTTTGATTTTAACTGTGATGCTGTTACCTGGATAAGTGCCATAATTTGTTTCCTCCTAAAATATGTAATTTGTTTAACTGATGTTATTATCATATACCTTTTTCTCCGGTTTTTGCCATTTTAGGACAAATGACCGATTTGTTGGTATGAATAACCTTTAATGGTTTCTGTTGTACTCCCGCTCCTCCGCGATCCGAAGGGCTTCCATCTCGGCGTTGTATATATTGCGCGCGATGGTCCTGATGTCAGCTGCAATGCTGCGCAGATCAGATGCCGAGGTCGTTATATCGCCCTGCAGGGTTCCTGCCTTGGCAAGGTATGCATCCGCGTTTGCCCCTTTCCAGTTCTGCGATAATGTCTGCATACTGTTGTTCAGTTTGTTCTTTCCCAGATTGTCCAGGTTCTCCGCGATGCGGTCTAGGCTGTCCGCCTGTCTGCGCGCCTGGTCAAAATCAAACTGTATACTTTCCCTAGTAGCCATCTTAAGCCTCCTTCCCTGTCCTACGAGATCACATCGCCTGGCAGTTCCATTGCAATGTTCTCTACCACATCTTCCACATTCAGATATGTTCTCGCGATCTGTTCAAGATCCGTGGGATGTTCTGATAACCGGGCAAACATTTCCTGGATCTGGTCGCCCTCGTCTGTGTACAGCCTGCGGTGCAGATCTCCCGCCTCCCCGATCCAATAATTCTGTGTCCTTGCCATAATGCTGCCGATATTGTCAAAAACTGCTTTCAACTGGCTGATACTATTCCTTGTTACCTGCGCTTTTGTCTGCAGCTGCTCTGGTGTTACCTTTAATATCACTTCACCTGATATTGCCATCTCTCTCACCCCCGCCTATCATATGGACGCGATCAGGGCGCTGACTTCCCCGTCACAGATATCGTACTGTTTTTTTGCATACTCCATGCATTCTGTCAGCTTCTGGACCATATTGCACAATTCCTGCGCGTATTGTACGTCCTGCCCAAACTGTGCCATGAATACCTCATTGGCAGGTCCATCCCACATACTGTCCAGCTCTGCCATATCTTCCGTCATTGTCTGTATGAATTTTCTCGCATTCCCGAGCTCACCCAACAACTCCTTGATATCCTTGTCAAGTGTGTTTGTCTCGATCTCAATCTCCCTAACTGCCATCTCGATCTCCTTTTTTCTTATTTGGATCCGTTCAAAATACGGACTGCAGCAAACCCGATATACTGCCAAGATCGCTCACGCCAATCTTGTGACGCCTGTACACGATGATCTCCTGCTGCGCAAAGTCGCATATCCTGTCCTCACAACTATTGTAATACAGAATCGTCTTCTCGATGCACTGCAGCATTCTGTTCAGTGTCCTGCGGGACTCCTCCAGGCGGTCCCTCTGACGCCTGAGTCCCATCTGGACCGCGTCCATGCCGGACAGCCCGCCCAGCTGCGGCAGAACCCGCTCCAGTTCCCCGATCTCACTGTCAAGACTGCTCAGCTGCCGCCTCAGATCCCGCTGTATATCCATGACTGGGTTGATCCTTATTTTCAACATATATTCCTATACTCCTTTGTCTGCTGTGATTCCATCTTATCAGCTTCCATATATCATTTTACAGTATCTGACAGAATGCACACTTTATGGAACGAACAACCTATAGCAGCATCAGCCTTGCGCCGGTATTGATCCCATACTTCATCAGCGTTGTATGTTTTGGAATGATCTCCCTGTTATCCATGGAGCACAACAGCAGTTTTTCCATCTTTCCGTCAAGCTGACAGTGCTCCCTGCGGCAGACCATCTCGCCGATCTCTTCGATCAACAGCCCGACTTTGACATCTTCGTCCAGCTGGAAATCATAGGTACTATTTACAGATGGTACATATACATCCACTAATATCATGATTTTTCCCCTCCTTCTATGTTCACGCCGCCGCTGCACACAAGATAAGTGTCCAGACCACAACTCATCCTGATACACTGCTTTATTTTGCAATGTGTATGTACATCGTACTCCTGCAGAAGTTTTTCCACTGTGGCGTGCCGCAGAATCGTATCTTTGTCCTCCTGCCAGCAGCTCTGCGCCCTCTCGAGAACCTCGGCAGGAACAGAACCGTTTGCCGTCTCCATCACAAAACCACTTTCCCTGATCCTGTCCCACATCACAGCCTCTGTGACCGCTTCCAGATGAAAAGCTCCTGCGTTTCCTGTATCATACTGTCCGGCTGCCTCCAGTATCACAGCACCCTCGCGTGCCACATAGAAATATCTCTCCGGAACCAGCTCATCCGCATCGGCAAGAACGATGAACCTCGCTGCCGTGCGAATCCGTTCGATACAGCTGTCCAGTTCCTCCTCGATGCAAAATACGTCGGCGTCCGCCCTCCTATCAATGATCCCCTTTTTCTGCATGTTAAAAAGGTTATAGCACAGTTCTTCCTGCGTCATGGTCTCGGTGCTGTCCAAGCAGATACCGTACAGTGCCTTCACGCTTTTTAATGCCAGCAGAATGCACAGTTCAGTCTCCTGTATAAAAAATTTTTTAACTGTCTCTCTCATTTGCCCAGTTCCTTTAACAATGGTTTATAACTTCGCGACAATGGCACTTCCAGATGCTCGGTCAGATATATCACACTCTGCGAAAGCGCCACTTTGCGGATTTTGTATCTATTGACAATGAATCCGCGGTGGCACCGCACAAACTGTTCCGGAAGTTCATCCGCAAGCTTATCGATCGTGTGGTAAAATCCATACTGTTCTTTTCCTGTGCACACATAGATTTTCTTCTCCCTCGCCTCGAAGAAATAGATCTGTTCATAAGGAATATGCAGGTTTCCTTCCTTGGATTCGATCACATAGGCGTTCTTGGCATCTGCTTTCCGACTCTGTTCGATGTATGCCTGAAAAAACTCTTTGAGCACTTCCTTCGCCTGTTCCTTTGTCCAAGGACGCAGCAGCAGGGAACTTGCCATGATGCCAGGTTTCATGTATGCCATAGGGGATGTCGCCATATCAGCGATCACCATCAACTGCATTTCCCTGTAGCTTTTGCGGAGCCCTAATAGCCTGTCGATCGCCTCCTTGGGTGTGACGTCATACATCAGCATATCCATCAGCGGACTGTCCGCCAAAAAATCCTGCAGCGCTGCCGGCGAATCTGCCTGGCTGATATTCCAATAATCCTCAGACAACAGCGCTGCCAGATCTTTTGAGAGAGCACGCAGCAGTTCCAGTTCTTTTTTGTCTTTGTCATATAATAGCAATGATACCATCTGCCTATCCTTTCACCAGTGGAATGACTACTTTGTGAACCGTTTCTTCCTCCTGATATGGAATGAGACCGATTCCCGTCTTCATAGTCTTGGACTGCTCATTGTACGGTATGTGATCAAAGTTAAATATCCTCTGTGACGACACATTGCCGCCAAAATGCATCCCCGTCTTATATCGGATAAACAGATCATACATTCTGGTGCCGCCAAGTTTCAGGGCATCTTCGGGCTGCAGCGCTGCAAACCAATATACGTTGTGCATGCTTCCCTTGTCCAGAAGATTTTCAATAAACGGTCCCGCATTACCAAAATTTTCCGGGTTTTTGACATTTTGTATAAAGTCACCCAGATCCGGCAGGATCAAATACTTCGCCGGGAAGCTGCGCATATCCATATATAGTTCCTCGTCGGACAGGCTTGCCTGTATATCTGTCTTCTTTTTCTTATTGCGCGCTATAAAATCAGGCATCAGTTTCTGGAAAAAGTCAAAAAGTTCCGCCTTTGTCGCGATGTATGTGACGTTTTCTTTTCCTGACAGGTAAGATAACTCTCCCATAAAATCAAAGACCACGGTCTCTCCCCCCTTGGCAAGCGCACTGGCAGCGATCGCTTTGAGCAGGTTTGTCTTGCCGCTGCGCGCACGCCCTGTAACCAGATAGCAGTATGTCCTGCTCAGGTCAATGCCGTATGCCGCTGCGTTCTCTGAGTTATAACCGATCGGCAGATGCCTGTCGTCCTTTGTGAGGCTTTCTGCATCCTCAAGCCGCATGAAATCCCGCCAGATCGGCTTCTCTGGTATTTCCGGTATCGGTCTTGCACATCTGCCTGTCCATATCCCGCGCATACTGTTTCCAAGTGCCTCGATCTCCTCAAGGCGCTTAAAGTCATCTGCCGCCTCAAAAGCGAGCGCTGTCTGAAATTCCAGGATGTCATCGCCTACCTTTGCAAGTCCCCTGCCCTTGACATTGACCTCCGGAAGGGTTTCAATGCGCAGGGTATGCATTGCGTCCGCATACTGGAACTTGTCATTCATCTCAAGACAGATGACTGTACGCAGGTTCTCCCCGAGTCTGGTCGGTATCTCCATAGCGCTGAATCCGCCGCCCGATATGATCAGGAAGATCCCATAGCTGACACCGTCCTTTGAAAGTTGTAATATTGTATCATCATACACATTGTTTGTCTTTGTCCGAAAGTTTGCATAGTTGTCGATCACGATGATGACTGCCGGCATCGTGACACCGTTCACACGCACATACTGGCTGTAGTTGCCTCCCTTGAACAGCTTCTTGCGATCCTCTAGTATATTGCCGAGCATGTTAAAGAACTTAGCGATCCTGTCATCCTGCCCTTCATAGATGACGCCGCCCACATGCGGCATGGTCTCAAACGCCGACATCATCTTTGCACTGTAATCGATCGCATAGACATTGATCTCAGCAGGTGTATACTTTGTCATAAAAGCATACAGCATCGTCTGGAGCAGGGTGCTCTTTCCGCTGACGATCGTCCCAACCACGGCATGGTGCCCATTCTTGGAAAGACTGACTGTCAGTGTATCCTGTGACTGATTTACCGGATCGTCATACAGTCCCAGCTGTACTTCGAGGTTCCACTCCGTCGATTCGGGAGCCCTCCAGCCGGACTCGTCAAAGTGCTGCACATAACCCGGAAGCTGTGCCAGGTAGATCACAGGCGGTAATACCGGAAGCCAGAGCTGCTGCTCGTATGTATATCCATTTGTCCTTGCCACATCGCCGAGATACTCTACGACTGCATCCAGCTGTGTCTTTTCCTTCTTTTCCGGCAGTTTCAGGCGATGTGTCTGTGCGTACTCCAGAACCATCTGCGCCCGCTCATCTTCATCCGCTGCCGGTCGATTCTGTTCTGTCTGCACGTATGCTGTCAGGAAGTCCCTGATCCGCAGTGCATTGTATTCACTGTAGGGATAATCTGTCTTCTGCCGTTCCAGCTCCGCAAAGACTTTTTGGACATAACTGTCAAGCAGTGTACTATCCTGCGGGATCTCTGTCCCTTCTGCGCGGACGATCCCGATCAGGCACTTGATCCACTTTCTTCTAGCTGCCTCCTTCTGTTTGAGTTTGGTCCTGCTGCCAATGACTGCCGCTTTGCCCGTATCTGATACCATATGAGCGATATCTGCCTTGATGCTGCCGCTGTTCTCATCATAGACCGCACCGCTCCATCCGGACTGGAACAGTTCAAACAGTTCATCATTTCCCACCTGCATATAACAGCGTCCTGCCTGTGTAATATAGGCAGCATCCGGTCTGTGCAGCATATCTGTACTGTCCTGTCGATCCTGCACGCGCAGACACAGGCGGAATCTTGAGTTGCTCCAGATATTGTCGTCCACTGTCCCGCTCGGCTTCTGAGTCGCCAGGATCAGATGCACGCCCAGGCTTCGCCCTACCTGCGCAACGCTGATCAATTCGCGCATAAAATCCGGTTCCTCCCGCTTTAACTCCGCAAACTCATCGATCACGATAAACAGGTGCGGCACTGGTATGGAAGCCTCGTTATTTTTGTACAGCCGGGTGTACAAGTTGATATTATTGACACCGTGCTCATTGAAAATCCGCTGTCTGCGCATATTCTCGCTCTTGATGGACACCATGGCACGCTTGACCTGATTGCCGGAGAGGTTGGAGATCTGTCCGATCATATGAGGCAGTCCGTCAAAAAGGTTTGCCATACCGCCGCCCTTGTAATCGATCAGGAAGAATCCCACATCGTCCGGGCTGTACTGGATCGCCAACGACAGGATATATGTCTGTAAAGTCTCACTCTTTCCCGAACCTGTCGTACCGGCTACCAGACCGTGGGGACCGTGATATTTCTCATGTACGTCGAGATACATCGGCGCACCGCCTGCCTTCTGTCCCACAAGCGCACGCATACTCTCATAAGTACGATTTTTCTTCCAGTTATCAAGCACATGCAGCTCATCCATATTCCGAATCCCAAACATATCAAAAAATGTCAGCGCATTGGGAATATCGCCGCCCGTCTCGATCTCGCTCACCTCGATATCCGCCAGAGTCCTTGCAAGCCGCTCCAACTGGATATTGTGAACAAAGTCAAAGGCGATGGCAACACGGTCCTCCACATCGTCCGCGATCCCATACATTCCCTTAAAATGCGTGTCGTTCTGAATGATATAATCACATGCATTGGGCAGATTATCATAAGAATCTGTCAATATGATCGTAGTGATACCGTAATTTTCCTCGGAGTTAAAGATATACTTTGTGATCAGCTCGCCTTCTAGGAACTCCGAATCGGATATAAACAGGACATAATGAGGCTTGTATATGATATCCTGAGAACTGCGGTTTCCCTTTTCCTCCATGCGCATGCGCAGAACTTTTGTCAGCTCGTAGAACACATCCCCCGCTTCTGTCCTGCTGCCGGCAACGAACCTTGTCTTTTTGTCCTCAGACCACACATGCGGAAACCATTTTAAGTAATCCCAGTTTTCTGCACCATCATCAGGTTCATCGTAGACAAACGCCATCTTTACATCGGTATAGCAGTTCGACACAGCGATCTGTGCCACCAGAGCGTGCATGACATCTATAGCACCCCTCTTGCTTTCTCCGCCTACGATACCGATCAGTCTGTGTTTGAGCAGATCTGTACAGATCGGGACCTGATGCAGGTATTGATAGCTCTTCTGGATCATGGTTGGTTTCTTAGCCAGATCATCAGGCAGCAGTGTGAACCGGTCTTTAGGGATATTGACCGTAACCTGGAAAGGCATGTCCCCGATGCCGATCCTATGGCTCAGGAAATCCCTGTGATCCTTATTCCTGTTCCACAGCAGCTGACTGTGCTCGTCATAGCTGCTGCACTCCTCCGCCGAAATATACAATTTCTGAAGCGATGCCGTATTCTTCTCGTACTTTTCTTTGATGGTATTTGCGGTCTCAACCAGATACTGGTGGTATGCATCGAACCGATGCAGTTCGTCATGGTCATTTTTGCGCTTCTCATAACGCAGGTTTACCAACGTCCAGATGATTCCGATCAGCGCGGAGGACACGGCAGTGATAATGCCTGTGTACATAAAGATCCCGCTCCTGCCGCTCGAACGGGAACCGAATATGGTCAGGACACAGCCAAAGATCATAGGCAGCGACATCGTCAATGACGGTCCGATAATCATGGCAAGCGGTTTCTTGTTCTGTATCCTTGGCTGTGGCGGTGCCTCGATCTCGATCACCTCATCATCTAACCTGTAAATCTGCCGCGGTGAACGGTGATACAGAAACTTTGGCTTTGCCGCGGTCATCGTATCTGTAGGTTCCTCCTGCATCTGCGGTTCCACATACTCATACAGCTTGCCCTCATTGATCCTGACATTGGCATCCCCGGCACTCACCGCAATGATACCGTCCAGATACACGATCGTAAGTCCATAAATATCAATATAATCCCCAAACGCCAGCTGTCTTGGCTCTTTCATACGCACATCATTGAGATACACACCGTTCGTACTGGTATCCTCCAGGATAAATCTGTTCCCGTCACGCCGGATCACCGCATGTTCCCTTGACACAAGATTCAACATATTGTACCGGATATCATTCGTCTCGTTCTTTCCGATGGTGATCTGGCTGTTTGCCCGGATATCATATTTCCTGAATACGTTAAAGGAGCTGTCTGTCCTGCTGACCAGTATATTGAGGACCTCATTCCCCGGGATCACGACTGACAGCAGATCCTGGTTCTGAAGCTCCCTGTCAAAGTAACTGGCTTTTGTGACGGAATCCCGCAGAAAATAAGAATCCGATTCCACAAAAAACCATCTGCCATCCACGATCTCCATTGAGAGTTCCACATCGGCAGGCAGATTAAAAAACTCCTTTTTTAATACAATGGCATGGTTCGTGTTGTTCACAGCGGGCAGCATATATTTCTTGTACGCATGTGTAGTATGTATCAATAGTACAAATCCCATATCCTTCTCCTTTCGGGTGTTTACTCTGATTCGGTTACGGATCCTGCCATAGGTCTTGGATAATTCATCTCAGGCAGCGTATTGCCGGAACTATCCTCTGTCAGATATATACTTGCAAGTCCACACCAGCCATCTCCAAACATACCCTCATCCGCATTTTTCATATCGATACTGTGACGCACTTTCCCAGGAACCTGCTGCTTATCACTGCCGCTCTCCCAGTACGTGATACCCTCTTCGAGTTTTGGCCAGTCTTCTAACAGCGAATCCTGCGCTTCCAATTCTTTGTTGAATTGAATGTGCTCGTCCTGGGTATACCGATGCACCAGCCGGCTGCTTTCCTGCATTCCCATATATCCCTCTTCTGCCAGCATCGTCTGCACGCTGACATGACTGATCAGATCCAGAGGCAGCCATGTATTGGTATTTGATGAATTATAACAATCATTGCTCTCATAAGCCACTGTATAAACCTTTACATTCTGGAATGTCAGATCGATCGGATTGGATTCTCCTTCAGAATGTACTACCATCACATAAGGTGATACATAATTTTTAAATTCTGTGTTTTTGACCTCAACCTGAGATTTACCGGTTCCCAATGCATTGTTGTGGACAAAAAGGCATCCGCTCACACCTTTAGAGAGCAGCTCGCAACCCCTGATCTCTATCGTTTGACCTTCCCAGCAGCCAATACCGATACAGTAATTGTTCTCGGACATTATCCTGCAATTTTCTATAATAAGTGTTTTTCCTGCTGCGTACGCATGATCAACGTGTATCACATATCCGGGATATCGATTCTGCCATGCGTAGACTGATTCCGGATCAGCACTGTCATAGCTCATGTCCCCTATACCATACACTTTTTTACCGGCATCTCCCGCACTTGTCCCGCAGATCGTCAGACCATACACCCTGCCCGCCGTGATCGTAAGCGGAATGTGATGGTAATTATCAGAGTTTGCTGTCAGGATGCAGTACTCTGGATCCACCCCGATCAGATTGACGGTCTTGTTTTCTATGATGACATTCTCCTCGTAAACACCTGGATAAATCAGAAGTGTATCACCTGACGCCACACTGTCAACCCCCTCCTGAATTGCCACAAAGTCCCCTGTTCCATCAGGTTTTACCTCGTACAGGGCGCCCTCCTGCACAACCTCCGACAATATGTCCGTAACCTCTGCGGCATGCACTGCGCTGCCGAGCAGCAAAAACATACCAGCCAGCGATGTCAAAAACAGTATGTAACTCTTTCTTAAACTTATCATGATGCCTCTAATCCTCCTCGCGCTTACCGATAGCCCGTCGCCTTTTGATACTCGATCAGCAGATTCAGGTTAAACTTCTCATATGTGTTCAATGTGCCCTCATCATAGCCAGATGATGGCTGATACCAGCCCAGTGCCAGGAAATAATCGTTGACTGCCTGATCCTGGAAGATCTTTCCATGGCGTGCAAAGATCTCATAGATTGCCAGACGTATCTCGTCATTGGATAGACCGCGGATATCATTTGTTGACAGATTCATGGAATCACTGCCCGGAAGCAGATAGCCGGAAGAGGATGCCGGATGCACCAGTGCCGGATTGCCAGCTCCATATCCCATCACTGCCTGGAAGTAGTCCCAGTACTCAAGCACACTGCTGTTGTTCCCTGTATCATACAGCTTTTCATCAATATAGGCAAGGATCTCTGCCGCGTCTGTTCCCGCGTTGGTCATTCTGGTGATCTTTGCCAGTACAAGCCTTGTATACGCACTGTTTTTGGAGCTGTCAAAATCTTCCTGTGACATGATGCCATCATTCACATACGTCTGCAGACTATCAAGCAGTTTGCCCAATTCTTCCTCATTCTCCTGCCCGATCACACCGTCCAGCCCCTCTCCAAGCAGATAATTCATATGGGACTGCTTGATGACTGTCCTCTTGTCCTCGACCTGCTGTCTGTTCACATACTGCGCCGCCATTGAGTTTGCGGAAAGCCTGTCATACAGTGCAAGCTCTTCGTCGACAGCCGCGAGCGCACTCTCAAAAGCGCCGGTATTCTGGTTTTCGTTCACACGGTTTTCGAACTCTGTAAACTGACCCGCCACCGCCCTCGATAGAATGTTGGACAATGTGTCTTTTTCCTCGGCTGTCATGTCAGTCGTATCCAGCGCCAGGATTTTTTCCAACACACCCGAAAAATCATTTGACGAGAGCATTTCTTCGTATTCTTTGCCAATATCTGCCTTCTCTTCCTCCTCTGTGGACTCCTCTTGTGTCTCCGTTTCTATCGATGCCTTGATCCCTTTACCGGCGTCCGGAAGGATCATATCTTTTCCTAAGATGAAGGCAGAGATCCCCAGACCGATGATCAAGATACCACCGACCACCGCTATGGCGACCATACCACCGTTCCCGCTCTTCTTCTGTTTGGCTTTCTTTTTTTCAGTGTCTTCACCGCTTGTCTGAATGATCGTTCCGACAGGCGTCGGCTGAGACTGCTGTACCGGCGGTACGGGCACTGACTTCCTTATTTCAGGAACTGGTGTTTGCTGCGGCGGCTGCATTGAAGAAACCGGCTTCTGCAATACAACTGCAGCAGACTGTAACTGCTGCATTGACAAAGCTGGCGGCGTTGGCTCCTGCCCGCGGTAAAATGCATTTTGAAAAGCCGCCATCATCTGAAACCGTTTCTCCTCATAGATATTTAATCCCATCATCAACACCGCTTCATCGCCTGCATCGATCTCAACGCCAAGCTGTGATGGTTTCCTGAGCTGGTCATCATTCAGTCTTGCATAGGCATCCTGCGGGACGACGCCGGTGATACACCTGTATATGGACGCGCACAGCGCATAAACGTCGGCAGCAGGCTTGATCTCCTGCTGTCTGCGGTACAGTTCAACCGGCACATAACCTGTACCCGCGTTTGAGATCTGTCCCTCCATACAGCCGAATCCGATCAATTTCAAATTCCCCTTTTTTGTAAAGATCAGATTGTCCGGCAAGATGTTCTGATGAACCACCCCAGCCTTATGCAGCGTTGACAGTGACTCCACAACGGGCATTACCAGTTCCTTGATCCGTTTCATCGGAAATTGTTTGCCGCTGTCCGAAAGATATTTTTCCAGACTGACTCCCTCGACATACTCCATGATACAGTACGCTGTTCCACGTTCCTCAAGGACCTCATGGACATCGACAATCCCATTCAATCCCTTATTCTTTGCCAGAAGCTGCATCTGTCGGATAAACTGTTCCTTCTTCCCGGCAAAGGACTCGTTTTCCGCAGCCACAGCACCGTCCTGCATGCGTCTGCACCATCCTTCCGGAAATAGTTCCCTGACGACAACACGAGCTCCTGACGCTGTATCAATGCCCTCATAAGTAATTCCAAGTGCGTTTTTTCCCAACACAGATCCTATCTGATATCTGCCTTTTATAATGGTATCTGCTCCTAGATTTCCCATTTCCAATCGTACTCCTTTTTCTTTGATTTAATTAATGTTTATATCCGTGATACAGGTATTTTGGTATGTAGTTCCCTCATAAACTTCCAGGATCTCTATCTTGAGTGTGCTCGTCTGAATAGGATTGATAAAGTTGACCTGAGCGGAAGTATAGTAATCATCTGCAACCTCATACTGCCTCTGCGAGCCATCGGAAAAGGTGATCCTGATCGTTTTCACGCGCCCGTATTTCTCATACAGATCATGGCTGATGCGGTTGCCGTTGTACAGCGTCAATCCGTTTACCTTATGCGCCTCATCCAGGGTGATCTCTATCGTTTCACCGATCCCATTTCCCCACACGCCTTCTGTCCACATCGTATCTTCCCTGGAATCAAATACATACTCCACAGGGTACTCCTCCATCTGAGAGGATGCGCGGACACTTGTGATCATCTGATTGCCCACTCGCTCCCGCCGGATCGGTTTCTGGCTGATAAAGCTGTTCTCCGCCTCCCCGTCAGCGCGGTCTGAATTGTACACGATCCTTAGACCGCACTCTGTATCCGACTGCTTTGTCGTATAGTGAAATGTATATAGATTTTCCTGCATCTGGAAGATCTCATAATATATATTATACAGTTCATTTATGGACGATATGGCATAAAAGGCTCCGCCGCTCTCCCTGGCAATGTCCTCCATATCCTGTACGTATCCATATCCCATAGAGGCAATAATATAAATCGGAATATGGTAATAGTTTGCAAGGGATATCAGCTCATCCTTCGTGATGATGCTGGAACCGTCCGCTCCATCTGTAAATGCCAGTATGTATTTCTGTCCTGGCTGGTTCACGGACTCATGAAGGCTGTTTTCCAGTGTGTCGTACAGAGCTGTCCCGCCTCCTGCCTGCAGGGTGTCCAAACCAACAGAGACAGCAGACAGATTGTCCGTGTAATCGACCAGGGTAGACCATGCAGTATCAAAAGCAGTCAGGGATACATAGTACCTGCCCCCCTGCATCTGATCCAGCAGCTCCTGTGCGGCATCACAGAGCTGGTCGAGACTCCCTTCCATACTGCCACTCACATCCACTACCATAGCTACAGAACGCCGGGAAACATTCTCCTGACCAGAGAACTGGAGTTCCCCCTCCTGTTCCACCCACTCATTTGTATATTCCTCAATAACCTGCACCTGTTCTGACCGCACATTCTCTATAAAATTGCCCTCTGCATCTTCCACTGAGAAGTAGACTGCAATATTGGGAAATTCCCCAGTGTCGATCTGAACGATGCGCACATCTGCCTCCTGCCGGTTCTGATCTGCCTCCAACTGCTCCAACAGACTGCCCAGCTCTTCGTCCTCAGTCTCTCTGTATCCTTTCTTTAAGATCCTGATCGCTTTCTCAGGCTCTCCCATGCCTATGTAAGCTTCCGCCATACCCATGTAGGCATCGACGTTCTTGGGTTCTATCTCGATGGCGATCTCAAATGCGGCAACGGCTTCCTCATATTCGAGGTTCAGCAGATACTGCTGCCCCAGATCGAGCTGCTTTCCCACCTTCTGCATGGGACTTGTGACATAGATATACAAAAAAACATTGACGACTACTAACAAAATAACCAATATTGATATGATAAATAATAGGATTTTTTTCCCGTTTTTCATTTCGTTCCCCTTAGTAAGCACGTTTTAAATATGTTATGTGCGGCAGTGTTGATCCATCCGCTGTCCAGACTCCTGAGATATCCAAATATTCCAGCTTTTTCAATCCTGCCAATATCCCCAGATCATCAATATTCGTTCCTGCCAGGTTTAGCTCCTCAAGTTCTGTCAGTTCACCCAGAACTCCGAAATCTGCATAATAACCTCCCGCAAGACTCAGTCTGCGCAGGTTTTCCATTCCTGACAAAACGCTGATATCCGAAGCGGACATCCCGTCCAGATAAAGAGAATCGAGCTGCTTTAGCTTTTTGACAGCCGTCAGATCCGTTGCCTGATTTCCGCTCAGATTCAGGTATTCCAGATTCCTAAGCCCTCCTACCGCGCTGATATCCGATATCTGGTTATTACTTAGATCCAGATGCTGCAGATCGTCAAGACGATCCAAGGATGTGATATCCACCAGCAGATTATTGCTCAGATCCAGCCATACCAGATTATCCAGACGCTCCAACGGACTTATATCTGTGATGCGATTCCCTGAGAGATACAGCCGCTCCAGATTGTCAAATGCCTCCAAGAAGCTTATGTCGCCCAACGCACAGTCATAAAGATACAGACTAGACAGATTGGGCAGGTCCTCCAGATCCTTCAGATCTGAAATATTGGTCTCATACAGATAATAATCTGTAATCTCCCATATATCGCTCAACATAATGTCCCTATCCGCGATCCCTGTCATCTTTCGGACCGCCTGCTCTACGCCGGCGTCCGTCCATTCTATGCTCCGGTCCTTTCTGTCCGCTTCCTCCCACGTGAGTATTGTGAGTTCCCCGGCAAGCGACTCGTCCCGTGTCAGTTTATACCCCTTCTGCATGGTCTCGCGCGCTTTTCCAAGATCGCCTGAAACTCTGTACGCCTGCACAAGACCCTGATACGCTTCCACATTTTTCGTGTCTGTCTCCAAAACCTCTTTATAGATCTGTACAGCCTCGTCATATTTTCCGTCTTCGAGTAAATCCTGGCCTTTTGCCAGCAATCGCTCTGTTTTGGAGACCGAGCCGCCCCCTATGCGCATAGCCAGCAAAGTTCCATTGATTCCAAGCAGAAAAATCAGCAGCAAAATAATCACTATGATAATACCTGTTCTTTTTTTCATACCGGACTCCTAATATTCATCTTTTAATTTTTTCATCAATTTTCTTCCCACAGCTTTTCCCATCGTGAGATACAGCAAAAACAGCACGATAGATATAACAATACACACTGCGCCTGCCGCCAGCAAGATCATTCCCATGTCACTCCCCCTCATCTCCCGTCTACAGCCAGCCACCATTTTGAAGATCATATACCATATTGTCCAGCATCAGCATCTCGGCATCCTCTGTGTCCTGCTGTGCATACAACTCTCTGCACTTGTCGTAATATCCTTTCATTGTACTGTAATCACGCGCTGTATTGTCCAAATGCTGCTGCCTGTCCGCCTCCAGAAAAGCCAGACGTTTGTACACACGATAATTGTCAGGGTAATCGCCTGCAAGTTTTAAAAGTACTGACTCTGCCGATGCAAAATCCTGGTTTTCCTCATATAAAATCGCCATATTCTCCTGTATCTGATACGTCACATAGCCACCCTGCATCAGCTCTTGAAAAAGGGCAATCGCCTTCTGGTTATATATAATCAGCTGATCCGGATGTGCATCTCCCTGGCGCATATAAGCGTCTGCAAGATACTCTGTGATCACCATCTTAGCCTGTAGATCCGCCTGGTTTCGAGCCGTCTCCAGCAGTGCCGTCTCCTCGTCCAGCCTGCCGTTATCGCGCAGCGCTGCGGCACACAGAAGCACCGCGCGTTTTTGCAAAACTGCATCCTCCGTCAGATCGATCGCCCTCTGAAAATGCTCGGTCGCCTCGTCGATCTGTTTTCTGACAACGCAGAGTTCCCCCTCCGCATAATGGATAGAGTCATCCTCCAGATCCAGTGCTTTGGCGCGTTCGAGAGCCTCCTCCGCCTGGTACAGTTTTTCCTGTTTTGCAAGGACAATACAATAATCACGGAAATACAAATTGTTGGACTGGTTGTACTCCAACGCCTGCTCCATCATTTTCTGTGCATTGCCATAGTCATCCTGCTCATAGTAGGAATTGGCGATCAGATAATAGATATCACCCAATTTCTCCTGCTGGATGTCATCGCCGACCTCTATTATCTGCAGATCTATGATGTCCGTTCCCCGTTCTGCACACTCCTGATAACGCCCCATTGCATAATAGTAATACAATTCCCGCTCGTATGCCTCAACACGGTTGTCATAGTCCTCCTCGAGGGACAGCATGACATCGATCGCTTCCTCATAGTCACCCTTTTTGGCTGTTTTCTGTCCCTCCAGAAGCCCTGCCTGATAAATCTGTTCCTGTTCCCTCATAGTCTGTCGGATACCAGATCCAACCAGCACACTTCCGACGAGAAACATTCCAAGAGAAGCTGCAAACAATGCTTTCTCCCGCCTCTTGTGAACGATATAACGCGCATCCAGCTTATAACAATTATTAACTGCATCCAGATACTCTCTTCCTGTCTGATACCGGTCTTTCGGTTCGTATTCTATCATTTTGTCTATGATGAATCCAAACCCTTCACTGACACCCGGTATCTCGCCCGCAGGCAGCCTTGTGTTGAAATTAACATCCGGTGGACTCCCGGACAGTAGATGATACAGCACACAACCAAGACTGTATATGTCAGAACGCCGGTCGATCGAAATCGTTACCTGGCCCATTCCTGCAGTCATGTAATAAGTCTGTACCTGTTTGACATCCCGGTATTGTTCCGGGGAAGAATACCCTTTACTGATTCCCAATGTAGCCTTCATCGCAGAATCGATCACGATGGAAATATTAAAATCAATCAGGCAGATGTGCCCTTCCGGGGTTAAAATGATATTTGCAGGCTTAATGTCTGAATGGATGATCGGTGGTGTCTGACTGTGCAGATATGCCACTGCCTCCCCCAGTTCCTGTGCCCACTGAAATACCTGCTTTTGTGCAAATTTCCCGTTTTGTTTCAGTGCGTTCTCCAGCGATATCCCCGGAATAGATCGGAAGAGCACACGTCTGAACTCCAGTCACTGACAA
>CAJUQU010000050.1:1412-17799 GCA_910588595.1 uncultured Lachnospiraceae bacterium | reverse complement strand
TCAGACGTGTGCTCTTCCGATCTATAGGAACTGTTATAGGTATAGGGATAGGTGTCGGTGTAATTGGGAGAGGTATCTTAAAAAGGTCAGGGAAAAACGCAGAACTGGCGCAAAAGCATTTGCAGCTTTATCTTTTAATGAACCAGTGGGTAAAAGTAAAACAGAAAAACAAGTCAATTGTAGAATATCTTAGAGGTAGTGGATATAAGAAAATTGCTGTTTATGGGATGAATTATGTTGGAGAGACTTTGATCGATGAATTAAAAGGCTCTGATATAAGGGTTGTGTATGGGATAGACAAAAATGCCAGTGACATTTACTCAGATATTGACGTGGTTACACCTGATGAAGAATTGGCAAATGTTGATGCGGTTATTGTTACTCCAATTACATTCTTTTCGGAAATAGAGGATATGCTTTCATTAAAAATGGATTGTCCTATACTTTCTATTGAAGACATATTATACGACGTATAATATGCAGATAGAAAGAGATATGACACATCTGGTTTGGAGATAGGGCAGCGGAAAATAAGGCATGAAAAAGATTATGGTTATATTTGGGACAAGACCCGAGGCGATAAAAATGTGTCCCTTAGTAAATGCGCTAAAGAAAGAGAACGATTACGAGACGTTAGTATGCGTAACAGGACAGCATAAAGAAATGCTTGATCAGGTATTGCATGTATTTGATGTAGAACCTGATTATAATCTTGACATTATGAAAGCAGGACAGAATTTATATGATGTAACGGAAAATGTTTTATCGGGAATGAATTTTATTTTGAAAAAGGAGCATCCTGATCTCGTGCTTGTACATGGAGATACAACTACGACATTTTCAGCAGGACTTGCGGCTTTTTATCAGCAGATACCGATAGGGCATGTTGAAGCAGGACTTCGTACTTTTAATTTGAAGTCGCCTTATCCGGAAGAATTTAACCGACAGGCTATAAGTATAGTTGCCGATTACAATTTTGCGCCTACATTGACAGCGAAAAATAATTTATTAAGGGAAGGAAGAAACGAGAACAGTATTTTTGTTACAGGAAACACGGTTATTGACGCGCTTCGTACTACTATTTGTGAAAGTTATAGGCATGAAGTGCTGGAATGGGCGGCTGGTTCGCGACTTGTTATGCTTACTGCCCATAGACGCGAAAATTTGGGAAAGCCATTATATGATATATTTTCGGGGATAAAGAAGGTACTTGATGAAGTCGAAGACATAAAAGTTATATATCCTATACACATGAATCCGGCAATCAGGAATATAGCGGATGAGGTTTTTGGTAAACATGAGCGAATCCGCGTTATAGAACCGTTGGATGTTCTAGATTTTCACAATTTTATGAAACGTTCTTATTTGATATTAACTGACAGTGGAGGAGTGCAGGAGGAAGCAACTGCGCTTGGGAAACCGGTTCTGGTTTTAAGAAATACAACGGAACGCCCCGAAGGGGTTGAAGCTGGTACGCTAAAGTTGATTGGAACGGACAGGGATGTTATAGCAAGGGAGTTCAGGTTACTATTGGATGATAGGAAAAGCTATGAAAAGATGAGTAAGGCATCTAATCCATATGGAGATGGAAATGCTTGCAGAAGAATTATAAGTGTTTTGCGGTATTCTTTGTAAGGATTCTGCTATTTGGTTTATATGGATTCAAATGTGTTTGTAATCGTAATAAGAGTAGCGTAAAGCGAAAGGAGCACTGTAATGAATGATCTGATCAGTGTCATTGTTCCTGTGTATAATGTTAAGGAATATATTGAACGATGCATAAAAAGTATCTTAAGACAATCATATCAGAATATTGAAATAATTATTGTAAATGACGGCTCAACAGATGGCAGTGGAGAGTTGTGTGACAAGATTGCATTGACTGATAAACATATAAGAGTAGTGCATAAAAAAAATGGAGGTTCGTCAAGTGCAAGAAATTGCGGTTTAAAGTATGCTCAGGGAGAGTATATAGGTTTTGTTGATAGTGACGATTATATATCGGAAAATATGTATGAATTGTTAATAGGGCATATGGCAGCGGATGTGGATATTGTTTGTTGCGGAAGAAAATGTCTTAACAGGGGAAATGGTAAAAAATATTACAATGCATATTGTATGAGAGGTATACATAAGTTCTCACGAATAGAAGCAATAAAATTACTTTTTGGCGAAAAAATTAGTTTTTCGGTGTGTACAAAACTGTTCAGAAAAGATTTGTTCAAAGATATCAGGTTTCCATTGGGAAGAGTATGTGAAGACTTGCCCACAGTATATCGGTTGTTTTCACAGAGCAGAAATATAGTACATATAGGCGGAGAACCTCAATATTATAACTATTATAGACAATCAAGCGTTTCGAACAAGCCGTTTTATATGCGGCGAATAGATTGTGTGCTGTTTAGCAGGGATATTCTGCTTGATGTGCAAAATAATTATCCAGAATTAAAAGAGCGGGCAGAAGCGATGTACATTATGAATATCATTGGGACTATAACAGATATAAAAAATACAAAGAAGAGAATGGAATATAAAAGGATAGAAAAGCGGCTGAAAAGGCTATTGAGGAGAATGACATTTGCAGGTCTTCATAATCTTTATGTGGGGGAGCGGCAAAAAACGATGCTTATCAGAAATTTTTTTCACATGGAATAATTCGGTGTCTGGCTTTTAGGTTTGGGTATGTAAAGAGGGATTATAGATAAAATGATGGAAGCAGTTATATTTGGAGCAGGACAGGTATGTGCAGAGATACTGCCTGATGTTGAAAAGCAGTTTCGTGTTTTATACATTGTGGATAATAATAAAAAGTTCTGGGGGACGAAATTAAAATCATATGATGTGAAATCTCCCGACGAAGCTGCAGGCAGAGTCTGTAAGATAATAATTGCCTCCACAAGATATGTGTTTGAAATAGCAGGGCAACTAAAGCGAATGGGAATGGCTGAAGATGATATTCTTATGTGCAGCGGATTTTATGTGGGAGAAAGATGCACATATGATATTCATCCTGTAAATGAAAAATTAATCCAGATAAAAGATACGCAATTGATCAAATTTGATACACTGAAAAATGAGGAAATAACTTGCAGAAATACAAAGGTGCTTATCGGGGTAAGCTTCTTTTCCACATTTGCAGTCCAGTTAATAAAGAATTTATCAAAAAGATATCAGAATATTGAGTTCTCTCTTTTAACAAGCGATGAAAAATACTATGAGAATACACTCCTATTTAAATTGGGACATTTGTACATATATAAATCATATACAGATCTAAAAACAATTCTGACATTATTGCCAACATATGATGTTATTCATTTTTTATGGATTGAAGCAGAATGGAGTTTTTATGCGAATTTGGCAAGAAGAAAGGCCAAAAGGCTGGTTCTGACAGTCGGTGGAAGTGATTTTTACAGAGCCTCTGAACCGGAGAAGGAATATAAACGGAAGCTTATTTTATGTGCTGATTATATTAATTTGGAAAACAGTACTACCAGGAAAGAGTTTATTGAATACTATGGGCGGGAAGTATCGAAAAAAACAAAGCTGGTGCCATATGGCATGGAGCTGCTTGATGATATAGACGAGATGGAAATTGTTTCGGATAATATAAAAAGGAAAGAACTGAATATTCCGCCCCATAAGATTATTGTAACATGTGGATACAATGCGCATTCTGCGCATCAGCATCTTCAGTTAGTAGAAGCGTTAGGAAATATTTCAGATGATGTAAAAGAGAAAATAGTCTGTGTATTTCCGATGACCTATCCAGTCGGAAAGGATGTGTATATTCAATCTGTCTCAGAAGCATTAAATAAAAAAAGGTTGGATCATGTAATATTTACCGATTTTATGTCGGATAAATTAATTGCCCAATATGCAACTCTTTCTGATATCATGATTCATGTGCAGACTACAGATGCATTAAGTTCTGCGATGCGGGAAGAGATGTATGGTGGGGCTGTCGTGATTGCGGGTAAATGGCTTCCTTATGAAATCTTATATGAGAAGGGAATTTATTTTTTGAATGTAGAGACGGTGGAGGATGTTCCTGAAATATTGGAGGATGTTGTTAAAAACCTGGGATTTTATAAAAGCAAATGCCGAAACAACAGGTGTCTGATCAGAAATTAATATTCCTGGGATACAGTCGCAAAAGGATGGTATGGGCTATGGGAGAATTAGAGATATGGGGAGTGATTTGATTAGTGTAATTGTTCCGGTTTACAATGCAGAATTATTTTTAGAGCGGTGTCTGAAAAGCATTTTGAGACAAAGTTATGAAAATCTTGAAATTATATTAGTGAATGATGGATCAACAGATTTGTCTGGTAAAATCTGTGATCGGTATGCTGATTTGGATAAGCGTGTCAAAGTGATACATAAGGACAATAAGGGGCTTGTATCTGCGCGGAAGACTGGCATTAATGCCGCTTTAGGAAAATATATAGGTTTTGTGGATAGTGATGATTATATTGAACCTGATTTTTATAGGCATTTACATGAGGAACTGGTGAAAACAGGTGCAGATTTTGTCAATGCAGGGATCATATATGAATTTGTTGATAAGCAGAGAATTGTGATACCAGAAGAACGCTGCATATTATTTGAAAATACAGATAGGGTTGGGTTTATCAGGAAAAATGATGTTATTGTCTGCACGCATGAATATGTAGTGCCACCTGCCATGTGGTCTAAGCTTTTTAATGCGGAATTTATCAGAAAGTGCTATTTTTCGGTGGCAGATGAAGCGCAGGAGGAGGATTTGGCAGCATTTTACAAGTGTATCTTAGAATGCCGAATATTTGCTGAGGTTCCCTATGCAGAATACCATTATTTGGTAAGAAGTGATTCTATCTCTAATCAGTATACATATGTGTCAATGCTGCGGAGGTTTATAGGCTATAACTCCATTTACAATATATTGAAGGAGTATGGCTACCATGAATTATTAGGGGATCTGTTACAAAAGAGAATGACAATGCGTATGCTTGATTATGCGAATGAGGCAAATATACCCGGATTGGAGGTCGTTACATATATTTATCCGTCCGAGAGGGAATTAGAAGGGAAAAGGATAGTTCTGTATGGGGCAGGTAAAGTTGGACGCAGTTATTACAATCAATTGTGCTTATCGCATTATTGCAGGATAGCGGCATGGGTTGATAAAAAATATAATAATAAGCCGCAGGGAGCATGTTCGGGGGTTGAAATACTGCATCAATTAGAATTTGATTTGTTGATAGTAGCGGTAAAAGATTATGAGCTTGCAGAGGAGATCGCAAAAGAGCTTGGAGACAGTGGGATTGATAATAAGAAAATACAGTGGAAGGAACCTATACACTGGCTGAAAGGGGAAGGATATCAGTGAGCAGAACAGCCGTAATTTTATCGGGTGGATTAGGAGTAAGATTAAAACCTTTTACAAATATTATGCCAAAGCCGTTGCTGCCGATTGGTGAAAAGGCAATACTGGAGATTCAGATTGAAAAGTTAAGATCCTGTGGTTTTGACAACATAATATTGGCCACGAATTATAAATCAGATTACATTGAAAATTTTTTTGGCGACGGTTCAAAATATGGGGTGAAGCTGACGGTCAGTAAAGAGTATAAACCACTGGGGACAGTAGGGCCGTTGACGCTGTTAAGAGAAAGACTTTCGGAATCATTTTTGGTGATGAACGGTGACATTTTAACTGAATTAAACTTTTCTGATTTTTATGAATATGCAACGGGAGATAGTAAGGATATCATGACTGTTGCGATTAAAAAGATTGTGACACCGTATGATTTTGGAAATATAGAGTTTCATGGGAATTATATTACCAACATTGTGGAGAAACCTGATATAGTGACATATGCGCTGGCGGGCATATATGTGATGCGCCCAGATGTGCTGGAATATATACCAGAAGACACATATTATGGAATGGATCAGTTGATTTTGAGGCTTTTGGAATCTAACATAGGCGTAAAAAAATATGAAATAGAGGAATATTGGCTTGATGTCGGTCGTGAGGGTGATTTCGAGAAAGCACAGATTTTATATGGGGAAAAAGCATATGAGTAAAATTTTGGTTACGGGTGCGGACGGTTTTATTGGAAGTCATTTAACGGAGGAACTAGTCAGGCGGGGATATTCTGTCAGGGCATTTGTATTTTACAATTCGTTTAATACATGGGGATGGCTTGATACGCTTCCGGCTTCTATATTGAGCCAGGTTGAGATTTTACAGGGCGATATTAGGGATCCAAACAGAGTCAGGGAGGCTGTAAATAGCTGTGACGCGGTTTTTCATTTGGCGGCTTTGATTGCGATTCCGTTTAGTTATCATTCTCCCGATACATATGTAGATACAAATATAAAAGGTACTCTCAATGTATTGCAGGGTGCTAGAGAAAAAGGGATCAGGACACTTGTTACATCAACATCAGAAGTATATGGGACTGCAAAATATGTTCCTATTGATGAGAAACATCCTTTTCAGGGACAGTCTCCATATTCTGCAAGTAAGATAGGTGCGGACAGGCTTGCGGAGTCCTTTTATCGCTCTTTTGATCTGCCAGTAACCATTGTCAGACCCTTTAATACATATGGACCGCGGCAGTCGGCAAGGGCTGTAATTCCGACCATTATTACACAGCTGCTAACAGGAAGAAAAGAAATTAAGCTGGGGTCTTTGACGCCGACGCGGGATTTTAATTATGTGAAAGATACCGTTTCAGGTTTTATTTCAATTTATGAAGCGGACAAAACAGTAGGTGAAGAAATCAATATTGCCACACAGATGGAAATTTCGATTGGTGATTTGGCAAACGAATTGATTCGACAGATAAATCCTAATGCGAGAATCGTATGTGATGAACAGAGAAAGCGCCCTCAAAAGAGTGAGGTCAATAGGCTACTGGGTTCAAATAAAAAAATAATTGAATTAACGCAATGGCGTCCGCAGTATACGTTTGAACAAGGGATAGCAGAAACAATAAATTTTATTAAAAACAATATAAACTATTATAAAACGGACATATATAATTTGTAGAATATTTATTTCATTGATATAGGACCTCTTACGATTTTGAGGAGATGGAGAGGAACTTGTGTTGCTGTGTAATGTTTTTGTGATAGATATTGTGAGAGGGATATTGGAATGAAAAAGATACTGTTGGTTTGTAACTACTTTGCGCCGGATAATGCGATTGCAGCTGTAAGAATAACAAAGTTTGCTAAATATTTGAAAAAGGCAGGATACGAAGTTACTGTTATAGCTGAGCAGAAGACCGATAGTCTTAAGGACTCTATTTTGGAAAAGGATGCAGAAGGAATTAAAGTTATAAGGGCCAGTAATTCCCACAAAATGATGAAAATTATAGGGATGTATGAAAAAGCGATATTCAGAATAAGGAAAAAACGCTTTGAAAATTTAAATGATAGAGTTAAAGTCAATCCAAAAACTGGAAAAAAGGAGTTTTTTCCGTTTCAGACGGCACATCCTGTGATTGGCAGTCTGGATTACTTTTTCGAAATTCTAAGGCAACATGATTTATTGAAAGGTATAGAGCAGGTATTGCCTCAGCATTTTGATTCAGATTATTTTATTACATCATATGGAAATCTTTTTGGACTCTATGTCGGGCGGTATATGCATAGAAAATATAAGGATATTCCATGGATAGTGGATATAAGGGATAATATATGCCAAAGCAAATTTACCCCATGTTACGTGAAACCATACGCAAAAAGACTAGAGAATATTATATGGAAGGAAGCAGATTGCATAATAGGTGTTTCAAAGGGAATATGCCGACGTGTTCCGTCAAGATACAGAAAGAAGGTTCATTGCATCACAAATGGTTATGATATGACGGATAGAGATGGAATGGAAAGAAGTTTTCATAATAAGCAGATGGTGTTTTCGTACACTGGTTCAATGTATGGAGGGTTGCGAAATTTAGAGCCATATTTTAGATGTATGCAGGAATTGATTGAAGAAGGCAGTATAGAAGCAGATAATATACGAATTTTATATGCAGGAAGAAGTTCTGCATATGAGATTTTTAGAACGCAGGCGCAATCTTGTGGTATGGGTGATAGATGTGCTTATATAGGAATGCTTGAAAGAAAAGATGCTTTGAAGCTTCAGATGGAATCAGATGTTTTGCTGGTATCGACATTTGACGATCAGCTTGATGGCGGAGGAAGCATTACTGGTAAAGTATTGGAATATATGTCTGCAGGAAAACCTATTATTGCAATTATAAATGGAACTGTTTCTGGTAGTGAACTTGGTGAAATGATCAAGGATGGAAAACTAGGATTCGCATATGAAGAAATGTGTGCTGATGAAGATATAGTTGGTTTGAAGAAATACATTAGGAGTATGTATGAAGGATATATGCGAAATGGTAAGATAGATCATAGTCCTGAGAAGAGAATCCTGCAAAGATATGATTATCGTAATTTAAGCAGACGAATGATAAGAGTATTGGAGAGTCAATAAATGAGTAAAATTGTGCATATCGTTGGAAATAGACCTCAATTTATTAAACTAGCACCTGTTTCAAGAGCATTACAGCAATATCATATAGAGGAAATCATAATTCATACAGGGCAGCATTATGATGAGAATATGTCCAACATTTTTTTTGATGAGCTGGACATTCCATACCCAAAAGAAAATTTAAATGTAGGAAGCGGAACACATGCGCAAACAACGGCAAGGGTAATGGAACGACTCGAAAAGGTGGTTGACAGGGAAAAGCCGGATGGGGTGATAATCTATGGGGATACGGATTCAACATTGGCTGCAGCAGTTGTGATAAGTAAACTAAATATCCCGCTTTTTCATATAGAGGCAGGTCCGCGCACATACAGCAAGACAAATCCAGAAGAGAAAAACCGTGTAGTGGCGGATCATTTGTCAGACTATCTTTTTGTGCCAGATAGGGTTTCAGCAGAAAATCTTCAAAAAGAAGGCATTCCGGCAGAGAGAATTATTTTTTCAGGGGATGTCATGTATGATGAATTTTTGTATGTGGTGCGGCAGGATAACGATGCTTATACAGCCAAGTATCCTGCGGATTTCATACTGATGACATGGCATCGTCAGGAAAATACATATGACATGGAACGGATGGAAAAAATTATTGATTTTATTAGCAGAATAAATTGTAACATTGTATTTCCATTACACCCACGGACCAAAAAAAGACTTTCGGAGTATGGATTATGGGATAGGATTTATCAAAATAAGAAATTGACGATTATGGAACCAGTGGGATATAGGGAAATGACAGTTTTATTAAACAAATGCAGTCTGGTAGTTACTGATTCTGGCGGGGTATCCAAGGAAGCTTCCTTTGCACAGAAAAGATGTTTTTTCTTTTTAGGGCTGGCGGTATGGCCTGAGTTGATAAAAAGTGGACATATCAGGTTAATAGATGTTGGAGATCGGAAGTCTGTAGAGAGTGGGCTGTCCGAGATAAACAATGCATTAATTTCAGATGAAAAGCAAATGCCCAAGGCGAACTGTTTTGGCGATGGCAATGCAGCAAAGATTATTGCAGATACGATAAAAAACATTCTATAAATAACAATATTTGGAAAGATGTAAAAGGAACGGAGAGAATATGAGATACGCATTGATCGGCTGTGGTCGTATATCACCAAACCATATTGCGGCCGCCCAGAACAACGGACTTGAGATAGTGTCTATATGTGATATTGAACCATTGTGCATGAAAGATAAGCGGCTCAAGTTTAAATTAGGAAAAGATGTAAAAGAATATGTAAATTATAAAGAGATGGTAGAAGCAGAAAAACCTGAGCTTATAGGGATTTGCACGGAGAGTGGTAAACACGCTGAGATAGCATTATTTTGCATAGAACATGGGTGCAATTGTATTATTGAGAAACCGATTGCATTGTCCATAAAAGATGCGGATGCGATTATTGCGGCATCTATTAGAAATCATGTCAAGGTTTGTGCATGCCATCAGAACAGGTTTAACAAGTCAGTGCAGATAATCCGTGAGGCAGTTGACATGAACCGCTTTGGGAGGCTTTTTTATGGAACAGCACATGTAAGGTGGTGTAGGAACCATGAATATTATGACAGGGCATCATGGCGCGGTACATGGGAGCAGGATGGCGGTGCATTGATGAATCAGTGTATTCATAACATAGATTTGTTGCGCTGGATGATGGGTGGTGATATAGATGAAGTTGTTGGAATGACAGATCGGCTTAATCATGAATATATAGATGCAGAGGATTTTGGAACCGCACTGATAAAATTTAGAAACGGAAGTTACGGAATAGTGGAAGGCACTACAGCTGTTTATCCTAAGAATCTGGAAGAAACCTTGTACATATTTGGTGAAAAGGGAACTGTAAAAGCGGGTGGGCAGTCGGTAAATATAATAGAGGAGTGGCGTTTTTCTGATTTGCTTGATGATCCGGAATCTGTCAAAGAAAGATTTCATGAGAATCCACCCAATGTATATGGCTACGGTCATACGCCTCTGTATACGGATGTGATCAATGCCATAAAACAGGACAGGCAGCCATATGTAAACGCGATGGAGGGGAAAAAATCGCTAGAGCTTGTTCTTGCAATATATAAGTCAGCGGCAGAAGGCGTTAGAGTGAAATTGCCATTAAAGGAATGCGCAACTACAGATTTTATCGGGAGATTTTGATTATAGGATAGATGTTATGGAATTTAGGGATTTAAAAAGGCAGTATAAGCATAACAAGGCGGAAATCGATAAGGCTATCCAGAGTGTGTTGAATTCCGTGAATTTTATACAGGGAAAACAGGTTCGAGAGCTGGAAGAAGAGCTTTCAGATTATGTAGGCGTAAATCATTGTATCACCTGTGCAAATGGAACAGACGCATTACAGCTTGCTTTGATGGCATGGGGGGTTGGAGTGGGAGATGTTGTGTTTGTGCCGGATTTTACTTTTTTTGCTTGTGGTGAGGTCGTCGCAGCAGTGGGAGCAAAACCGGTATTTGTTGACGTTGATAATGATACATATAATATTGATGTATGCAAGTTTGAAAGAGCTGTTAAGGATGTCATAAAAAAAGGGGATGGTGTGCCTAAGGCAGTTATTGCGGTAGATTTATTTGGTCAGCCAGCGGATTATCACAAAATACGGCAAGTGGCGGATCAATATGGTTTATACATATTGGAAGATGGAGCACAAGGATTCGGAGGAGCATTAGGGGATCAAAGAGCTTGCTCATTTGGTGATATTTCTACTACAAGTTTTTTTCCGGCAAAGCCATTGGGATGTTATGGGGATGGTGGTGCAGTATTTACGAACAGCGACGATTGGGCGAAATTAATAAGATCGTATGCAGTACACGGTAAAGGAGAATCAAAATATGATAATGTGTATATTGGGATGAACTCAAGGATGGATACATTGCAGGCAGCGGTGCTTTTGGCAAAGTTTCCCATATTTATTCAAAAAGAGCTGGGAGAAAGTAACAGGCTGGCGGGGTATTACACGAAATATCTGGAAGATATCATAAAGACTCCTGTTATAAAAGAAGGATATTATTCAAGCTGGGCACAATATACGATTCAGTTAAGAAATGGGCAGGATAGAAAGTACCTGCAAAAAATGTTAAAAGAAAATGGGATTCCTTCCGTGGTTTATTATCCAAAGCCAATGCATAGGCAGACTGCGTTTGCGGAATTTATGTATGATGATTTGGACTATCCAGTAACAAATGCGCTGTGTGAAAGCGTGTTGTCCCTGCCATTTCATCCGTACATGACAGAGGAAGAAGTGCAAATCATATCTGAAAGATTGAAAGGATGTATTCTGTAACTATGGAAAAATGTTTTGTACATGAGAGCAGCTACATAGACGATAACGTGATAATTGGTGAAGATACTAAAATATGGCACTTTTGTCATATACAGTCAGGTGCCAGACTTGGGAAAGGTATTATAATCGGACAGAATGTAAATATAGCCAATAATGTAATGATCGGGAACCGAGTAAAAATACAGAATAATGTATCGGTATATGAAGGAGTTATCATTGAAGATGATGTATTTCTTGGACCATCCTGTGTGTTTACCAATGATCTCACACCGAGAGCGGCATATCCTAAAGGACGTGAAAATTATGTAAAGACGTTGGTGAAGGAAGGAGCAACAATTGGAGCAAACGCAACAATTGTGTGTGGACATACGATTGGCAGATATGCAATGGTAGCAGCAGGTTCTGTGGTTACAATGGATGTGCCGGATTATAGTCTGGTGCAAGGAGTACCAGCAAAAATATGTGGCAGAGTGGATGAGGCAGGGAATATTTTGGAAAGAATCTAAGTATATGTAGTGCGGGCAATGAAAGGATGATAACAGGCATATGGGGACAAATAGGATTAGTGTAGTAGTACCGATTTATAATGTCGAAAGATATTTAGAAAAATGTATTGATAGCATCCTTGCTCAGTCCTATAAGGATATAGAAGTTGTTTTGGTGGATGACGGCTCGACAGATAGCAGCGGTAAAATATGTGATGAGTACGGTAAAAAAGATGGGCGTGTCGTGATTATACATAAAACAAACGGCGGACTTGTAAGTGCCCGCAAAGCTGGATTAGAGGTGGCAGCAGGGGCGTTTATCGGATGCGTGGATGCTGACGACTGGATAGAAGCAGACTATTATGAACACATGGCGCAGGCGCAGAAGGAGTCGGGAGCGGATCTTATTGTATCGGGGCATTTTCATGATATTGGGGAGGATTCAAAGAAAGTATGTGGAAGTTTTGCAGAGGGCACTTACTCAAAAGAACAACTTCTGTCTCAGCTTTTGTATTCTGGAAATTTTTTTGAATATGGTATCCAGCCCCATATGGTAACAAAACTTTTCCGAAAGGAGATACTTTTGAAAACGCAGTTATGCGTTGATGAAAGGATTGTAGTGGGCGAGGACGCGGCTGTTGTATATCCGAGCATACTGGAGGCGGAAAAAATTTGTATTACTGGTATATATGGGTATCATTATGTGCAGCATGAGGGAAGTATTACTAAGAAAGAACTGAAAGATGAGACGGGAATATACCAGTTGTTGTTTGAACATCTGGAAAAGCAATTTAGAGAAAAAGGCATTTGGGAGATTATGAATCTACAGATGGAACAGTATAAAAAATATCTGTTGTTTATAAGACAAATGCAGCATTTTGATGAGAAGGTGCTGCTTCCGTATGGGGGAATTCCCCAAAATAGCAGAATTATCATTTATGGCGCGGGTGTGCTCGGTCAGAAGATGTATAAGTATCTTTCACAAGTAGAGGATATGAGCATCGTTCTTTGGGTAGATAAAAATTTTAGGAGCTATATCGAAAAAGGTATGGACGTAAAGGAGCCGGAGGCGATTACTAAGTGCGAGAACTATGATTATATCCTTATAGCAAATACCGTTTTGCATACTGCGGAAGTCATTAAGAAGTATCTTTTGGGGCTGAATGTTGTTGAATCAAAAATAAAGTGGTTTACGCCAGATTTTATAGAGCAAAATGTGTGAACAGATAGTCTTGTGGGAATAAAATGACAGATTGGCAGGAGAAATATGTCAGGGAAATTTACTGAAAAAATCAATAATGTCTATAAATATTTAAGTGACAGGGAATCAAAAGAGATATATGCGAATCGGTTGATGTACAGCTTGACCGGTGATTACGAGTATATTATTAGCATTGTGAAGAATACGGAGCTCTACAGGAAGTTATGGTGCATTTTTCTCAATGACAGCAGACACAAATATATTTTCGGTGCAGGTATATGGGGGAAGCAGATTGCAGAATTGTACAGAGAGTTTGAGTTTGCAGGATATATCGATTCCCATATCAAAGGGCAATATAAAGGGTGGAGTATAATTTCTTTAGATGAATATCTGAAAAAGAAACGTGATGAGACAATATACATATCTTCGACAAAGTATCATGCTGAACAGTATATGCAACTTATCAGTGCAGGTATAAGGGAAGAGAATATTGTAGATATTGGCGAGATGATGTTAAAAGTGTGGGACGAATGCCAATATTTTGATTTGCCAGAACTCAAATTTAGAAAGGGTAAAAATGAGGTTTTTGTGGACGGCGGATGTTATGACGGGACTAACTCGGTCAGGTTTGCGAAGTGGGCTGATGGAAATGGTAGAATATGGGCATTTGAGCCTGATATGGAAAATATTAAAATATGTGAGGATAGGTTTAGGGCAGAACATATTGGGCAGTATAAACTTATTAATAAGGGATTGTGGAGTCGTGAAACACAGCTTTGTTTTGAAAATGACAGTAACGAGGGATCTCGTTTTCATGATGGAGGAAAGACCATTGTTCCTGTAACATGCCTTGATGAGGTTATAAATGGGAAAGTTTCTTTTATTAAGCTTGATATCGAAGGAGCTGAGTATGAAGCGTTGTCGGGGGCAAAGCGTATTATTTCAAAATTTAAACCCAAACTTGCGGTAAGTGTTTACCATAAGAAGGAGGACATCTGGGAGTTGCCAGAACTGATAATAAAAATGAATCCTCAATATAAGCTTTTTCTTAGGCACTATTCATTAGATCGTGTTGAGACTGTTTTGTATGCCATATAGGCTAACAGTAAAATACATGTCTGTGGTGATATTTGTAAGGATAAAAATATGAAGAGAACATATGTTGGATATGGGATAGGACAATGCTATGAAAATACAAAGGAAACGCTGGCTGCAAAGATAAAATTAGATTATCTTTGTGACCGTAAATGGGAGGAATCAGACGTTTCAGTGTATGATGGGATACCTGTTATAAGCAAGGATAAGATACGAACTCTTGAAAATGTGCTTGTAATAGTATTTACGCTGAATAATCTGGTACAGAAGTCAATACAGGGAGAGTTGGAAAATTTAAACGTATCGTTTATCCATGTAAGTGAGGTACTTGGAAAAGTCCCGTATCTTACTGGAAAAATATTAAAAACTCAGTATATGTCAGGCAGGTATGCTGACGAAAATGAAAATGATATAACTTTCGATGCTTCGTTACCAGATAATGTTACAGTCAGTTTTCTTGGTAAACACAATAAAGTATTTTTTGGAAAGAATATCATAATCGGAAATTTGAATATATCTATGGGGAATAATGGTGTGTGTAGCATTGGCGATAATACAGATATTGGTGGAGCGGTGTTTGACGTATCAAACGCAAGACTGGAAATTGGGAAAAGCTGTCTATTGTCGGCAGAGGTTATTATAAGAACGCACGACAGTCATCATATCTTTGACTTAAAGACGCGCAAACGGGTAAATTATGAAGAGGATGTTATCATTGGAGAGCATGTGTGGGTAGGCTACCGGGCGCAGATGCTTTCAGGTTTTTCGATAGGGAACGGTTCTGTTGTCGGTGCGGGAACGGTTACATCGGGTAAATTTGGCGATCATGTGGTAATAGTGGGTTCTCCTGCAAGGGTCGTAAGAAGAGGAATATGCTGGCGGAAAGATTTTCTGGGATATGCAAGTTATGACAGTGTTGAAGAATGTTATCATAAATATGATGATTAGGAATTGTAGACAAATTATCGCTTAAAATAAAAATGCAACAACCCTGATTTTTCGTAATTTTCGAGAAATTGCACTGAGTGGTTTATTTTCTACAGTTCCTTAGGCAGGGTGGAGTATGTTAAATAGGTATATATTATAGGGAGCAGATAAAATGAAACTTATAATCTTTGGAGCTAAGAGCATAGCCCTCGGTGCATGCTTGGCTGTTCAGAAATTATATAAGGATTTTGAGGTAGTTGGATTCATGGTGAGTACCAAGGTCGGAAATCCAGACATTCTTGCAGGACTTCCAGTCTATGAGCTTGAGAGTTTTCCGGACAAAAGGATATGTGTTCTTATTGCTGTACCCGAGGACAGACATAAAGAAGTTATAGAGCTTCTTGAGGATAATAAATTCCACAATCATATAAGCATAGACTCCTACAGGGAGTCTATGCTTATGGAGAAGTATTATGCGAGGCTTGGAATGTTCCGATCAATTAATAGCTTATAAATTTCACTGGATAGCTTTTGTTATTTAGCAAGGGGGAATTGATATTGTCTGATTTTGAAGTATATGTTGCAAAATTTTATAAGGATCGCCCGCTGCAGAAGGTTTGTAGTTATCCGAAATGGCTCTATCCTGTACAAGCAGGCGCAGCCCTGACAGAAGAGAGGGTTGCTGATATTTTAGACAGTATGGGTGAAAATATTTCACATAAAAATGCCAATTATTGCGAGCTTACAGTGCTTTACTGGATATGGAAGAACTGTCTTGATCTTAGTAACAGCGAGACCGGTCAAAAATATTATGGATTGTTTCATTATCGCAGGT
>CAJUQU010000050.1:0-1402 GCA_910588595.1 uncultured Lachnospiraceae bacterium | reverse complement strand
GATATGGAAAAGATCAGAAATAATGACATAGATGTCATACTCCCATTTCCGACTGTTCATGAGCCTGACATAAGTGAGCATCATGCACGTTACATAAAAGAGCAGGACTGGGATGCCATGCTTTATGCATTAAAGGAGCTAGCGCCAGAATATTATAAAGCATGTGACAAAATATTTTTACAGAAATATATGTATAATTATAATATTCTAATAGCAAAGACGGATGTATTAAGAAAATATTGCGAATGGCTGTTTCCAATATTGAAGCGGGTTGAGCAAATGTCTGTGCCAAAGGGGGATGAGAGGGCGGATAGGTATATTGGGTATATCGGGGAGAATCTGCTGACGTTGTATTTTATGTCTTGTAAGGATGATTTGAATATAGTGCATACTGGTAGAATAATGCTTATATAATAAAGAGGGCGTGGCGGATACTCAGCTCATGAAGCAGAGAATGATACAACTTGGGACGAGGACTGAGAAATTGGTAGGATAAAGAGCAAACAAAAACGAGGAAATACAAAAGGTTTGAGTTTTCAACAACTCACATGATTTAGACCATTTATAACCTAAATTCCACAAAAGAATATAGCGAGGTGATGGATTAATGAGTATTCAGGGCGAACAGGTTATTAAGGGACAACCTATGTCTTTGAAGCTATTGTACAATGGGAAGCCGAAAAGCAACAGTCCCGTAGCGTTTGGGTAGCTGGTCATGCCTTCAGCATGGTTCTATCTGGGGATATATTCTTGGATGATCATGCGATCATAACAAGTGATCACACCATAAATCTTGTCAATGTATTTATCGATATGTAACATAAACATATCCTCCAATGTTTTTCTTTATTGAACTTGAAACGTGGAGGAATTGCAAAAAATTTCGGTTTATCTGGATTAGGGGGATACAAAGTATGACATATTCAGAAAGAGGGCAATTGACTGTTATAGAGTTGCAGAATCACGAAGAAAGTGTTTCCATGGAAGAAATTAAAAGAGTCCTCTTAGAATATCCTTCCAATGTTATTTATTGTGAGACACAGCAAAAACTGGTTGGAATTATCAGTACGGGAGATATTTATAGAGCATATAGTCAAGAGCAGGATAAGGTTCATGTAAATAAGGAGTTTACTTATCTATATTCTGGCGAATATACAAAGGCAAGAGCAATTTTAAAAGGACATATCAATGAAGTTCCGATTATTACAAAAGATAACATTTTGATTGGGGAGTATGCATGTTGGGATGACATTATGTTATTGGAATGTTTCTTAAATACAAGGGGGAGACATATTGATATGGTACAAGGGCAGAAAATTGCCCTTGTACATCCATGTAAATTCTATGAAAAAAAACAAAAACTATTTGAAAAATTAAAAAATTGTTTACAACATTCAGGTGT
>CAJUQU010000049.1 GCA_910588595.1 uncultured Lachnospiraceae bacterium | reverse complement strand
TGTCTGGTTGACATGGTGCCCGCCGCGATGCCGCTCAAATATATCACAGATACTTTTTTTCTGTATCTGCTGGTGCAGATCTATCATGGAAAGCAGGGAAAAAAGCTGCTGGCAGCATCGCTGATCCAGGGGATGAACCTGTTCTGTGAGGTGTTGGCTGTGTACCTGCTGTACGACTGTAAGGTAGATGGTATATACGGAAGAGAGATGTACTATATCACATTTTTATTGATGTATGTGTGTCAGCGTGTGATGGAAAAGTTCTGTATCAGGAACATTAAGCAAGATGCGGCGCTGAAACATTGGGATCTTTTGATATTTTTGCCGATGATCAGCGTGATCGTCATATGTGTGCTCATCACATTTGACCTGGAAAACAAGTATATAGGCTCCGCAGTCAGCGCGGGTATGATCTGTCTGAATCTGATCGTGTTTTATATCTGTGATGAGCTGGTAGGTACATATATGAAGTTGAAGGAGAGCGCCGTCGTGGCGCGTCAGCTTGAGAGTTATTCCAATCAGCTCAATGTGGTCATGAAGTCGGAGGAAAAGGTGCGGGGACTCCGGCATGACTTAAAGCATCATCTAAGTCAGATCCTGATGCTGGCAGACAAGAACAAAACGAGTGAAATCGCAGAGTATGTACGCAGTATGCAGGAGGATCTGTTGAGTAGAGGAGAGCATATCAGCAGCGGAAATGCGGACATTGACAGCCTGGTCAACCTGATGCTCGAGCGGGCGAAGAAAGAACTCGGAAATGTCAGATGCCGCGTGTGTGTACCGCAGGAGCTGGATATATCCGGGTTTGACTGGAATATTATCCTTGGGAATCTGATGGACAATGCGATCGATGCTGCCAGACAGTCAGAGGACAAGCTTTTGCAGCTCAAGATCCACTATCGGCAGGGAATGCTTTTTATTGAGATCAGAAACAGTTTCAGCGGCGAATTGCTAAAGACGCAGGAGCAGTATCTGTCTACCAAGGATCACGACAGGACAGATGGATCGCAGGTTCATGGACTGGGGATCAGGAACGTGAGACGGATCGTGGAAAAGTACGATGGCAGCATGGAGATCAGTGACCGAGATCATATTTTTGAGGTCAGGATACTTCTGTATGTCTCCGTCAAAAAAGAGAAGTGAAACGACGGATTTCGCCGATTCGTATACGGATTTCGCTGTTTTCAACACAAATAGATCTGAGCGTGGTATATTTTACCTAGTATAACCCGCACTAAATAACCCTATGTTTTGCTTGCCTATTTTCCTGATAGCACTACTCCCCAAGCCTCGACGTAGCCACCGCTACGCCTGCGTTTGGGAAGCAGCACTCTCAGAAAAATATTCTGCGCCAAACATTAGGGTATTTAGTGTGGGTTATACTAGTAAAACGGTAGAGGTAAGATATATGATACGGACAGAGGAGAAAATTGTAAAAGATGCATTTAGGACATTGGTCAGGAGGGGAGCTGCAACTGAATCCATGTTTGTACCTAGTACAGTGACAGATGAGGAGCTTGATGCGTTTGAAAATAGCTTTGATATCAGGCTTCCTGCCCTTTACAGGGCATATCTAAAGGCATACTGTTATGATTTTACGGTGATGTGCGCACCGGTTCCGCTGGATGGCATAGCGCACAGCGGACCGGAAAGTGAGAAAGGGCTATGCTGGATAGAGCTGTTTGCACTGCCTCAAAAGGAGCCTCTCAAAAACTTGTATGCCGGCATGGAAAGCTTTCGAAAGATCTGTACAAACAGGAATCTCGTGAATATAAAGCTCGATCGGGTGAAGCATTTTCTGCCGATCGGAGATTGGGACGGTCCCCTGTGCATTGACTTGGATCAGACGGATATCCAGGAGGATGACCCGGCAACATGGCAGATCTGTCGTTTTGACGAGACGGTATTTGACTGGAAGGATGCAGGGTATATTGACGAGCGGGGAAGGGTGACTGGGGAGCGGAAGTTTCCGGACTTTAAGACATTGCTGGAGATCTATTTTGGCGGAAAGTATGATAAGGCGTATGAGCGGCAGCTGAAAGCATGCGGCGAGGAGATGCCGGATTACAGCTTTTATATTCACACGAGATAAAGATGCAGAGTGAGACAAATGGAACTGACGGGTAGGGAATGTGCTTCCCTGCCCGATTTTATTTGTGGCGGCGGAAATTTTTACTTGTGGTATTGGGCATTAGGAAATATAATGTACTTAGAGGAAAGGAACTGTTGACAAGCAAAGTGGTCTAAAATATATTGTTGACATCGGAGAGGTATTTTGGCTTAATAGTAGCATAGGGCTATGTTTAAGTCTTACAAACTATTATTAACTATCACGTAAAGGAAGGGAAACTGAAATGGGCGGCTTTTTTGGAGTAACATCACAGCAGGATTGTGTATTTGATTTGTTTTTTGGGATTGATTACCACTCCCATCTGGGAACCCGGCGCGGAGGTATGGCAGTTTACGGGGCAGATGGGTTTAACAGGGCGATCCACAACATTGAGAATGCGCCGTTTCGAACCAAATTTGACAAAGATGTGACAGGGATGCACGGGAATTACGGCATTGGCTGTATATCGGACTACGAACCGCAGCCGCTGATCATACGCTCACATCACGGCACATATGCGCTGACGACCGTGGGAAAGATCAACAACACGGATGAGCTGATACAGCGTCTCTTTGATGTGGGGCATGCGCATTTCCAGGAGATGAGCGGCGGGGAAGTCAACGCCACGGAACTTGTCGCGGCACTCATCAACCGCAGGGAAAACCTGATAGAAGGGATCAACTTTGCGCTGGAATCGATCGACGGTTCACTGTCGATCCTGCTGATGAACAAGGCGGGGATCTACGCTGCGAGGGACAAGCACGGCAGGACGCCGATCGTGATCGGGAAGAAGGACGACGGGTTCTGTGCATCATTTGAGAATTTTGCCTACAAGAATCTGGGATACACAGATTACAAGGAACTGGGACCGGGCGAGGTTGTGGTGATGACGGAGAAGAACTGTGTGACGCTTGTCAATCCGCAGAAGGAGATGAAGATCTGCACATTTTTGTGGGTTTATTACGGGTACCCGGCGAGCTCCTATGAGGGTGTCAACGTGGAGCAGATGCGCTATCACTGCGGGGAAAAGATGGCACAGCGCGACAATGTGAAACCTGATATCGTGGCTGGTGTGCCGGATTCCGGCATTGCACATGCGGTTGGATATGCCAATGAATCGGGGATCCCGTTTTCCAGGCCGTTCATCAAGTACACGCCGACGTGGCCCCGCTCCTTTATGCCGACCATACAGAGCAAGCGCAATCTGATCGCCAAGATGAAGCTCTTGGCAGTGGACGAGCTGATCAAGGACAAGAGCCTGCTGCTGATCGACGATTCGATCGTGAGGGGCACACAGCTTCGGGAGACGACAGAATTCCTTTACCAGAGCGGTGCGAAGGAGGTCCATATCCGCCCGGCATGTCCGCCGTTGCTGTACGGCTGCAGATATCTGAATTTCTCACGCTCATCATCGGAGATGGATCTCATCACCAGGCGCGTTATCGAGCGGCTTGAAAACGGCAATGTGACCAGGGAGATCCTGGAGGAGTACGCGGATCCTGAGTCCGAAAAATACGGGCAGATGGTTGAGGAGATCAGAAAGGAGTTGAATTTCACTTCGCTCCGATTTAACAGACTGGACGATATGCTCGATTCTACAGGGCTTGATCACTGTAAGCTCTGCACATACTGTTGGAATGGGAAGGAATAAATAACAGCTGTTTCATGGAAAGGCGGCAGAAGATGGCAGGAGAAAATAGAGGAAATCAAAAAAAGATCGTATCGATAAAGGTGAAGCTGCTCGGCATCATACTGCCGGTGGTTATTGTCATTATGATACTGCTGGTAGGAATATTGTATTTTATTTCAAAGAATATTATTAAAGAGTACTCGGAAAATCTGTTGAGCTCGTCGATCGAGAATCAGACCAATCAGATCGAAGCGTGGCTTGACGAGAACCTGTCAGCATTTCGTGCAGTGAAACAGTCGATCGAGCAGACTGCCGTCAGTGGAAAGCAGCTGCAGGCGGTCCTGGACAGCTATTACGGTTTTGATGACAATTATCCGGATGGTCTGTATATCGCAGACGAAAACGGCAGTCTGATGAAGGCGTCTGCGTCGGAGAAGACAGAGGCGGATCCGACGCAGGCTGTGTGGTACAAGGAAGGGCTGACCAGATGGAATATGGGGTTGACCAACGCGTACACCAACGCCAAAGGGGAGAATGTCATCAGTGCCTCGGGGATATTGGATGATCAGTCCGGAATGATCAAGGTGATCTCGGCAGATCTCACGCTTGAACGGATCAGCATCATCGTAAATAGTTACATAGAGATGGATCAGGCAAGGGCGTTTCTCGTGAACAGTTCCGACGGAACGATCCTTGCGCACCAGGAGAGTGATCTGATCTCGACAAAGCTCGGCGAGTCGAGAGATGTCTTTATGCGGGATATCTGGCAGAGGGTATCGCAGTACGATCTTGATATGATCGAGATCGACAACAATATGACGGCATTTTCACAGATACAGGGCACGGACTGGGTGCTGGTATCGTACATCCCTACCAGGGTCATCTATGCGGATATTGACAGTGTCCGGATTATGATGCTTGGGATCGGTCTGCTGTCCGTCATACTGCTGGCTGTCCTGGTGGAGCGAGTGGTCCAGATGGTGATCCGTCCTGTCAAGGAGCTGATCAAGGTGATCACAGCGATGACAAACGGAGATTTCACAGTGGAGATCAAGGCTGGGAGCAATGATGAGATCGGTGTCATGGGCGGACACGTACAGCAGTTTATCCTGACCATGCGGCAGATGATCGCCTCCATACATACCGTGTCCGACAAGCTGGGCACACAGGCAGGCGAGAGCGACACGATCTCCAGAGAGATGTATGATGCATCCAGATTACAAGGACAGTCCATGAGGGAATTGAACACAACTGTAGAGCAGCTGTCCATGTCGGTCGGAGAGATCGCAGATCATGCGACAACGCTTGCCATGGTAGTGTCGGATACAAAGGATGACGGGGAGCAGGTTGACGGTAAGATGCGGGAGACTGTCGAGGTGTCACGGAGCGGGCAGCAGGATCTGCAGCGCGTCAACAGTGCGATGGAAATGATCAATGTGTCCGTACGGAAGCTCCAGCAGTCGATCGATGAAGTCGGGAAGGCGTCCAAGGAGATCACGAACATCACGGAGATCATAGGGAATATTGCGGATCAGACGTCGCTTCTATCCCTCAACGCATCGATCGAGGCGGCGCGTGCCGGGGATGCGGGCAGAGGCTTTGCTGTGGTTGCGACGGAGATCGGACAGCTCGCGAACACCAGTGCTGATGCCGTGCACAATATCGAAGGCTTGATCAGCCAGATCAACAGTCTGGTGAGCGATACGGTAAGACAGACCAGGGAGAGCGTGGAAAATATCAATCACAGCAACAGTCTGGTGGGGGATACCCTGCGGACATTTGATTCGATTTTTGGCAATATTGACCAGGTGGAAACACTGGTGCGCGAGATGATCAGAAAAGTGGAAAAGGTGGATGAGGTGGCGACGAATGTGGCTGCGATCTCGGAGGAGCAGGCGGCAAGTTCGGAGGAGATCCTGGCAACATCGGAGGCGATGGTGCGGCAGGTGGACAACATCACAAACAGCAGCGAGCGCGTATCCGAAGGGGCAAAGGAGCTGACGGCGTCGGCGGAAGAACTGTATGAACAGGTTGCCAGATTTAAGATAGGAGAGGAGGCAGGACTGCGATGAGGAGAAAAAGTTGTCTGATCAAATATATACCTGTGCTTCTGACAGTCATAATGATAGCAGTCTCAGTGTCGGGATGTGGACAGAGGGCAGCCGGAGGAAAGAGCGGGATAAAGATATTCTTTTCACTAAATGAGATAGATACTTTCCGCCAGACCCTTGTAGACAGTGCCGCAGAGCAGGCGGCACAGGCGGGAGCGCAGTTTACCATGGAGGATGCCCAGGGCTCTATAGAGAAGCAGGTAGAACAGCTCAAGACTGCGGCGGCAGGAGACTATGATGTGATCATCTGCAGTCCGGTCTCGGTAGATACAGCAGTTCAGTTGAAGATGAGCGCTGGGGATATTCCGATCGTGTTTGTCAACAGCTGCCCGGATGAAAAATACCTGCAGGCGGGAAAGTATATCTATGTCGGTTCCAGTGAGCAGGTTGCGGGACAGTTTCAGGCGGAGTATGTGCTGGCAAAGATGTCTGGCAAGCAGGAGATCAATGTGGCGCTGATCAAGGGGCCAGCGAGCCATTCCGCCACGGAAGGAAGGTCGACAGGGGTAAAGAGGACGCTGGAGGCGAGCGGCAAGCAGATCCATTATGTGTTTGAGGACAGCGCCAACTGGGACACAGGGCAGGCGCAGAAATTGTTTGAGCTGTTCTTAAGGACAGGAGTCCCGGTGGATTGTGTGATCTGCAACAATGATTCCATGGCGCTTGGCGTCATGGAGGCGTGCAAAAACAGCGGTATCGACTGCAGCACGCTTCCGATCCTGGGGGTGGACGCCACGGCTGACGGCTGTGAGGCGATCCGCAGTGGTGACATGGCATTTACAGTATACCAGTCCGGAAGCGGACAGGGGCACGCGGCGGTCGACGCGGCGATACATCTTGTCGAGAGCGGCAGCGTGAAAGACATCGATGGCAGTACGGAGGACGGTAAGTTTGTCTGGGTAGACTTTGAGCGTGTGGACAGCAGCAATGTATCCCAATACAATTAGGATCGCTTTTCTGTCAGACAGGCTGTGGAAATAAAATGGAGGATAAATAAATGGAGAATGTAAAACGGATCTATGTGGAGAAGAAGGAAGCTTTTGCGGTGAAGGCAAGGGAGCTTGAGGACGAGCTGAAAGGATATCTGGGCATTGCCGGTTTAAAGAAAGTCAGGATCTTTATCCGTTACGATGTGGAGAATCTCTCGGAGGCGGTTTTTGAGAAAGCGTGCAGGAGTGTATTTTCGGAGCCTCCTGTCGATGACTTATACAGGGAGCGCATCGAGATGCCGGCGGATTCACGCTGCTTTTCGGTGGAATTTCTGCCAGGGCAGTTTGACCAGAGGGCGGATTCCGCAGTGCAGTGCGTGCAGTTTCTGAAGGAGGACGAGCAGCCGATCATCAAGACTGCGGTCACATACCTGCTGATCGGAAACATTTCTGACAGTGAGTTTGATAAGATCAAGCGTTATTGTATCAATCCTGTGGATTCGAGGGAGACAGGATCAGAGAAACCTGATACGCTGGTGCTGACTTTTGAGGATCCGGCAGATGTGGGAAGTTTTGACGGGTTCGCCGACATGGCAGAGGACGATCTAAAAGAGCTCTATGACTCGCTCGGGCTTGCCATGACGTTTAAGGATTTCCTGCACATTCAGAACTATTTCCGGGATCAGGAGCACAGGGATCCGACTGTGACGGAGATCAGGGTGCTAGACACATACTGGTCCGACCACTGCCGCCACACGACATTCTCCACGGAGTTAAAGGACATCGCATTTGAGGATGGCTATTATTCGGAGCCGATCAAGACGACGTACAGACAGTACGTTGCCGCGCGTGAGGAGATCTTTGCCGGGAGGAAGGACAAGTATGTCTGCCTGATGGATCTGGCGCTCATGGCGATGCGGAAGTTGAAAAAGGACGGCAAACTGGAGGATATGGAGAAATCCAACGAGATCAATGCCTGCTCGATCGTCGTTCCGGTGGAGATCGACAAGGAGGACGGAAAGGGCGTAGTCACCGAGGAGTGGCTCGTGAACTTCAAGAACGAGACACACAACCACCCGACTGAGATCGAGCCGTTTGGCGGCGCAGCGACCTGCCTTGGCGGAGCGATCCGCGACCCGCTGTCTGGGCGTACATATGTTTATCAGGCGATGCGCGTCACAGGTGCAGCAGACCCGACTGTGCCGGTGGAGAACACGATGCGGGGGAAGCTTTCCCAGAAGAAGCTGGTCCGCGGCGCGGCGAGCGGGTATTCTTCTTATGGAAATCAGATCGGGCTTGCGACCGGGTTTGTAAAAGAGGTGTATCATCCGAACTATGTGGCAAAGAGAATGGAGATCGGTGCGGTCATGGCTGCTGCGCCCAGGGCGAGCGTGATCCGTGAAAATTCCGATCCCGGCGATATCATTATCCTGCTCGGCGGACGGACAGGACGCGATGGCTGCGGCGGGGCGACGGGTTCCTCCAAGGTGCACACGACAGCGTCACTTTCCACGTGCGGCGCGGAGGTCCAGAAGGGCAATGCGCCGACAGAGCGCAAGCTTCAGAGGCTGTTCCGCAGGGCAGAGGTCAGCAGACTCATCAAAAAGTGCAATGACTTTGGTGCGGGTGGTGTGTCTGTTGCGATCGGCGAGCTTGCGGACGGACTTGTAGTGGATATGGATATGGTGCCGAAGAAATATGCAGGTCTTGACGGGACAGAACTTGCGATCTCAGAGTCGCAGGAGAGAATGGCGGTAGTGGTGGATCCGAAGGACGCCGACCAGTTCCTCGCCTATGCCGCGGAGGAGAATCTCGAGGCAGTGAAGGTTGCGACAGTGACAGAGGAGCCGCGATTGGTGCTGATGTGGAGGGGCAGGAAGGTCGTGGATATCGCGAGGGCTTTTCTGGACACAAACGGGGCGCATCAGGAGACGGCAGTGTTTGTGGATGCGCCGGTGAAGGAAGACAACTATTTTGACAGGATAGCAATACAGAAGGCCGAGGATGCGCTGAAAGCCGGCGAAGTGAAGGAGGCAGTCCTCGCTGTGCTCAATGATCTCAATGTGTGTTCGCAGAAGGGGCTTGTGGAGATGTTCGATGCGTCGATCGGTGCGGGCAGTGTGTTCATGCCTTACGGCGGGAAGTATCAGCTTACAGAGACACAGGCGATGGTCGCAAAGCTTCCTGTTCTGAAGGGAAAAACGGATGTCGTGACGATGATGGCATATGGCTTCGACCCATATCTGTCAAGCTGGAGCCCTTATCACGGTGCGGTGTATGCAGTGACAGAGTCCATGGCGAAGATTGTTGCGGCAGGTGGCGACTATAAAAAGATACGCTTTACATTTCAGGAGTATTTCAGGCGCATGACGGAGGAACCTTCCCGCTGGAGCCAGCCGTTTGCGGCGCTGCTCGGCGCATATGATGCACAGATCGGATACGGACTGCCGTCGATTGGCGGCAAGGACTCTATGTCGGGCACATTCAATGAGATCGACGTGCCGCCCACACTGGTCTCCTTTGCAGTCGATGTCGCGAAGAAGCAGGATATCATCACTCCGGAGCTGAAGAGTGCAGGCGACAGACTTGTCGTGTTTGAACTGCCTAAGAATGAGTACGACCTTCCGGATTACAGTAAAGTCATGGAGTTGTACAGTGGTGTTGCGGATTTGATCGCAGACAAGGTGATCGTGGCTGCGTATGCGCTTGACTCGAAGGGGATTGTGGCGTCAGTGGCGAAGATGGCATTTGGAAACAGGATGGGTGTAGCGTTCGAGAGTACACTCGCGGCGGATGAACTCTTTGCAAACAAGATGGGCTGCATTATCGCTGAGATTCCTGCTGACAGGATGGATGCGCTTGCGGCGGGCGGCATGGCATACAAAACAGTTGCTACAGTGCTTGCCGAGAACGAAGGATTTGTGTACGGGGATGTCACAGTGACCATGGATGAGGCTTTGAAAGCGTGGACATCAAAGCTTGAAAAAGTATTTCCGACAAAAGCGGTGAAGGGAACGGACGCGATCGAGACAAAGCTGTACGACGCGAAGGAAATCTATGTATGTAAGAATAAAGTTGCCAGACCAACTGTCTTTATACCGGTATTTCCAGGTACGAACTGCGAGTATGACTCCACGATCGCATTTGAGCGTGCGGGTGCCGATGTGGTGACGAGAGTATTCCGCAATCTGTCAGCGGAGGATATCAGGGATTCCGTCGATGAGTTTGAGAAGGCGATCGCACAGGCGCAGATCATTATGTTCCCAGGTGGATTCTCAGCCGGTGACGAGCCTGATGGTAGTGCAAAGTTCTTTGCGACAGCGTTTCAGAACGAGAAGATCAGGGAAGCAGTGAACAGGCTCCTGAATGAGAGGGACGGTCTGGCACTTGGCATCTGCAACGGATTCCAGGCGATGATCAAGCTTGGACTGGTGCCCTATGGCGAGATCGCGGGACAGAAGGAGGATTCACCGACGCTCACCTACAACACGATCAATCGTCACATTTCTAAGATGGTGTACACGAAGGTGGTCACAAATAAGTCGCCCTGGCTGCAGCTTGCAGAGCTTGGACAGACATATGTGACGCCTGCCTCCCACGGTGAGGGGCGTTTTGTGGCACCGCAGGAGTGGATCGACAAACTCTTTGCCAACGGGCAGGTGGCGACGCAGTATGCGGATTTCAACGGAAATATCTCGATGGATGAGGAGTGGAATGTCAACGGCTCCTACATGGCGATCGAGGGTATCACATCTCCCGACGGAAGATGTCTCGGCAAGATGGCGCATGTGGAGAGGCGCGGCGATGCTGTGGCAATGAATATCTACGGGGAACAGGATATGAAGATCTTTGAGGCCGGCGTACAGTACTTTAAATAACATAAATGCCCCGCTCTTCGATTTCGGAGAGCGGGGCATTTATGTTATGAGATCCCGTACGGGATTTATTCTTTGAGGGAGAACTGACCGATCAAGCCGTTTAGGATCGTTGCCTGTGCAGACAATTCCTGGCTGGTTGCGGATGCCTCCTGGGCAGTTGCGGCATTGCTCTGCACAACTTCCGAGATCTGGTTGATGCCTTTCTCAGCCTGGCGCATCGCCTCGGTCTGATCCTGTACCATAGTCTTGAGGTTCCTGGAGAAATCGGCGATCTCCTTGATCCCGTCCACGACTGAGCCGATGGCATTTGCTGCGTTTTCTGCGGCACGGTTTCCGTCAGCGACCTCGCGGATAGATCCCTCGATCAGTTCTCTGGTATCGACGGCAGCCTTGGCGCTCTGGTTTGCCAGCACCCGGATCTGGTCAGCCACGACTGCGAAGCCGCGTCCTGATTCGCCGGCACGCGCTGCCTCGATCGATGCATTCAGTGACAGCAGATTGGTCTGGGAAGCGATGGATTCGATCTCAGAGATAATGTCCCCGATCCTGTTGGAAGCCGCGTTGATGCGCTCCATAGCTGCCATCATCGAATTCATATCCTCGCGGCTGTTATCCGCCTTGTCCGCATAGAGCTGTGCTTTCATATAGGATTCATCTGCGCTCTGAGCGCTCTTTTCCATCGTGTTCGTGATCTCGGAGATGGTAGCATGCAGTTCCATCACGGCATTGGTCTGTTCTGTAGCACCTTCTGCGAGCACCTGCGACGCATCGGCAAGATCGCCGGAACCGGAGGAGACCTGACTGGAGACTTCACCGATGGAGGTGAGTGTCTCTGCCATCTGGTCGCGCAGACCGTGCATCGATTCAAATAATTTCTGGAAGTCGCCGGTATACTTTTCTGAATATTTTGATCTCACCGCGTAGTTTCCGCCAGCCATCTCGCCCAGCACTACACTGATATCGTGAATGATGATGTTCAGGTTGTTTGCCATCTCGGAGGCATCTTTCTCCATGTGCTCTACTTCATCGCCGGTCTCGACCATCGGGAACGGGGAGGTGAGATCTCCTGCGGAAAAGGTCTTGAGACGTTTGCCAAGCTTTCCGAGAGGAGATGCGATTCCTTTGGCGATGCTTTTGCCAATCTTGGTCGACAGTGTCAGTGAGATCGCGATGACAACCACAATGGCGATCGTCAGGATCAATTCTGCCATGGTGAGTGCGGCGGACAGGCGCTGTCCTTCGGATACCTTTACATTTAGGAGAGATTCCAGTTTGCTGTATATACTGTTATAGGCAGGAGCAAGATCACGGAGTGCGATGTCCTGTGCCTGCGTGCAGAGTTCCCGGTCTGTCGTCGCGCCGAGATCCATGATCTCCTGGTCCAATGCCCAGTATGCATCCAGCTCGGAGCTGATCTCATCGTAAGTCCTTCTGCCGTCCTCCGATACGATCGTGTTCTCAACGATGGCAAAATACTCTTCAAAGAGAATTTTATTTTCGTTGTGCTGCTGTACGACAGTGGCGATTGCATCGACATTGTCGTAGCCGATGGCTGCACGGAGCGATGATCTGCTGTCAGCAAACTCAAACATCGCTTTTCCGATATCACCCTGTGCAAAGCCATAATTCTTCAGAGCATAGGAATATCTGTTCGATACAATGATGAGAGCGACAAGGCTCAATATTGCGACTGCCGCTGTGATGGAAGCTACCTTAAAAAAGGATTTGGTCAGCTTTTTTTCGATGCTGTCTCGTTCGTTCATTGTTAGTGTTCCCCTTTCTTTGGTCAGTACATTGCTAATCCTATGCACACTTCCCTAATGATAACAGAATGCATAGGGTGTCAAAATCCATTATATCCCTTTTAGCAAAATATGCAAGATAGAAACTACATGCTTTTTACTGCCTTTGCAGGAGGACGAACAGTAGATTTTCAGTTTGGGTACACAAGTCAGTGCGACAAAATAAAATCTTACTACACTTTTTCTGTAGATGTGTTATACTGTATAGAGGACTTTCGTATGACAGAGAGATCATGACGGAAAGAGAAGTGGAGAAAAGGAAATGGACATCAGAGAGAGACAAAGCAAGGGAAAACAAAACTGCGCCGTACTTTGGTATGACCGTCCCGCATCGGACTGGAATGAGGCGCTTCCGGTCGGAAATGGCAGGATCGGCGGCATGGTGTTTGGAGACATTGGCAGAGAGCAGATACAGGTCAATGAAGATACCGTATGGTACGGTGGTCCCATGGACAGAAACAATCCCAGCGCAAAAGAGAAGCTGCCAAAGATACGGGAACTGATCATGGCGGGAAAGATCCATGAGGCAGAACGGCTCTGCAAACAGGCGCTTAGCGGTACGCCGTTTGGTATGCGCATTTACCAGACACTTGGAGACATTTCGATCGGATATGAGTTTGACAGGAATGTCTCCATGGAGGAAGTCCGTGAGTATGAGAGGGGGCTGAACGTGGAGGAAGCCCTGTGCTATACACATTTCAAACTCGATGAGACGGTGTATGACAGGGAGATCTTCATGTCGGCGCCCGATGATGTGTGTGTGATGCATCTGACTGCTGTGGGGAAAGAGAAGATGCGTCTGGAAGTCATGCAGTCAAGGCATCACATATATGAGTATTCTGAAAAGGCATCGCAGGACAGCATCGTGCTCGGCGGAAATCTGGGGCGTGATGGCTTGGATTATGCCATGATGTGTAAGGTGTCAACTCCTGACGGAAAGGTCGAGGTGATCGGGGAGAGCATCATCGTCAGCGACGCCGCGGAGGTCTGCCTGTACTGGAGTGCGCTGACTACATACCGTCTGCAAGTCAGCTCCAATGATGTGCTGTGCGGCGGTTTAGATGAGAGTACCGCGAAGAAGAAAGCGCTGAGGGAAGCGCTTGCAGAAAAGCTTGAGAAGGCGGCTTCAAAAGGTTATGACGACCTCAGGAGAAGCCATGCGGACGACTACAAGTCATATTTTGACAGGATGTCGCTGACATTTGACATGGACACTGTCAACACTGCTCGGAGAACGACAGACCGATGCCTGGCAGAGATCGCGGGTGGCGGTACAGATCTGAGTCTGGAACAGCTGTATTTTAATTTTGGCAGGTATCTGCTCATCAGCTGCAGCCGCCCCGGAACGCTTCCGGCAACCTTGCAGGGGCTGTGGAACAAGGATATGGAAGCGCCGTGGGATGCAAAGTTTACGATCAACATCAACACGGAGATGAACTACTGGCCGGCGGAATCGTGTGATCTGGGGGACTGCCATCTGCCGTTGTTTGACTTACTCAAAAAGATGCTGCCAAACGGCAGGAAGACGGCTGAGATCATGTATGGGTGCCGCGGGTTTGTGGCGCATCACAATACAGATATCTGGGGGGACACTGCGCCGCAGGATCTGTGGATACCGGGCAGTTTCTGGGTGATGGGCGCCGCGTGGCTGTGCACGCATATATGGACGCATTATGATCACACAGGTGATGAGGCATTCCTGCGCGAAATGTTTCCGGTCATGCGGGAGGCGGCACAGTTTTTCCTTGATTTCTGTATAGAGCATGAGATCGATGGCAGGACTTATCTGTGTACATGCCCGAGTGTATCGCCGGAGAATACATTTATCCTGCCAGACGGAGAACAGGGGGCAAATTCGATCGGGGTGACGATGGACAATCAGATTCTGCGAGACCTGTTTAGTCAATGCAACATGGCAGCAAAGGTTCTCGGGGTGGCGGATGAGCTCGACAGACAGATCGCCGAAGCCTGCGGGCGGCTGATCCCCACGCGCACAGGAAGCGACGGCAGGATTCTTGAGTGGTGTGAGGAGTACGAGGAGAAGGAGCCAGGTCACAGACATATCTCGCACCTGTACGGACTGCACCCTTCGGATCAGATTACGAAAGACGGCACGCCGGAGCTTGCAAAGGCGGCAGAACTGACGCTGCAGAAGCGCTTGGAGGGCGGCGGCGGACATACAGGCTGGAGCCGCGCGTGGATCATGAATCATTATGCAAAGCTCTGGGACGGGGAAAAGGCTCATGAGAATCTGCGGCAGCTTTTCATAAAGTCGACGCTGCCAAACCTTTTTGACAATCATCCGCCATTTCAGATCGACGGAAATTTCGGATCGATCGCAGCGATGTTGGAGATGCTGGTACAGAGCAATGCAGAGCGGATCGTCCTGCTGCCGGCACTGCCCGAAGTATGGCAGAATGGTAAGATAACAGGTGTTAGGGTTTCCGGAAATGCGCGGATGGACATCACATGGAGGAACGCAGCTCTCACAGAAGCGAGGGTCTGCAGCGGGTGTGATATAGTCAGAAGGTTTGTCTACGGTGATAAACGCGTTGAACTGAATCTGCAGAAGGACATCTGGACGGAAATAATTTTTTAGCATCAGAGCGTGTTTGGAGGAGAATACGTATGAAATTCAATCTCAGGGAAGATGCGAAGCGGATCGTTGTCATCTGCCTGGCATCGGTGATCATGGCGTTGAACATCAAGACTTTTGTGCGGACAGGCGGTCTGTATCCAGGCGGGGCGACTGGACTTACGCTGCTGATCCAGCGGATCGTCGAACTGTTTTTCGGTTTTGAGCTTCCGTATACATTGATCAATATTTTGCTGAATCTGATACCGATCTATATTGGGTTCCGCTTTATTGGCAAGAAGTTTACACTTTATTCCTGCCTGTGCATCATGCTGACAAATATATTGACGGACGTTCTGCCGTCTCAGGCGATTGTGTATGATACCCTGCTGATCAGTGTGTTTGGCGGGATAATCAATGGTTTTTCGATCAGCCTGTGTCTGATGATGAATGCCACGACGGGCGGAACGGATTTTATCAGTATCTATTTGTCTGAAAAGACCGGCATGGATTCGTTCAATCTGATTCTTGGCTTCAATGCGATTCTTCTGGTGATCGCAGGACTGCTGTTTGGATGGGAGAAGGCATTGTACTCGATCATTTTCCAGTACGCTTCCACGCAGGTTCTGCGCACGCTTTTCAAGCAGTATCGCAAGCATACGCTGTTGGTGGTAACGAACCATGCAAGGCGGGTGTACGAGGTGATCGCTAAGAACAGCAACCATGGCGCCACGATCATTGAGGCGGAGGGATCTTACGAGCACCAGGAGCGCAAGATCGTATATTCCGTCGTGTCGAGGGCGGAGTGCAAGGATATCATTAACGGGATCAAGGAGGTCGATCCGAAAGCGTTCGTCAATGTCATCAACACACAGCAGATCTCAGGGCGCTTTTACCAGAGACCTTATGAATAGAAAGGAGTTAAAAAGATGGAAGATTTTAAGTTTTCAACATTGGAGTACACAAGACCGGATTGTGAGGGATTTGCAGCGTTTGAGGCCAAGATCAAAGAGCGCATTGAGCGCGCAGGAAGCTATGCGGAGGCGAGGGAAGCCATGCTGGCATATGACGAGAGGGGAAAGGACTTCTCCACGACCTGCACGATCGTGCACATACGCCACACACTGGATACCACAGATGAGTTTTACGAGAAGGAGAATGAGTATATAGAAAATACGTATCCTACACTCATGCCCGCATTTCTGGCAGTGAACGAAGCGATGATGAACAGTCCGTTCCGCGCGGATTTTGAGAAGGAGTATGGGAAGCAGTTTTTTGTCAAGATGGATCTCTCGAAAAAGAAATTCTGCGAGGCGAACATTCCGCTGATGCAGCAGGAGGCAAAGCTCTGCAATGAGTACCAGAAGATCATGGCGACAGCGAAGATTTTGTTTGACGGCAAGGAGCTGAATCTCTACGGTGTGCAGAAGTACTTTGAACACGAGGACAGGGAAGTGCGCAGGGGGGCGGTCCGTGCCTACGCGGAATTTTATCACAAGAACGAACCGCGCCTCGAGGAGATCTGGGATGAGCTGATCAAGATACGAAATGAGATGGGACGCAATCTCGGCTATGAAAACTATATTCCGGTGGCCTATCTGGAGCAGGGGCGTACCGATTACGGACAGAAGGAAGTGGAGTCCTTCCGCGAGCAGGTGCGCACTGTGCTCGTGCCGCTCTGTCAGAAGTTGTATGAGGCGCAGGCAAAACGTCTCGGTGTAGAGGATTTTGCATTTTACGATGAGAAACGCATTTTCCCGGACGGCAACGCGGTTCCGGCGGGCGATGACGATTTCATGGTCAGTGAGGCGGCGAAGATGTACCATGAGATGAGCCCTGAGACAGGGGAGTTTATCGATTTCATGATCGGACATGAGCTGATGGATCTAAAGAACAAGCCGGGTAAGGCGTCGACAGGGTATATGACAGATCTGCAGAGATACAAGGCGCCGTTTGTATTCTCCTGTTTCAATCAGACGATCTATGACATGCAGGTGCTGACGCATGAGCTCGGTCATGCTTTCGCCGGATATATGGCGATGCGCAACCAGCCGATCTCGGACTACTACGGGGAATCAACTGATATCGCCGAGATCCATTCCATGTCGATGGAGCAGTTTGCGTACCCTTATGCAGAGCGCTTTTTCGGAGATCAGGCGGACAAATTCCGCTTCGCGCATCTGCAGGAGGCGCTCACGTTTGTACCGTTTGGCGTGGCGGTTGACGAGTTCCAGCACATCTGCTATGCCAATCCTGGCTTGACACCGAAGGAGAGGACTCTGGAGTGGAAAAAGCTTGAGGAGAAATATATGCCGTGGCGTACCTATGAGCCGGATGATTTCTTTGACAGAGGCGGATACTGGTATCACAAGCTGCACATTTACCTTTATCCGATGTACTATATCAATTACACGCTCACGACGATGGGCGCGATGGAGTTCAAGAAGAAGGAGCGGGAAGATCATGACAGCGCCTGGGCGGATTATCTCAACCTCTGCAAGTGCGGCGGCAGCATGAGTTATCTCGCGACACTGAAATACGCAAATATCTCCAATCCGTTTGAGCCAGGCAGTGTGGAGCGCGCGGTCGGCGTGGCGCGGGATGAGCTGATGGGAAGCAAGTTTATGGCGTGACGGAAAGACGTTTGAGAAAAAGGTGCAGAGCCGGATATCATGATCAGGTTCTGCACCTTTTTGATTGTTCTTATGGATCCTAGTACTCCATCCGGTCAGAAATTAGAATCGTGAACTGCCTGTTTCGCACCATT
>CAJUQU010000048.1 GCA_910588595.1 uncultured Lachnospiraceae bacterium | reverse complement strand
TCAGGTCAAAAGCAAGATAGACGAGGAACGAGATACACAAAAGCGTGATCATCATCGCGGCAAGCTTTTTACCAATGTATCTCATATCCCCGTCTCCTTTTATTTGACAACTATATAACGATTGTGCACCATCTGTTAACTATTTTCTACAGATTCTTACGCCGAACCTGTCACTCTAACCTCCATGATTCCGCTCTGCGAAATCTCAAATCAATGCGGAGAATGCCCGTACTTTGGGCATTCTCTTGTGTGATATTTAGAACTTCTTCACGAAGCAGCCTTTGCTGCGAGTGATTAGAAGTTCTTCTCACTCTATCTCTGTCCATAGTATATTGTCATATCACTCAATAACTATCTAAATCGAGCAGGAAGGAAAGAGCCATCTTCCCCTACTCGTGCGCTGGGCACCCGTCAGCGCATGCTGATATATTTCCTCTGGGTACCCATATGCGTAAGAACTGTTCCTCACTGCACATCCAGCTTCGAAAAATCCTGGATATACAGAGGATAGAACGTGTAGCCCGTGTAGCCTTTTCTGACTGCCACCAGCTCGCACATATCCTGGATATAGACATTTGCAGCCGTCTCGGCAAGGATCGTCTCACACTTCTTGTAAGCCTCCGTTGCCTTGTCGTCGTCCATCACTGCCTCCGCAGCGAGCGCTTCCTCATAGGCGGCATCGTACTCCTCATTGTTGAAATTCATAAAATTGTTGTGCGCATCAGAGCGGAAGCGGCTCAGCATCGCGCCCGCAGTCAGTGTCGATGCATCCACACCGACGAGCGTCGCCTCGAAATCGCGCCCCTGGTACACATCGCTCAGCCATGTCTCCCACTCGATCAGCTCGATATTCGCCGTGACGTTGATCTGCTTTAACTGCTCTGCGACCACCTGTGCTGTGTCAACATGCTGCTGATAGTTGGACGGCACCTTCATCGTAAAACTGAATCCATCCGCATATCCAGCCTCCGCCAACAGCGCCTTTGCCTTGTCGATATCCGTCGTGTAGATATCGTTGAGCTCCTCGACGTAATACTTGCCAAACGCCGGGAACATACTGCTCCCCACGGGGGTTCCCTTCCCCTCCGACACGAAATCGAGGATCTCCTGCTTATTGACCGTATAGCAAAGTGCCTGGCGGACCTTCTCGTTGTCAAAAGGCGCCACTGCATTGTTCAGATACATAGCCTGCACCAGGTTCATCGTTCCCTCGAGCACCTCGAAATCATCGCCAAGCTCCGCCGCCTGTGCTGTGGAAACCCTCGCGACAAGGTCGACCGCACCGCCCTCGAGGTTCATGACGATCGAATCCGAGTCCGCAAGCACCTTCAAGGTGATATCCTTGATGTGCGCCGGCTCTCCCCAGTAATCGTCAAAGCGCTCGAGCACTACATTCTCCTGCAGGGAGCGCGACACAAACCTGTACGGTCCGGTTCCCACCGGATCAGTCTGGAGATCCGGCGCGTCCGCCGGCACGATCGCCGCCTCGACTGTTGAGAGGATCGCCATGAACGGACTGCTCGATTCTTTTAACGTGATCACGACCGTCTTATCGTCCGGCGCCTCCACGCTCTCGATATTAGAAAACGCCGATATAACAGGTTCTCCCCCATTAAGACCGGCGCAGGTTTCAATCGAATACTTCACGTCCTCCACAGTGACAGGATTTCCGTTGTGGAACTTTATCCCATCTCTCAAAGTGAATGTGTACACAAGTCCGTCCTCTGACATTGTGTAATCACTCGCCACTGCAGGAACCAGATTGCCCTCGCTGTCCGGCTTATACAACCCCTCATAGATATTGTAGAGGATTTCCTGTGTGCCCGCACCCTGTGACAGGCTCGGTACCAGACTGTCCAAATCCTGTGGAATACCTATGGTAATGTGCGATCCGCCATTCTCCGTGTCCTTCGCCTCACCTGTCTCGTTCGTCTCCTCTGATGAAGCATCTGTCTCCGTGTTTGTCGCGGTAGCCACCTCACTGCTGTTTGCGGCAGACGTGTCTGCAATCTGTGTAGAGTCTCCAGCCGCCTTATCACCTGAGCATCCGCCCAGTGCAACAGTCAGTGTAAGCAACATACCCGCAAAAAGAACTTTTCCAAACTTTTGTCCTCTTTTTGCCATGTCTTTTACTCCTTTTTATTCTTCTGATATTTAATTGTTGCCAGTATACGCTATTTTCAATTATGTATCATGATCCGTCCAAAATGCACATACTGCCGCACATAGTACAGTCGCGCGACGCGTACCGTCTATTGTGTTCGTTTAAATTCTATAAAAATATCGGCAAAAAAGCAAGACATTTTTTTGACAATCTTGTTCTTTATTGTATACAAGATGAATTTTGATTTGACACCTTAATTTTACTGCAAACCAGAAAAGGATTCCTCATATTTGGGTCACTTTTTGAAAGTTGTTTATGTGGATCGCTGCAAAAACAGCGTTCTGTGGATGGTAAAGTTGGTAAAACGATAGATAATCAAGAACTTTTGTTCTGATCATGCCACGTAAAACAGGGCATGTCAAGTAATAAAAAAATACCTATAAACTCTTAAAATAATAAGTTTATAGGCATCCCTATACCATAACAGGGGCAGCAAGAATCGAACTCGCATTGACGGTTTTGGAGACCGCTGTTCTACCGTTGAACTATGCCCCTTCAGACGGCTTATGTAAATTATTTACCCGCTGACGAATTATAGTATATCACAATTCAACACAAAAAATCAAGTAAAAAATTAAAAAATTTTATTTATCCTTGTTTGCAGCCTTTTTTAACTGATACTGCACGATGTATCTCTTTACAATCCGGTCGGTGTGTGCAGAGACTATGTACTGGATCTCGTCAAGGTTCATACCAGAATCAAACGCTTTCTGGAGCGCTGTGTCAAAGCCGGTGCCGGAAAGATCGGAATCCAATGCGGCAGCCATCTCGTTTACTGTGGAACGATCATCATTAAAGATACTCATAAAAATCCCCTTTCACAATTCAGAAAATGTATTGTAACACAGAACACTTTTATTATTATAGCAATATACTGTTCACCCGTCAATAAAACTAGTGAAAAACGTGCGCCAAAATGCTTGCACTTTAGCATTTTGTGTGATTATAGGCTGCTGTTTACGCCTTCATTGTATAAAATTGTGTCAGAATTAGTTGGGCGTGAACTCTTACTTTGCTACTCGGTGAAACAATCTCTAATTATGTATTGACAAATGCAGACTATCATGATAGTCTACTCATAACGCAGACTATTTGAATAGTCTGATATAATTAAAACAAGGAGGCTGATATCATGAAACTATTTGATTCCGAGCTGAAAGTCATGGAAGTTTTGTGGGAAAAGGAACCAAAATCCGCAAAAGAAATTGTAGATGTCCTCTCAGAACGCATCGGCTGGAACAAGAACACAACCTACACTGTCATCAAAAAATGCATCGAAAAAGGTGCCATCGAGCGCGAGGAACCTGGATTCATATGCAAGACACTCGTTAGCCGTGATGAAGTTGCACAGAGCGAAACCGAACGGTTGATCGATAAGATGTTTGGCGGTTCAAGCGAACTCTTCTTCTCCTCTTTTCTCAAAAATCAGGGACTGTCAGACGAGGATGCCGCCAGACTCGCAAAAATGATCCAGGATTCTAACTAAAAATGTTACGCCGTTTGAAAGGAGAATTAAATGATAAGTTTTAAGATGAACATGCCGTTTGAACTGATGATCTTTTATGGAAGTATTATGATCCTCGCAGTCATGATCCTGCGCGGACTGCTGAAAAACAGGCTTCCAAAATTCGTATTTCCGGCACTCTGGAGCGTCGTGCTGCTGCGCCTGCTGATCCCGTTCTCATTGAGCACTCCGCTGAGCATGAACGTTCCTGAATTTGCCTATGAATATCCTTACACAAGTACCATCGCACAGGAGGTTGACGCTGTGGAGGATATCCCTGCCGATCAGGCAAAGCCTGGTACAAACATCCAGGCTGAAAGTGCCGCCGTAGACAAACAAGCGACAACTGTGCAGGAGACGGTCGTGCAGGAGACGGTCGTGCAGGAGGCGATCGTACAGGAGCAGCCCGGCAGCACTGAATATTCTATCAATTATAAGCTGACGACGCTCTATCCGCTCTCCCATATTCCTGCAATTTTGATGTTTTACTTTGCGGGCGCTCTCATCACGGCAGGTATTTTGCTCGCACAGAAATACCGATATGCAAAACGCCTGAATAATGCACTGATGGTAGAACATAATGAGACGATCAACACGCTCCTGCGTGAGATGGACATGGGACACATTCTGGTGTTCACCAGCGATGAGATCGCCTCCCCGCTGGTCTGCGGCATGTTGTCACCGAAGATCTATCTGCCCACATGTATGGATTTTGGCAATGCGGAACTTCTGCGCCATATCCTCTCCCACGAGACCATGCATATCCATCGCAGAGACAACTGGCTCAAATCCGTCATGCTCATCACACTGTGCATCCATTGGTTCAACCCGCTGGTCTGGATCATGTCCAGATTTCTGGCGTCTGATCTGGAGATGGCATGTGATGAGGCTGTCCTTCGCCGATATGATCACAACGATCAGGCAGAAGAGAACAAAAAGAATTACGCTATGAGCCTGCTCGCCCTGGCAGTCCCAAGAAGCCGGCAAACACTGCTCTACAGCGCTTTCTCCAAAACCGAGGTCGAGAAACGGATACAAAATGTCCTGCACTACAAGAAAGCTTCCGCCCTGCTGCTGGCATTGTCAGTCTGCCTCCTGGTAAGCGGCTCCGTCGTACTTGCCACAGGCGGACAGGCGCCCTTTTATCAGAAACTGACTCCCTACTGCGCTTCCGACAGCTGCCGCTGGGGCGTACAGGTCGATCTGACGCGGGATATCATGTTGGGCAAAAACGCGGAAGACAGGGCATCGAAACTCATATTCGATATTATGCGCGCTGATACCACAAATGATCCTGACATCCTCGAGGCGCAGATCCTGACATCACTGTCGGACGAGTTCCACGTCGAAAAAAGTGCTTTCTCCCTAAGTATATCACTGTTTCTGAACGACGAGACAATCTACGAAGAGTATGCCAAGTGGGGTCTTGTCCTCAGTGATGCCCATAACGATATGACTCTGCTGTACAACGGCGAGCCTGTACGCACCTACTCCGATAAGATGCTCGGACGCTACATGTCCCACACAGAGGGCGCAGTTGACCTTACTGTCGAGCGAAACCGCCTCGGAGAGATCACCTCGATCAACGCTTTTCACGCTGGCGATACCGAGTACGATCGCCGGACCTCCGAGCTGGAACAGTCCAGCTGGAAATTTACCGATGTCTATACAGAGCAGGAGATCGAATTTGTTGAGACAGCATACTGACCGCCTGTAAGTTATTCTCTAAAAAATGATTCTGCAAGCCGGATCAGATACTCGATATCCTTTGCCCCTCCTGTCTCATACGCAGAGTGCATGGCAAGCTGCGGCAGTCCGATGTCCGCTGCTGCCATGGATATCTGCGCCATCGCCAGATTTCCCAACGTCGAGCCACCAGGAATATCCGAGTGGTTTGCGTATGTCTGGAGCGGAATATCATTTCTGCTGCACAGTTTTCTGACGTATGCCGCAGAATAAGCATCTGTCGCATATTTCTGCCCACCGTGATATTTCAGCACCACACCCCTGTTCAGATACGGGCGATTTGTCAGATCTGCTTTTCCTCCCTGATTGGGATGGCATGCATGCCCGTTATCGGCACTGATCATAAAGCTGTCCGCTTTCCATGTTCGATAAACCTTCGCGCCGGCATCCAGCCCGTCGGCGATATTTTCCAGTGTATCCTTAAAAAAGGTTGAGTCCGCTCCCTGTCTTGTAAGACTTCCGACTTCCTCATTGTCAAACACGGCAAGCACATCAATATAGCGCGCTGACCCTGCGTTGACGATCCCCTTTAATCCTGCAAAAACACAAGCCAGGTCATCGTATCGGGGCGTCATGATAAACTCGTCCTCCGCCCCTGCCAGAACTGCCTTTTCACAGTTCTCCACAAAGAGATCATAGGACAGGATCCTGCCCGTTGTCCGCGCCATCGACTGGGTGAGTATCGCATTCAGCATACCTTTTGATGATCTTTCCCTGCTTTCCTGACCAGTCATAGTCAGGAGCGGCAGTATATCATTCTGCGCACTAAATGCCACACCATTGTTCGTGTCTCTATTCATATGGATCGCCAGGCTCGGTATCATACAGATATTATCCTTTAATCTCACCAAGTGGGATACGATCCTGCCGCCCTCTTCCGTGCAGACTCTCCCCGCGATCGTGAGCGGCCTGTCAAACCAGGTGGACAGGATCATTCCGCCATACTTTTCCGTATTGAGACTGACATAGACACCTTCCTTCTCAATCTCTGGATTTTCCTTGATCTTAAATGCAGGGGAATCCGAGTGGGCTGCATATACATGATATCCCTCTATCTCATTGACTTCGCACTTCGGCACACGAAATGCGATCACAGACGAATCGTTGCGCACCACGAAGTAGCTTCCACCCGCTTGCAGTGACCATACTTTCCTCTCCGAAAGCTCTGTAAAGCCTCCTTGTAACAATTCTTTCCTTATATTGTCCACCGCATGATAGCTTGTCAGACTGTCATCCAGAAACGCCATCAATTCCTTTATTCCATTTTTATTCATCTCAAACCTCCAAGCTGCCAACTCCCGTATATACAGAGCCTCGCAGCACATTTCGCATATTGATCAGATCACATCGATCGCCTCGCCTATGCCTCCTACACCGATGATCCTGATACCATCTATCGTATCCATCCCTTCGACATTTACTCTTGGCATGATCACCGTCTCATACCCAAGTTTTTTTGCCTCCTGGACCCGTTGCTGTGCCATACTCACAGCACGCACCTCGCCGCTGAGTCCCACCTCGCCAAACACGATCGTCTTCTCATCGATGGCGCGGTTCTTAAAACTGGAAACGATCGCCATGATCAGTCCCAGATCGATCGCCGGCTCACTGATCTTCATACCGCCCGCTATATTTACGTAGGCATCACAGTCCCCGATTTGCAGACCCAGCCGCTTCTCGAGCACTGCCATCAGTAGATTGACTCTGTTAAAGTCCGTTCCCGTCGTCTGGCGTCTCGGGATTCCAAAATTTGTCCTGCACACAAGAGCCTGTATTTCTATCAAGATGGGTCTCGTGCCTTCTACGGAACAGACCACGACGGATCCGCTTGCCCCAGCCGGTTTCCCGGTCAGCATGTATTCTGAAGGATTTTCCACCTCGATCAATCCTTCTTTGCGCATCTCAAAGACACCGATCTCGTTGGTGGAGCCAAAGCGGTTCTTGACCCCACGAAGGATCCTGTAGGAAGCATATCTGTCGCCCTCAAAATATAGAACAGTATCAACCATATGTTCTAACACGCGCGGCCCTGCAACTGTTCCTTCCTTGGTCACATGCCCTACGATAAAGATCGAAGTTCCCATACCCTTTGCAAGCTGCAGAAAGACATTGGTCGCCTCCCTCACCTGGGACACACTTCCCGGCGCCGAGGCGACAGACTCCTGATACATCGTCTGTATCGAATCAATGACAACGATCTCAGGTTCTGTGTGACGGATCGTCTCCTCCACAATGCCAAGATTGGTCTCGCACAGAAGCATCATCGTGTCCTCAAACTCACCGATCCTGACCGCCCTGAACTTGATCTGTTTCAAGGACTCCTCCCCCGATATATATAAAACTTTCCTGTTCGCATTGGCAAGCAGCCTGCACATCTGCAGCAGGAGTGTGGATTTCCCGATTCCAGGATCACCGCCCACCAGTGTCAGGGAGCCCTGCATGATCCCTCCGCCAAGCACACGGTCGAGCTCGGCTATACCAGTGTACATGCGTTCCTCCTCCTTCATGGATATGGATCCGATCTTGACAGGTTTTGCTGCCTCCCGGAACGGTGTTATTTTAGAATTGGTCACATTGACCTTCTCCTCCACAAATGTGTTCCACTTTTTACAGGCAGGACACTGTCCCATCCACTTGGAAGATTCATGTCCACATTCCTGACAGAAAAAAACAGTCGTACTCTTTTTTGCCATTAAAACCTCCTGAAGAAACTCATTTCTATAAATATGTCTTCTATAAAGAAACCTCCTCAAATGAGGAGGTTTTTTTATCTCATATATCTCAATCTATTTCTTAATAATCTTCACCTCGACCTCACCTGATCCCTCGAGCTCCACGCTGATGCTGAGTTTGCCCGAAAGATTTGTCTTCATGACGCCTGCGCTCTCCCCAGCTACAACCACCTCATACTCAGAATCATCTGCAGCACCCAGAGTGATCTGCGCGTCCTGGCTTCCTTCTACCGTAAAAGATATACCGTTTTCATTTTCACAAAAATTGTGAACGGAGGTACCCGGAACCGATTCATATAAAAACAAACCGTTTTTCTCCAGTTTGGTGATCTCCTGGAAAGTCTTTACCTTGTACATATCCCCAGAATGCTCATAATCCTCAAGCTTTGCCTTCGCCGCCAGCTCGTGATTACCAAAGCTGATATTTCCGTTACTCTCGGAACGTAGCAATTCATCAACTACTGCCATTTCATTTGTCCTCCTAAAAGTTTATTAGAATTAAATTTCATCTACACTATAATAATAAACTATATTACTATCTTTTTCCACAAAATTTTTGAAAATTTATCATATTCAGATCTCGGCTTCTTTTACTTCTTTTACTGTAAAAGTTACCTTGTCGCCACGCACGCCGGCAGTCACCGCATCGCCTCGCTGGACCCTGCCCTCCAAGATCGCCGTGGCAAGCTCGTTCTCCACTACATTTTGGATCGCGCGTTTCAGCGGTCTTGCCCCCATCTTCAGATCCGAGTATTTTTTCACCAGATACTCTTTCAAAGTGTTCGTGAAGGACAGATCGATATCCATCTGTGTCCTGCATCTCTCACAAAGATTCTTTGACAATAATGTAACGATCTGTTTCATATCCTGCTCCGTCAATGGATGGAACACCATAATCTCATCGATACGGTTGATAAACTCTGGTTTAAACAGGCGTTTCACTTCCTCCATAACACCTGATTTCATTTTATTGTAATCCGCCTGTGCATCTCTCTTGGCTGCAAATCCAAGGTTTTTCGGATCGACAATCCGCTGTGCACCCGCATTGGACGTCATGATCAGAATCGTGTTCTTAAAGCTCACTTTCCTGCCCTTGGAATCAGTGATATGACCGTCATCAAGCACCTGCAGTAGAATATTGAACACATCCGGATGCGCTTTCTCGATCTCGTCAAACAGCACGACGGAATACGGGGACCTGCGCACCTTCTCGCTGAGCTGTCCCCCCTCCTCAAATCCTACATACCCCGGAGGAGAGCCTACCATCTTGGATACAGAATGAGACTCCATATACTCTGACATATCAACTCGTATCAGGGCACTTTCCGAACCGAACATCGCCTCAGCAAGCGCCTTGGAGAGCTCTGTCTTTCCCACACCGGTAGGACCTAGAAACAGAAAAGAGCCAATGGGCCTGTTGGGATCCTGCAGTCCCACACGGCCGCGCTTCATCGTCTGTGCTACCGCGGTGACAGCCTCCTCCTGGCCGATGACGCGCTTGTGAAGGATCGATTCGAGCTTCAACAGACGCTCACTCTCCTTCTGCGTCAGCTTCTTGACCGGTATCTTTGTCCAATTTGCCACAACCTCCGCGATATCGTTCTCCGTCACGACAAGATTGCGCTCCTCCTGGTTTTTCTCATATCTGGCCACTGCTTTGTCATATTTCTTGATCAGTTCATCCTGCGCCTTGCGGAGTTCTGCAGCCTGCGTGTACGCTTCCATTCTGATCGAACGCTCTATCTGGAGGTCGTACTTCTTGATCTGCTCTGTCATTTCCTTGAAACTGTCAGGCACATTCATATTTTTGATCCGGATTGCCGCAGACGCCTCATCGATCAGATCGATCGCCTTATCAGGGAGATTCCTGTCATTGATATACCGGTCTGACAGCTTCACTGCCGCCTCGATCGCCTCCTGTGTGATCGTCACATTGTGGTGCTCCTCATACTTGTATGCCACTCCATTTAATATCTCTACCGCCTCGCTCTCATTTGGCTCCTCCACCATCACTGGCTGAAAACGCCGCTCAAGTGCTGCATCTTTCTCAATATACTTGCGGTACTCTGCGATCGTAGTGGCTCCGATCAGCTGTATCTCACCTCTTGACAAGGACGGTTTGAGGATATTGGACGCATCGATCGCCCCCTCCGCGCCGCCAGCACCGATCAGTGTATGGATCTCATCGAGGAACAGATAAATATTTCCCGCCTCGATCACTTCCCTGATCACCCTCTTGATGCGCTCCTCAAACTCCCCGCGATATTTCGAACCTGCCACCATCCCCGCAAGGTCAAGTGTCACAACGCGTTTGTTCTTGACTGTATCAGGTACCTCACCGTTCACAATACGGAGTGCCAGACCCTCAGCGATCGCGGTCTTGCCCACACCCGGCTCGCCGATCAGACAGGGATTATTCTTCGTCCGCCTTGACAAGATCTGAACGACACGCATGATCTCAATCTCCCTGCCGATCACCGGATCAAGCTTCCCTTCCCTCGCAAGACTTGTCAGATCCCTGCTGTACTGGTTCAATGTCTGCGTTATTCCATTTTGTTTCTTTTTATTCCGGTTTCTGTTTAGATCATCCTTATGCTGATTGATATCCTCCCCCATAGCGATCAGTGTATCCATGTACAGTTTCTGCACATTGATGCCGATCGTATTCAGAAGTCTGAGCCCCACATTCTCACCCTCACGCAAGATCGCAAGCAAAATATGCTCTGTCCCCGTCAGCTGGCTCTTGTACTTATCCGCCAGTCTGTGGCTGTCCTCGAGAACCTTCGCCGCCCTCGGGGAATACCCGTCCCGCTCCATCAGCGCAACATTCCCCTCCGGTGCGATCAATTCCTTGATCATACTGATGAGCTGTACCTCATCCACGCCATTCTCGGCAAGCACTCTCGCTGCAACGCCGGTCTTTTCTTTTACGAGTCCCACAAGGATGTGCTCACTTCCGATATAGCTCTGATGCAGATCCCTTGCAGCCTTGGCAGCCTTCTGCAGCGCTGCCTTTGCCTTATCCGTAAACTGCTGCATTTTTCTATGCCTCCATGTTTTCTCTTTATTTCCTTATTTCCCGATTATTCTTCATAGCCTTCATAGATCTCATCGATCAGCGCATGTACCTCTTCCCTCGATATCCTCTTACAGCTGCTCTTTGCCAGCAGCACCTGCATATCACGCTTCAGATCCTCCTTAGCCTGTATCTTGTCGATATCGATCGCGATCACCGCGCCTTTTCTCCTGTCCACTTTCACAAAGCCCTCCTGTTTTAACACAGAATACGCCTTGTTGACCGTATGCATATTGATTCCGATCGTATCTGCAAGCTGTCTTACTGAGGGAAGTGTATCTCCCTCCTGGAACTGAGACGTGGCTATCCCGATTATGATCTGGTTGCGCAGTTGTAGATAAAGGGCTTCATCACTGTTAAAATCAATCTCTATATACATTTGTTCCCACGCTCCTTCCATTCGTCAGCTGTTATATAAATTGTAGCACACTAGTCTTGTGTATACAAGGGAAGTTATAAACTTTTAAGAATAAGGCGAAAAAACCTGTCTAACAGGTATCATTAGACAAGTTCTTTCGTTTTATTTTATTCAATATCCATAAAATCCATGTCGTCATCCTCTAAGAGGTTCTTTGCCTTGTAGCCTTTCTTTGCCTGTCCCTTTTCACTCGGAGCCCTGTTATCACTCTGCGGCTGCGGGCGTCTTGCCGGCTGTCCTCCCGGATTTCCCTGCGGACGCCTCTGCTGCGGCTGCCCCTGTGGTCTGGCGCCTCCATTGTTAGAAGCATTTCCTCCCTGCGGACGCCTTGCAGGCTGTGGTGCCTGCGGTGCATTGCCGCCGGAAGGACCTCCCTGCGGCGCCCGCCTCGGCGGCTGCTGATTCTGCTGATATCTCGGCGGCTGCTGACCTTGCGGACGTCTTGGCGGTTGTCCCTGGGGTGCGTTGTTAGAGGGACCTCCCTGCGGACGTCTCACCGGCTGTGCCCCCTGCGGACGTCTTACCGGCTGTGGTTCTTCCTCTTCCTCCTCCAGATCTTCCAGATCTTCTATATCGTCGTCATCCTGGTAATCATCATCGTCGTCGCTCTTATACCTCCTGTAAGAACCATCCTGTCCTTTCAGTCTGAGCAGCAACAGTCCCACTACAGCAACAAGGATCACGATGATCACTACAAGCGCGATCATCGGAACAAGTCCGACCGATCCCACTCCCCCTTTGGGTACTGTGACCCCGTCTACTGTATAGACATATCTCTGGTAAACCTGCTCCTTTAAATCAAACAGATACCAGCCTTGCTCGCCGTTTGACTTCTGTGCGTAGAAGATATAGAAATCCCCATTCATATATCCCTTATATTCCTGGTCCCCATTGCGAAGCGTTACCAGCTCAAATCCCGGCATTATATACGGAACTTCCTCCACATCCATCGGAGTGACTGTATTGCTTTCAGGCTGACTTGGCTCCGCTGGTGTCTCCGGCTGTGGCGGCTGCTCTTCTGCAGGTGTCGACTCGGGCGGCTGTTCTTCGCCTGGATTTTCCACTCCTGTGATCTGTGATGTGGCAGGATCGTTCGGAACATTGTCAGAAGTCACCAGATCAGAACGGATATAACCTGTTTTTTCTTGATTATTGTAGGCAAAAGTTACCTGATACCATTTCTTGCTGTCTGTACCCGTAGCTTCTCCAACTACTGTCAGTATCTGTCCGCGGTTCGCCTTTGCCAATGATTCGGAGCTGGTCGAAGCCTCCTTCCTGATATTGGTATTATTGCTTTTGACCGTGACCTGTCTGGCATCTACCGGTGCCACCGTGGTCGAAGGAACGTCTGTGGACTGTACAGGGGTCGATGAACTTCCCTGAGATGTCGGTATATCCGCTCCGTCCGGCACTTTGATCAGATCACTTCTGATATAACCCTTTGTATCGGAATTCACATAAACCTGATACCATATCTTACCGTCCGTCCCTGATGCCTTACTGATGATATCGATCGTCTTTCCTGATGGCACACTTGCAAGTTTTTCACTGTTGGGATCTGCCGACGCCCTGATCACCGCACTCTTCGCGATCACTGTCCCCTGTACATCGGCAAGACAAACCATCCCGACACTCAACACCATACAAAAAAGCATCAGCGCAAAAATATGCTTTATTCCGTTTCTTTTGTTCTTTTTCATCTTTATACCCCCTGCGTACTCCCGCACGCATACTCAACATATATTCCTGTCACACTTCGTCAATCGCTTTCCCGATATCATGGCGCATATATTTATTGTCAAAGTCGATCCACTCCGTCGCCGCATATGCGTTCGCCCTGGCCTCCCTAAGATCTGCCCCCTTCGCTGTCACGCCCAGCACACGACCTCCGTTAGTGACAAACTTTCCATTCTCATCCAGTTTTGTCCCCGCATGGAAACAATAGTATCCATCCTTGCCTTCAAACTGCTCAAGTCCTCTGATCTCAAGTCCTTTATCATATCTGACCGGATAACCGTCGCTCGCAAGCACAACACAGACTGCCGCATTGTCCTCAAACTGAAGATCGATCTCATCCAGTTTCCCGTCAATGCACGCCTCCACGACGTCTATTATATCATTCTTCATGCGCGGAAGCACAACCTGCGCCTCGGGATCGCCAAATCTGGCATTGTACTCCAGTACCCTCGGTCCCTGAGGGGTCAGCATCAGACCAAAGAAGATGATCCCCTTAAACTCCCGTCCCTCCGCTGCCATCGCGTCAACCGTCGCCTGATAGATGTGCTCTCTGCAGTATTCATCCACCTCGGGTGTGTAAAACGGACTTGGCGAAAACGTTCCCATACCGCCGGTATTGAGTCCCTGATCACCGTCCTTTGCGCGCTTGTGATCCTGCGCGGAAGTCATCGTCCTGATCGTCCTGCCATCTACATACGACAGCACCGACACCTCCGGACCCGTTATAAACTCCTCGATCACCATGCGGTTTCCGGCTGTTCCAAACTGTTTGTCCAGCATTATTGAACGGACACCCTCTTTTGCCTCATCCAGCGTATTGCAGATCAGCACGCCCTTTCCAAGCGCCAGTCCATCTGCCTTCAGCACGATGGGAAAACTCACAGTCTCCAGATAAGCTAATGCCTTGTCCGCATCATCAAAGTTCTCATACGCTGCCGTGGGTATGTTATATTTCTTCATCAAATCCTTGGAAAATGCCTTGGAACCTTCAAGAATCGCTGCATTTTTCCTCGGTCCGAACACCCGCAGTCCCTCCGCCTCAAACACATCGACCACACCGCCCACCAGCGGATCGTCCATACCGATGATCGTGAGGTCGATCTGCTTCTCCTTCGCAAAGGCTGCAAGCTTGTCAAACTCCATCGCGCCGATCGCAACGCACTCCGCAATCTGCCCGATCCCTGCATTTCCGGGCGCACAGTAGATCTTGTCGACCTTCGGGCTCTCAGCTACACTTGTAGCGATCGCATGTTCCCGCCCGCCGCTTCCTACGATTAAAACTTTCATGCCGCTCTCCATATCCTTTCCTCATCTCAATATCCTAATATTGCAATCCATGTCTGTACCAGTCCAAACATATGTTCAAATCAATCCATTCGCGATCATGTTGATCGCCTGCGGCAATATCTCCCATTCCGCCTCCTCCATAACACGCTGCTGGAGTACCTCTGGCGTATCGTTCGGGCGCACCTCCACAGCCTTCTGCAGAATGATCGGTCCCGTGTCCGTTCCTTCATCCACGAAATGGACTGTGGCACCAGTGATCTTCACACCGCGCGCCAGAACTGCCTCATGCACCTTCAGACCGTAGAACCCTTTCCCGCAAAATGAGGGGATCAATGCCGGATGGATATTGATGATACGTCCTTCGTACTTTTTGATCATCATCGGCGGAAGTACCACCAGAAAACCTGCCAGAACGATCAGATCGGGCTTCACATCGTCCATACAGTTGAGAAATGCCCTGTTAAAATCCTCTCTGTCCTCATAGTCTTTCGGAGACACGGCAACTGCATCGATTCCCTTGCTTTTTGCGCGCTCTAATGCAAACGCACCTCTATTGTTGCTGATCACCCGCACGATCTGCGCATTTGTGATCTTTCCCGCATCGATGGCGTCCATGATCGCCTGGAGATTGGTCCCGCCGCCGGACACACACACACATATTTTCAGCATATTGTCACTCCCTGATCGCCATCCTTGATCTCACCGACCACATAGCACGTCTCACCGGCTGCCCTGACCGCCTCCATTGTCCTGTCAGCATCGGCAGAGTCAACTGCAACGATCATGCCGATACCCATGTTGTATGTATTGTACATCATATGTTCCTCGATACCGCCCTTTTCCTGCAGCAGTTTGAATATCGCCGGAACTTCATAACTGTCCTTTTTGATCACCGCATGCACACCGTCATGCAGCATCCGCGGTACATTCTCATAAAATCCACCGCCTGTGATATGGCTGCACGCCTTGATCCTGATACCGTTGTCCTTGATGCTTTTCAGTGCCTTCACATAGATGATCGTGGGCTCGATCAGCGCCTCACCGAGCGTCTTTCCCAGCTCGTCATAGTACGTATCCAGACTCTCTCTCGTCATGTCAAACACTTTTCTGATCAGGGAAAAACCGTTGCTGTGCACACCGCTTGATGCGATACCGATCAGCACGTCGCCTGCCTTTAGGTCAGCCCCTGTGATCAGATCTTTCTCATCGACTACCCCCACTGCAAATCCTGCAAGATCATACTCGTCCTCCGGCATCAGTCCCGGGTGTTCTGCAGTCTCGCCGCCGATCAGCGCCGCGCCGCACTGCTTGCAGCCCTCTGCCACGCCTTTTACGATCGTCGCGATCTTGGTCGGCTCGTTTTTCCCACAGGCAATATAGTCCAGGAAAAATAACGGCTCACCGCCCGCACATGCGATATCGTTGACACACATCGCCACACAGTCTATCCCGACTGTGTCGTGCTTATCCATCAGAAATGCCAGCTTGATCTTGGTTCCGACCCCATCTGTGCCAGAGACGAGTGTCGGCTTCTCCATGTTCTTGATCGCCTCCATGGAGAACGCTCCCGAGAAACCGCCGATTCCTCCGAGCACCTCCGGACGCATTGTCTCTTTCACATATTTCTTCATAAGCTCCACTGACTGATATCCAGCTTCAATATCAACACCTGCGTTCTTGTAATCCATAATTCCCTCCTAATTTATATCATTTCCTGAGATATTCCTGATATCCGGTCTCCTGCAGCTTCGCATCTTTTGCCATGACCTGTTCTTTGAGTTTTGCAGAGTAGTCCTTTAGCTTTGCGAGCAGACTGCTGTCCGATGTCGCTAGGATCTTTGCCGCGAGAAGTCCGGCATTCGCACCGCCGTTGATCGCCACTGTCGCCACCGGTATGCCCGATGGCATCTGTACGATGGAATACAGCGAATCACGTCCGCCAAGCGACGTCGTGTGCATCGGAATGCCAATGACAGGCATCGGAAAAATGGCTGCGCACATTCCCGGCAGATGAGCTGCCATCCCCGCTCCGGCGATGATCACCTTAAAGCCTCTCTCCTCCGCGGTCTTCGCATACTCAAAAAACACATCCGGCTCCCTGTGCGCCGAGATGATCTTCATCTCATAGGAAACACCTAGCTCCTCCAATATATCTGCTGCCTTTGCCATGATGGGCATATCCGAATCGGAACCCATCACAATACCAACCTGTGCCATAGCTAACCTCCAATTATATTCCCCCGCCCGCTTTCGCAGGCGTTTTTACTTCTGACCCTTTATAGTTTACAAACAATACTTTCATACGTCAACAAATTATTCTAAATTTTCACAATTTTATTCCTTGCTCAATCAACAAAAGGCTCGTTCAATTCCTCTGTACCTGCCAGCACAAAGCGTCCCTTTTCTATGATCGGATACGACGTGCCATCCTTTGTGTACGCGATGATAGAGCCCAGCTCGTCATACGGTATCGTGATGTCCGTATGGCACGCAAAGTATGCTTTTGATGGCTCTGTCTTTCTCAATATGGAAACCGAATTGTCCTTTGCCACAACTTCCTTTCCGTCCTCGTTGAAGATTTTGACCTCCTCGCTCCTTGAATAGCAGGTATCACCGACTGCAAAGTGCGGTCCTGTCTTCTCCGCGATCAAAATCGGGAACAGGTTTGCGATATCATACTTCTTTGCCGTCATGTATGCTGTTGTGTTCGTACCGATCGCAAACTCTCCCATCGGAAGGGAATCATAATGATATAATACATTTGACTTGATGTATTCCTTGTTTTTCTCCACACTGTCAAAATTTGTGCATGTATAGTCGACAATCATACCGTCCTTAAAGTCAATCTCCAGATTGTGGTACTCAAGTTCGTTCAGAAAGACACGGCTGACATGAAGCTTTCCATCCGTTCCCTCGAGCACCGGCGACGTGAACACTTCCCCGACGGGAATATTGACATCCGCCACGCAGTTCTCAAAGATCGCTTCATTCTCAGGATCTGTTATGGGATAGAGCGCCACTCGCAGATCAGTCTTGTTGCCGTTCATTCCCTTGACTTCCACATACGCTGCCCTGTTAAGCGTATCGATGATCGCAGCCTGTATCCGTTCATAGGTCTTGTAATCAAGCGTGTTGAGCTTGATCGTCTCGTCAAAGATTTCCACAAAATGTTCTCCGATGCTCGGAACCGGAAACGCAATGATCGTAAAACTCCTCTCCTCTTGATTGATATAGCTGCTCACGATTTCCTGTGACGCACCTTTTAACTCCACCGAGAGCTTTTGCTGTTCTGCATCCAGAGATCGGAAGAGCACACGTCTGAACTCCAGTCACTGACAACCATCTCGT
>CAJUQU010000047.1 GCA_910588595.1 uncultured Lachnospiraceae bacterium | reverse complement strand
TATATGTACATATAGGTAAGTTAATTGTAAAACACCACATACTAAAATTCAACCGTTATTTATTTCTTCATTGAATTTTCACAATATTCTCACAATTCTTTTGTTACATTTTCTTTATACTTTTTTAATTTATCCTCGATGACTAAATATGCTTTTTCCAGTCCGCCTTCACTGTCGTTCAGAATTTGAAAAGTTCCCTGAATTTCAATCACTTCCTCTTGTTTCCCTGGTTCCGATAAATATTCTACAAGTTTCTCATGCACTTTCTTTGCATAGTCTACCAACCTCACCTGTACCCATTTGTAATTATACAAGTCTCCATACATTTCTCCAATTGGATCATTCTTTAGCACCTCCTTTTTCACAGTAGTCTCTTCGTCTCTTTTTCCAGAAAATGCGACATTTCTCAACACCCTTACACGGATCCTGTGTTCTCTTGATTTCATACACTGATCTCCCCCCTTTCCTGCTCCTTCGGATACAGTGAGTGCCTCTGCAAACTTACGTTCATCGCAACCAAGAATGTCGTACGCCGCAATATCTGAAAATACTTCCTTATAGACAACGATCAGGTCATTAATAACACTTTCCATTATCTGAGAATACAAAAGTAATTGTCGATTTTTTTCCATCTCCCTCTGTATTTTGTAGATCAATTGAATCTGAGCAACTGACCAGTCTTTTTCGTTATCAACCATCTCGATCACTTCTGTTGGTATTTTACGAATTATCTGACAAATATAGCTTCCTGCACCTTCCCCCGATATAACTTCCCTACATATCTCATTTAATACTGGTCCTAGTTCTTTGGAATGTGCACCATCTGGAAAATGATGCAGGATCCTCCCCCATTGTCCCCCTCCTCTCATCACCTTAATCAATAAATCCCCACACTAACTCCCATTCGCCCGCTTCAGCGGGCTCTCCAATCAGGATGGTGAAACGCTCTTTTCACACTACATCCTCGCCGCCATCAGACTGCTCGAGGAATACCGCCTAAGCCCTCGGTAGAACACAAACACCGCCAGCGCGGACAGCACCACCAGATACCCCAGCACCGCCAGCAGCTTTGCCGCGTCAAACTCGATCATGACGTGCACCGGGTGATAGATCATCATGCCCACCGGGATCACATTGTAGAGCAGGATCCGGGCGGCTCCCTTGAAGATGCCGTCCGGGTAGGTGTCGAAGGTGATCACGCTGTTTATCATATGACTGGCAAACAGCTCCGAGCGCACGAACCAGAAGGACAGGCTGCCCATCAGCAGGGCAAACGCCGTCACAAGCCCTGCCCCCGTCACCGTAAACAACAGAAATAACAGCAGGCGCTCCACGCTGAAACAGAAAACGCAGATCAGCAGCAGGCCATACAGCAGATCGCCGATCGCGGAGGTATTTGTCGCGGAGGTCATCACACTGAGCAGGACATTTTTAGGCTGGACCAGATACGAGTCCAGCTTGCCGTTGATGATCAGCTCCGGCAGGGCAAATACCCGCGCAAACAGGATCTGCGACAGACCGCAACTGCTCGCTGCAAGCCCCCACAGCAGCATGACTTCGCGCATCGTATAGCCGCCGACATCGTCCCGCAGGCGCAGCAGGATCACCCACTGCACGATAAAGGTCGCATTGTTGAGCATCATAAATAAGACATTCGTCACAAAAGTGACCTTGTTGAGCATCTCCCGCATAATGTTGTACTTGACTGAGAGCGCACACACCCGCAGCTGATTTTTAACCGCCGTTAACATACAGTTTCCTCCCTCCCTTTTCATAGATCCAGAACAGCAGCCCGCAGCCCAGGACCAGATAGACCACCTGCGCCGCCAGGATCTCCAGACACTTTTCCGCGCTGAAATCGACGATCAGCTTTGCAGGTCCGTAACACACCGTATAGATCGGCGTCAGCTTCAATACCGGCTGCAGGGCTGCCGGAAAGATCTCTATCGGAAAGATCGTTCCCACGACCAGGATCATCTTGTCGTACAGCCACTGGAACGGGTCGGCATCCTCGATCCAGAATGACAGCATGCTGATACATATCTTGAACACTGCGTGGATCGTCATCCCGAGTACTGTGCACGGCACTGCCGCCAGAAGCGTGATCCCCCGAAATCCCGGGATCCCTCCCACCATTGTCACCCCGATCACAACCGTGAGCACAGCGTACATCGGCAGCTGTATGCTCCACTCCGCCGTGTATTTTGCAAGGATATACAGCGGGTAGCAGTAGGGTTTGTTCACCAGATACGCGATATTCCCACCCCGTATATCCGCCGACACCTGCTGCCGTATCGTCGCCGAGCGCGCGCCAAACCAGATCATCTCCGTGATCATCACATACCAGATCATCTGCTCCTTCGTGTACCCCGCGATCAGATCCTCCGGCGACGCGTACATATAGTCCCACAGATTGATAAATATAAAGCTCAGCATGAAGTAGCTGATAAATCCCATCGCGATATTTGCCGCATACTGCAGATTTTCCATCAGCACCGAGCGGTATATCACCACATATTTTCTCATTGCGCTCTCTCCCTCCCCTCTGATCGGTAGATCTCCATGATGATATTTTCGAGCGGTATATTCGAGATATTGATGTCCTCCACATGCTCCGCGTCGATGCTGCGGAGCGCGTCGTTGATCTTCATCACCGAGGTGTCCACCTCAAGCCTGACATGACTGCCTTTCTGTTTCAATATCGTTATGCCCTCCGCCGGGGGCAGCACTGTCTCCTCCTGCAGCTTCACCTCCACGATCTTCTTATTCAGATAGTGGTATTTCAGATGCTCCATGGAGTCGTCCATCACGATCTGACCGGAGTTGACGATGACGATGCGCTTGCAGAGCTTCTCGATATCCCCGATGTCATGGCTGGTCAGAAAGATGGTCGTGTGGAGCTCCCTGTTCATCTGCTTGATCAGCATACGGATATTTTCCTTCACGACCGGGTCCAGACCGATCGTCGGCTCATCGAGGAACAGCACTTTGGGCTTGTGGATCAGAGACGCCACGATCTCGCAGCGGATGCGCTGCCCCAGCGACAGGTTCCGGACCGGTGTGTTGATGAAGTCCGAAAGTTCAAAGATCTCTGAAAGCTCCGCGATGCGCCGCTCGGACTCTCCGCCCGACAGATCATAGATCGCGCCGAAGAAACAGAAATTGTCGTACGGTGTCAGATGTGTCCAGAGCTGCTCCTTCTGCCCGAACACCGTGCCGATCTGATAAGCTAGCTGCTTTCTCTTTTTCACAGGATCGATGCCAAGCACTTCCACCCTGCCGCCGTCAGGGTACAGGATCCCTGTCAGCATCTTGATCGTCGTGCTCTTGCCAGCCCCGTTCGGTCCGATAAAGGCGAGCACTTCCCCCTCCTCCACGCCAAACGACACCCTGTCGACTGCCCTGATCTCCTCCGTCTGCGGGTGGAAGACCGCCCTGATGCTGCCTCTCATACCCTTCTCCTTGCGCTTCACCCTGAAATTCTTGGTCAGCGCCTCCGCCTCGATCACTCTCATTGTCTGTCCCTCCTCAGAAATATTTAAATAATCGAGTAGGGGAATGATCTGCTCCCCTACTCGCGCGCGGGGTGCGTGCAGCAGCGCTGCTACTTTCCCTGCGCACCCCTGTGCATAAAAAAGAGCCGTCATGTTACATACACTTTCATGTATATACCATGCGGCTCCCCATTTATCGAGATAAACTGTCCGAATCACTTTCGATCGCCGCATAGCCAAATAAGACTTTTCGTCCTACGGCCATGCGTTCCACCATCTCATTACCGGTGATCGTCTGTGACCGTATGCTGAAAAATCTGAATCTGCTGCATAATCGAAATAAATAGTGCGTTCTTATTATCGCAATTCGGCATGTTCATTCTCTCCTGTTACCAAAAACATTGTCAAGTCTATAAATTTCTAATAGGATAGCACAGCCTTATGTAAAAAGCAAGCTCTTTTTGGTCATATTTTCACTCATATTTTCACTCCGTCTCCTCCATGCGGTAGCCCACGCCGCGCACCGTTTTCAGGCAGACTGGCTGATGGAGCTTCTCGCGCAGCCGCTTCATGGTCACAGTGAGCGTGTTGTCATTGACGGCGTTTCCGTTGGCATCCCAGATCTTCTCCAGCAGCTTTTCCCTCGTGACAGTCCTGCCCTTATTCTGTAGCAGGTACAGCAGCAGCTGGTACTCTGACGGGCTCAGGCTGACAGTCTCCGCCCCGCAGAGCACCTGCCTCCTTCTCCGGTCAAGCACCAATGCACCGCAGGTCAGGCGCTGCTGTACTGTCTCACGCCCCCGCAGCAGAGCGCGGATCCGCGTCATCAAAACATCCAGCGCAAAGGGTTTCACGATATAACCGTCACGCGGATCTCCCCGCACGGTGATAAAGATGACCGGCAGCTCGCTCCATGTCTGGCGGATCCACTGACATAAGAATCTGCCGTCGCCCTCCGGCATGTTCCAGTCCACCAGCACCAGTGACGGAAGCATACAGCAGAGCGCCTGTTTGATCTCCGAAAGCGTCGGAAACACCCACACGCGGTAGCCGTCTCTCGCCAGAAACTCCCTCACTGCATGGGATATATCCTCATCCTCCTCCACATAATAAATATCGATCATCTCACAACACCTCGCTATCCCCGAAATAGTATTCAAAATACCGTTTCCGCAAAGGCTGGTAGGATCCCCTCGGAAGATAGATCTTCTTCCCGGTATCCATCTGTACTTCCTGCGCATTCAGGCTGACCACATGCTCCAGATTCACGATGTAGGCAACCCCTACCCGCGAAAATTCCGGATAGCAGGAAAGCTTCCCGTATATCTCAGCCATCGTCCGGCGAAGCCCATACTGTTCGCCGTTTGACAGATACAGACACTGTGTCTTTCCCTCTGCCTCACAGTACACGATCTCATCGACTGCCACGCGCTGGATCCTTCCATCGATGCGCAGCAGCAGATATTTCCGGCGTGCTTCCTCCATGTCCTCGAGGATCTTGTCCAGCACCGGAAACAATGTTTCCTCCGTGATCGGTTTCACAAGATACTGCGACGCGTCCACGCCAAAAGCATCCAGTGCATGTTCCCTGGATGATGTGAGAAAAATGATAATGCCGTTGCTGCCCATGCTGCGCAGCTCACGAGACGCCTCTGTGCCTAATTTTCCAGGCATGTATATATCCATCAATATACAGTCTGGCATATACTCTTTCTCCCTGACCTTATCGAGCAGTTCATCGGCACTCTCAAACCGCTCTATCGCAAACACTATCCCGGAATGCCTTTCCCCGTAATGTCTCAACATCCGTTCCGTCTTATCCAATTCTGCCTCCTCGTCATCACAGAGTGCTATCAGATACATCCCAAGTCCCCCTCTTTTCCTATCAGATTATCAGTCTTTTCATTCTGCCGCAGGAATATTCATGATCAGGCGAAATACAAACACCCCGTTATCATTCTTAAAGTCATACTCCCCTCCAAAGTTCTCCGCCGTCTTGATGATACTCAGCACACCGATCCCGCCAGTGAACTCCGGTTTAGGCTGTCCGTTTTTTAGTTCCGTCTCGATCCTGCAGGTATTGCTGCAGATGATCACCAGTTTGTTTTTCTTCCTTTTGAGTACCAGCTGGATAAAGCACTCCCGCTCTGACGACTGTTTCTTTACCTCGATACAGCCATAGATCGCATTTTCGTAAGCGTTCGCCAGTATTGTGACGAGATCGATATTGGGTATCGTCAGATTCCCACCGAGTTCAACGTCCAGCGTGACATTGATCTGCTCCCTCCTCGCCCTTCTGGTATACGCTGACAGTAGATTGTTGACCGTCGTGTTGGCACATATATTCTCCGCTATGTGCTTGTTCATCTCCCTGTCGTATTCTTTCAGATACTGCAGGAGTTCCTCGTTCTGCCCTCTGCGGGCATGTTCGGCAATCACGGCATTATGATGTCTGGCATCGTGACGGATGCGCTTCCCGGACTCCACTGATTCCTGCAAAAGCTCCATGTTGCGCTCCAGCAGCCGGTGGGTCATCTGCATCAGCTGGTTTTCTTTCTGGTACTCCCTCTCCTTGCCGATGTGCAGATACAGGCGGAAGATCAGCAGCTGCAGCGCGCCTGTCAGGAAAAAGTTCGTGATGATCTGGAACAGATGGTACGGCGTCTGCTCCACCGCTCTGGGATTCATGATGAACCCTATGCCAAAGAGGATACTGATGATCATAACGCCGACGCTGAACCTGTCCAGCTCGTTCTCCACATAATATCCGAATCCCCTGATATCCACCTTGATCTTCCTGTCTATAAAATATGCCATAAACGCGATCAATACAATACGGGTCACGATATCCGCCCACACATTCCTGTCAAAAAAGATGACAGAAACCTCGATCCCCCCGATCAGAAATACCGCAAGCAGATAAAAAGTGAGTGCAAGCTTGTACACCGTCAGATAGATCGGATCCCTGCTCATAAAGACTGCGAACACGCAAAAGCAGATGAACATCGCAAACGCCACGATGCGCACACAGTTCGACCAGTCCAGCATATACCAGATACAGGCTGGCACAGTCACCGCCACACCAAAAAGCACATAACCTATCACTGTCTTTCTGCGGTCATACCGCGGTTCGCTGAGCAGTGAAAACAGCAGGATCGTCCCTACCAGACTCAGTGCAAACCGTATGAACGCTATGTATACCGGACCACCTAACATGACAATCCCACCTCCCCTACAGATACTTGTCGATCGCCTTCACCGTCTCCAACAGTCCGATCATCAGCTTTCCTGCCTGATCCGCCTTGCGGCTGGTATCCGTTCCAAGCTCCTCCGCCTCCGCAGCATCCCGTTTTACGGAAGCTGCCACCTCGAGCACTTCATTTAAGAGCATCGTACTCTTCTCTTTCTCCTGATTGATGCTGTCGATCTTCCTGGCATTATTGTCATTGGAGATCTGCGTCGTTCCGCAGAGCACGATCATGTACACTACCGCCGATGCACCCTGCAGCAGGAGGGAAGTGCTGTTTAACGGCGCGCCTGAGTGCATATGTCCGAGCACTGCTGCGATATAGAACACATCGACCACATTGATCGCGCCAAATACTGCCGCGATCCTCAGGATCAATTTGAGATCATAATATAAGATATAGATTACCGTCAGCGGAAAAACCATCATGAACACAAGATCATTCTGCGCACCAAACACTGCAAGCCCGTACACGACCATGTAGCCGATCACAGAGACATGCTGAAATGCCATGCTGTCCTTTTTGTGAAAATATACAGCATAACATGCAATCATGGAGATGACTACCGACAGATCCACCGCGAGCATAAAACCAAAACTGATATTCTCCTGCGCATAATCACCAATATATCCAAAAAATAAAAACATATCAATGATCGTAACGATCGTAAGTACGAACTTATTCACTCTCTTTTCTTTTCCATATTGCTTTTCTGCCATCAAGATCATCCCTTCTCTTTATTTGATATATTTTATACACGTATAGATCAAAAAAGAAGTTGCCAAAGCTTCATTTAGGAAAATGAGTGCTCAAGCAACTTAAAATGAGTAATGTGAATTGCCGCCGCAATTCATATTTTATATCAAAATTTGTCGAAAAAAATAACCTTGGCATAAATCGCATATTTTTGGGTATAATCTGCATTTTAACTCACTGCGGTGTCCGCCTCCTGTCGATATAGTCCGCCAGCATTGCGACAGTCCCATCGATCCCCAGCTTGCTGCTGTTTATGGCAATGTCATAGTTTCTGGAATCCCCCCATCTCCTGTCACAGTGCCCGTTGTGATACCGTCTGCGCTTCATATCCTTCTCACGGATCCTGCGCACCGCCTGCTCCTTCGACAGCCCGTACAGTTTCATGATACGGTCGATCTTCTTGTCCATATCGCCGAGCACGAAGATCGAGACCAGACTGTCATACGCTTTCAGGATCGTCTCACTGCACCTGCCGACGATCACGAAGGACTCGCCTGACGACGCTTTCTTCCTCAGATGATCGAACTGGATCAGATACAGGTTTTCCTCGAGTGAGCTGCTGTATCCGCGCACCGTTCTCGACGTCAGCCTGCTTCTGTGCTTCTCGTCGAGACCTTTTAGATGCTGCATGTCCATATTCTTCGCCGCCGCAATCTCATCTAGCAGATTGTGGTCAAGCAGCTGGATCCCATAGTGTTCCGAGAGCCGCTGCGCGATCTCGTGACCACCGCTGCCATATTCCCTGCCTACAGAGATAATCAATTGTTTTTCCATCAGCTTCGCCTCCCTTTATAAATATCTCACATAGATGATGAGCATGGAGATCAGCACTACGATCACTGTAGCCGGTACCATTTTCTTGCAGTACTGTCCCCACTTGATCATGTAACCCTCTCTCGCCGCCGTCGCAATGCCGACAACATTTGCAGATGCTCCGATCGGTGTGGCGCTTCCACCGATATCTGTTCCCATCGCCAGCGTCCACGCGAGCGTGGAGAGATCCACACCGTAAGTGAGCGACAGACTCCTGATGATCGGTATCATCGTCGTCGCAAACGGTATGTTGTCTACAAACGCGCTGGCGATCGCCGACAGCCATATGATGATCGCGATCATGACCATGACATTGCCGCCGCTGATCCTGCCGATAAACGCCGCCATGATCTCCAGTATCCCCGTCTGTTCCAGACCGCCGATCACGACAAACAGACCGATAAAGAACAGCAGTGTCTTGTAATCCACTTTTTTCAGCAGCACGGCTGCATACCTCCATGATGTTGCCAGTGTCGCGACTGCAACAATCATTCCGATCGTGGATACTGTCAGACCTGTCTGCGCGTGTGTGACCAGCAGCACGATCGCAGCAGCAAAGATAACACTGCTGACCATGAAGCCCTTTTTGTCCGTGATCGTTGACTCCGGGCTTGGCAGACTGCTGTGATCGATCACTTCTGCCGCACTCTTTTTCAACTCCCTGCCAAAGATCAGATAGAAATAGACCAGCACCGCGATCAGCGATATGGCTGCGATCAGCCCCGTGTTTGTCACAAAATCCGTAAACGAATAACCGAGTGATGTACCGATGATGATGTTTGGCGGATCTCCGCACATCGTAGCCGAACCACCCAGGTTGGCACAGAAGATCTCGGATAAGATCATCGGGACGGGATCGAACTTCAACAGCTGTGACAGCTCGATCGTGACCGCCGCCAGAAACAAAATGACTGTGATGCTGTCAATGAACATCGCCAGCACGGTTGACAGAACCATGAACGTGATAAACAGCGGTATCACCCGATACTTTACAAGCTTGGCGATGCGCATGCACAGCCATCTGAAAAAACCTACCCTCGCCATGCCTTCCACCATCACCATCATACCAAAGATAAACAGAATCGTCTCCCAGTTGATGCCTGCACTGCTCTCTGTCGACTCCCCGGACAGATACCAGAACTCTGCCGCAGCGATACTCTTTAGATTGATCGTTTCGATCACCGCTGTCATGCTGTGCATTCCCACACCGAACACCAAAATGATCGTCAGCAGTGCACACACCAGTGAGACAACATGTCTCTCCACAATCTCAGTCACGATAAAAACAAACATTGCAATAAAAATGATCACTGCAAAGACCTGCGCTACCATATGAATCCCTTCTTTCTAACATTGTGGCATGCAGATAGATATCCGACACATCCTGCATCGTTCTTTTCTACAGCCCTTTTATAATATGTAACGATATTATATAATGACAATGTCAGTCTCGCTTCTTCCCATCCGACTGGTGCATGTAATCCATGACCAGTTTTCCGGGTGCCTTCCCGAGGGATCGTACTGTTTCCGGATACCTATAAGATTTGCCTGTGAACAGAAGTACACGATCACAGCACAACAAGAACCGCTGCGGATTCAGTTTCATCGACTGCTGTTCGGTTCCTCTGTACTCATTCAATATTTCTGTTGTACATGCTGCGACATCATTTATGTCCGTCTGGAACGATCTGGAATACAGAAGCGGACTTTTGCCGCATCCGCGCAGAGCAAAAAGCTCCTCCGTCACATGATCAAGATACGTTCCTGCCAGCAGCATTACTGCCGCCAATATAAGGCTGATGATCCTGTATTTCCTCTTATGCACCATAATTCCTTCTTCTCCATCATAGACCGTCGTAATTATAGCACACTTTTTCTTTCAGGAAAAGGGGATAAATATTGCAGATTATGACCAGAACTGGTAAAATGATATGCAACAGTGAAGTAATATTATATTTTTACATAAAAGGGGAATGTCATGAGCATTTTAATGAAATCAAAAGGAAAAGACCTGTTATCATCCCTATCAGCGCTCGAGAAAGCTGATTACAGCAGGAAATCTGCACAGCTCGATCAAATGTACCGCCGTCTCACCGCAGGACGCGCCCAGTTTGAGGATGTGATGTCCAATATCTTCGATACCCTGATGAATATCAGTTCGTTAGATCTCTCGCTGAGCCGCTATGCAGAATTGCTCCAGCAGGTATCAGACAGTATTTCTGCGGCAACGGAACTGATCCTTCAGGCATCTGGCAAAGCTGCCTGCGTCTCGTCTACAGTATCGTCACAGCACGAAGACCTGACCAACACGATCATCGAAGTCTCGGAAGCGTCGGGCAGCGTATACCAGAAGATCGAGGAGGGGCAGCAGGAGCTTACCTCCACCAGAGATCTGTCCGACGACACGATCCGTGCCTCAAAGGAGATGCAGCAGGACATGAACCAGCTCTCCGACATCATCAGTCAGATGAACAACGTGATCGCCGGGATCAATTCGATCTCCTCCCAGACAAACCTGCTCGCGCTGAATGCCTCCATCGAGGCGGCGAGGGCCGGTGACGCCGGAAAGGGGTTTGCGGTCGTCGCCGAGGAGATCAGACAGCTCGCGGACGAGACGCAGAATCTGACCGCGAGCATGGGGCATTTCGTGACCGATATCCACACTGCCTCCGAGAAGAGTGTAAAAAGCGTCGATACGACGATCGATTCCCTGCAGACTGTCACGCAGAAGATCAGCCATGTCTGGGAACTGAACGAGGACAACAGAAAAAAACTGGAAAAGATAACAAACAATATCTCCTCACTCGCAGGGCTCAGCGAGGAGATCAGCAGCTCCATCATCGAGTTGGAATCGCGCGCTGCCGATATCGAGGGTCAGTGCGGTGTACTGCACGAGGATACGGTCAGGCTGCAGGAGCATGGCAGGGATATCAACAATATCGTCGCTCCCCTCGAATCGATCGAAACGAAGCTGGACGACTCTGCCAAGATCATGGGAATCATGACAAAAGATGCCTTTTACGAGCTGGAGAACAAAAACTTTGCCGAATACATTGATAAGGCGATCACTGCGCATAAGAACTGGCTTGGAAACCTCGAGCGCATCGTGAAAGAAAAAACGATCCTGCCACTGCAGATCAATGACAGGAAATGTGGTTTTGGACATTTTTACTATGCGATGAATCCGACCAACCCGGAGATCCTAAAGATCTGGAAAGAGCTGGGCGAAAAGCATAAAAAATTTCATTCCTATGGAAAACAGGCGCTCGAGGCACTGTTTGATGAGGACTACACCAAGGCTGAGCGTGTATACCAGGAGGCTGTCCAGCATTCTGCGACACTGAGACAGGATCTGGATGCTGTCAAGAAAGCACTGGGATATTAGTATCAGTACTGATCAAAAAATTCATTCAGATTCAGGAGGCATTTTATCATCACCTTCATCTCATCTTCGTCAAGGTTCTTCATGATCGCCTTGATCATGTTCTGATGAAATCCCCGGTGATGGTAAAATGCTTTTTTTCCTTTGGGGGTGAGAACCACCAAAACGACCCTCTTGTCTGTCGTGCTCCGCTCCCGCACGATATATCCCTTGTCCTCGAGACTGTTCATGTTCGTGGTGAGCGTCCCCATGGTCACATCAAGGCGCTTTGCGATATCCGACATCCTGCGCGGTTCCTCGATGCCGATGGCTTCTATGATATGCATATCATTGTTCGTGATATCCTTATACTCCTCGGTGATGACCGCTTTCTCCTCTATGCTCATGACATTGTTAAAGAGCTTTACGAGCGTCTCGTTCAACATTCTTCTCGTCGTCTTTTCCATGTTCCTGATTTACCTCCTGGTTCTCCTCATAACACGGAAGAACGCTTCCCTGCGCGCTCCTCCCGCATAAAGCTTACAAGGAGGCGCCTTTTGCAGCCTTCTAAAGCTTCATGCTCACCAGACCAGTATGCTGGCCCCGTAAGTCAGCCCTGCCCCGAAACCTGACAGCACCAGCCTGTCGCCCTCCTTGATGCCGCCGCTGCGGTTCCACTCGTCGAGCAGTACCGGTATCGTGGCGGAGGACATATTGCCTGCCTTATGTATATTCATCGGAAACCTTGCGATGTCCGCCTTAAGCCTCTTTGCGACCGACTCTATGATGCGCACATTTGCCTGATGCAGCATGAACCAGTCAACATCCTCCACCGCGAGATCTGCCCTGTCCAGCGCTTTCTGGATACATGCCGGCACCTGCTTGGTGGCGAACTTGTAGACCTCCTGTCCATCCATATGGATATAACTGCTCTCCATCTGCCTCTTTGGGGTGAATGCATTGTTCACGGCGCGTTCCCCGCAGGAGAGCACCATGCCCTTTGCGCCGTCCGAACCCTGCACCATGCATTCCATACCTGCCCTGCGTCCATTGCTGCGGATGATCTCCTCCCCGGACGCCTCCACAAACGCTGCGCCCGCACCGTCACCAAAGAGGATACAGGTGCCTCTGTCACTCCAGTCCACAAGCTTTGACAACACTTCACTACCCACGACCAGCGCATTTTTGTAGATGCCGGTCTGGAGATACACATATGCCGTGTTCAGCGCGAACAGGAATCCCGAGCACGCGGCATTTAAGTCAAACGCCACCGCATTGGATGCCCCGATCAAGTCCTGAACCTGACATGCGCAGCACGGCAGAAGCAGCTCCGGTGAACATGTCGCAACCAGTATCAGATCGACCTCATCAGCGGTCTTCCCCGCCATCTCCAGCGCTCTGCTGCACGCGTCAGCCGCCAGCGTGGACACTGTCTCCCCGCCGGAGATCCTGCGCTCCGCGATCCCTGTCCGCTTCTGGATCCACTCGTCGGAAGTTTCCACCAGCTTCTCGAGATCAAAATTTGTCACTACTTTTTCCGGCAGTGCACTTCCCGTTCCGGTTATATTTATCGTCATTGGGCAAATTCCTCCATTATATCGGCTACAGTCTCTATCCTGTCTGCCCTGTAGGCATTGCTGCCACAGAATATCAGTCCTTCATCGAGATTCCCTTCCACCGCGTTGATCAGCGCCTCAGTGATGCAGTACGGCGCCGTGTCCGGCCTGCAGGTCGTGATGCACTGCCTGCAGCCTCTCATAAAGCGCTCGCCCGCACTTACTTTGTCAAGAAATGCGTTGTGTATCGCGCGCCCCGGCATTCCCACCGGGCTCTTGACGATGACGATGTCCTCTCTCTTCGCATCGATATACGCCTGTTTGTAGGCATCGGAAGCATCACATTCCCTGGTCGTCACAAAGCGCGTTGCGATCTGCACCCCTTTTGCCCCCATCGCGAGGCAGTGCTCCAGATCCCTGCGCTCATAGATGCCGCCCGCCACGACGACCGGCGCTCCAAGTTCGTCTGCAAGCTCTATGACCGCTCGCACCTCGTCATCATAGTTCTTCTCATTTGTCACTGTGTACGCCTCGATGTCCTCTCTGGCAAATCCCAGATGACCGCCTGCCAACGGTCCCTCGACCACGACGAGATCCGGTTTCCTGTCATACTTCTTTTTCCAGTGTTTCGAGATCACATGCAGCGCTTTCCTGCTCGAGACAATAGGAGCGATCCTGGCGTCACCCGCAAGCTCGGGCAGGTTCATGGGAAGTCCTGCACCCGATATGATCAGGTCGACACCTGCTGCCACTGCCGCCTTTACGTAGTCCTCATACCGTCTCGTCACTACCATGATATTGACACCAATGATACCGCCATCTGCCGCTGCCCTCGCCTTTCTGATCTCCTCGCCGACCGCTTTCAGGTTACACTCGATCGGATTCTTATGAAAATCAGGATCGCGATAGCCGATCTGGGCAGTCGATATCACACCGACGCCGCCCGACGCCGCCACTGCGCCCGCCAGCCCTGACAGACTCACACCGACGCCCATTCCACCCTGTATCACAGGAATGCGCGCGCAAAGGTCTCCTATCCTTAACTCATTCATCTCTCTATCCTCTAAAAATTCCGAAAACGCTCATAGCGCTCCGCTGCGATCTGTTCTCCGCTCTTTTTGTCATACTTCTCCAGAAATTCCTTGATGTGCTCTTTCATATAGCCGCCGATCGCCGCCGCTGTCTTCCTGTCCGCGCCGCCAAACTCCGGGATAATGCGCTCGATCACGCCGAGCCGCTTGAGATCCTGCGCGGTGATGTTCATGACTTCACTCGCCTCCTGCGCCCTGTTGGAATCCTTCCACAAGATGGACGCGAACCCCTCCGGTGAGAGGATCGAGTACGTCGCATTCTCCATCATCCACACTTCGTTTCCGACCGCTGTCGCAAGCGCACCGCCGCTGCCGCCCTCGCCGATGAGAATGCAGAGCACCGGTACTTTCAACCCTGACATCTCCAACAGATTCCTCGCGATCGCCTCTCCCTGTCCGCGCTCCTCAGCCTCAAGTCCGCAGAATGCGCCGGAAGTGTTGACAAAACTGATGATCGGACGATTGAATTTCTCCGCCTGTTTCATCAGGCGCAGCGCCTTGCGGTAGCCCTCCGGAAGCGGCATACCAAAGTTTCTCTCCTGACATTCCTTGATGTCCTTACCCTTGATGTCCGCCACCACCGTAACGGGCTGCCCCTCGATAAATCCGATCCCGCCGATCAGCGCCTTGTCATCAGCAAAACCTCTGTCGCCGTGTGCCTCGACGAAAATATCAAATATACTGTCCATGTAATCGAGCGCTGACGGGCGTTCCACCTGGCGGACAGCCTTGACCTTCTCCCACGCGCTGCGCGGTTTGGACTTCCACGACAGTTCTTTTAGCTCCTCGCTGAGTTCAAAGTGAACGCCTGTGTCCGAATCAAAATCTGCATAAGTCTTTTTGCCTGTACCCTGATGGGACTTGATCAGGAAACGGATCGTCTTCTTCAAGTTCTCGCGCAGTACGATCCCGTCAACAAAACCGTGCTCCACCAGAAATTCCGCTGTCTGGAATCCCTCCGGAAGCTCCTGGCCGATCGTCTGCTTGATGACTCTTGGTCCCGCAAAACCGATCAGTGCCCCCGGCTCAGCCATGATCACGTCGCCAAGCATCGCAAAGCTTGCCGTGACACCGCCGGTCGTGGGGTCTGTCAGGATCGTGCAGTACAACAGCCCGGCATCACCGTGCCGCTTGATCGCAGCCGAAGTCTTTGCCATCTGCATCAGCGAGACGATCCCCTCCTGCATTCTGGCACCACCGGAACAGCAGAACAGAAACACCGGAAGCCTCAGCTGCGTCGCGCGCTCGATCGCCCTGGTGATCTTCTCGCCCACAACATGGCCCATACTCGCCATCATAAAGCGGGAATCGCACACACCCAGGACGATGTCATCGCCAAATACCTTGCATCGCCCGACAGTCACCGCCTCATTCAATCCGGTCTTTTCCCTCGCTGCCGCAAGTTTGTCCTCGTACCCCTCATAGTCCAGCGGGTTGCTTACTTCCATATCCTCGAACCATGGCTCAAAGCTCTTCGCGTCAGCGACCATGCGGATACGATTGTTGGTCTTCACCCTGAAATAACCGCCGCACTCATAGCACTCATACTTTTTCTTCACGACGCGCGCACGGTCTACCATCCTGCCGCACTTCGGACACTTGACAAGACCTGTGTCCTCTTTGTTCTCAGTGTTTGTCTCCTCCGCAGCCCCCTGCGCGTCCTCTGATCTGCTCTTTAGCTTTTCCTCGATTTTATTGTACAAATTAACAGGAAATCTTCTTCCAGTTTTGATATGTTGTGATCTGTCCATTACCCAGCCTCCTCACTGCCCACGCAGTGTTTTCACGTTCCTATGGCAAACATCAGCTCCGCCTTGCAGGCAACCTTGCCGTCGACCGTGGCAACCGCCTCCCCGACGCCGATCGGTCCCTTCACCTTCGTGATCTTAGTCTCGAGCATCAGCACATCGCCCGGGAGCACTTTCTGCTTAAACCGCGCTTTGTTGATCCCTGCAAAATAGGCTGTCCTGCCCTTCCACTCCGGCAGTCCCAGCAGCGCGACGGCTCCGACCTGCGCCAGCGCCTCCACGATCAGTACGCCCGGCATCACAGGATTTCCCGGAAAGTGCCCTGCAAAATACGGTTCATTAAAGCTCACACACTTTTTTCCAAGTGCCCTGACGCCCTCCTCGAGCTCCTCGATGGTATCGATCAGCATGAACGGATGTCTGTGCGGAATGATCTCCATGATTTCCTTTGCTGTATAAACTGACATATGTGTCACCTTTTTCCTTTTATATAAAAACCAACTATTTTTTAATCCTGCTCCACATACTTCTTCACCAGAATGCTCGCATTGTGCCCGCCAAAGCCCAGTGAATTGCTGAGTGCGTAGGTGAAGTCCTCACTGCAGCTCTCCTTACAGTAATCCAGATCCATCTCCGCCTCACTCTCCGTGAGCCCGACTGTCCGATGGATATACCCTTCCTGCAATTCCTTCACACAGGTGACAAACTCAACCGCTCCTGCGGCTCCTAAGAGATGCCCCACCATCGACTTGGTGGAGTTGATCCTGATGTCTTTGGCATGCTCCCCAAACGCAAGCTTGATGGCTCTCGTCTCGAACAGGTCGTTGTGATGCGTTGACGTTCCGTGGGCATTGATGTATGTGATCTCATCCGGTGAGATGCCCGCGTCCTTCACGGCGTTGAGCATCGCTGCCGCCGCACCCTCGCCGTCCTCAGCAGGCGACGTGATGTGATACGCGTCCGACGAGCAGCCGTATCCCACAACCTCCGCATAGATCCTGGCACCGCGTGCCCTGGCATGCTCAAGTTCCTCGAGCACGACGATCCCTGCACCCTCACCCATGACGAAACCGCTTCTGTCCTTGTCAAACGGGATCGAGCAGCGCGCCGGATCCTCACAGTTTGAGAGTGCTGTCAGGGAAGAAAAGCCCGCAATACCGATCGGGGTGATGGAACTTTCTGTCCCGCCTGCCACCATGATATCCGCATCACCGTACTGGATCGTCCGGAATGCCTCGCCGATGGAGTTCGTACCTGTAGCGCAGGCTGTCACCACATTGATGCTCTTGCCTTTGAGATTGTAGGCTATGCTCACATTTCCCGCCGCCATATTGGATATCATCAGCGGCACCAACAGGGGCGCTACCCTCGAGGGACCTTTTTCCTCCAGCTTCGTGTGTTCCCGCTCCATCGCCTGCAGGCTGCCAATGCCGCTTCCCACCGCACAGCCTGCCCTGTAGGGATCTTCCTTCGTCATATCAAGACCGGCATCCTCGATCGCTTCCTTCGCCGCGACAACGGCAAACTGGCAGAACGGTTCCATCCTGCGCGCTGCCTTTTTGTCCATATGATCAGCTGCACTAAAGTCCTTGACCTCCGCTGCCAGCTTGCATTTGTAGTCTGCTGTATCAAAATAGGAAATCGGTCCAAAACCGATTTTTCCCTCTTTTACGCCATTCCAGAAAGATGCAACATCATTGCCGATCGGGGTTACTGCCCCCATTCCTGTTACCACTACTCTTCTTTTCATTTTTACACCCCTTGCATTTCTCAAACACGCTCTGCGCACATACCAATCAATCGTTTCAAAGTTATATACACATACCGCCATCCACGCAGATGACCTGACCTGTGATGTAGTCCGAATGCTCGCCTGCCAGAAACAGCACCAGATCGGCGATATTTTTTGTGCTTCCCATCTTTCCCATAGGGATCATGCTGTTCAGCGTCTTTTTTGCCTCTTCTGTCATGTTCTTTGTCATATCCGTGTCAATAAATCCCGGCGCAACCGCATTGACATTGATGCCGCGGCTGGCAAACTCCCTCGCCACACTCTTGGTAAGCCCGATCAGTCCCGCTTTCGATGCTGCGTAATTTGCCTGCCCCGCGTTTCCGAGGACACCGCTCACGGAAGAAATATTGATGATCTTGCCGCTGCGCTGTTTGACCATGCCGCGCGAGAACTGTCTGATCATGTTAAAGGCACCTTTGAGATTCGTGTCAAGCACTGCGTCGTAGTCTTCCTCCGACATGCGCATGATCAGATTGTCTCTGGTCACGCCCGCATTGTTCACAAGGATATCCACCTTCTGGTACTTTGCAAGGATCTCCTTGGCAAATGCCTCACTGGATGCAAAATCAGCCACATTGCACTGCATCGCCTCCGCGCTGCCGCCATTTTGCTCGATCTGTGCAACTACCTCCTGGGCGCTCTCCCTCGAGCCATTGTAATTCACGATGACCGCCGCACCGTTTTTTGCCAGCATAAGTGCGATCTCTCTGCCGATCCCTCTGCCAGCCCCTGTCACAAGCGCCACTTTTCCCGTTAACATTTCAATTCCTCCAATGCTTTATCCAGATCCGCCAGCTTATCTATATTCAAGCATTTGACGTTCTTATCGATCTTTTTCATAAAACCACTCAGCGTCTTTCCGGGTCCGATCTCTATGAACGTGCCAACACCGTCTGCGATCATTTTCAGATCGGAAGAGCACACGTCTGAACTCCAGTCACTGACAACCATC
>CAJUQU010000046.1 GCA_910588595.1 uncultured Lachnospiraceae bacterium | reverse complement strand
GCTGTAGCCGCTGCATCACTGTCTGCTTCCAGATAGCTTTCCAACCTTGTAAGCTGGGTCTCCAGCATGGCAGGCAGATCCACCACAAGACTCCTGATACTCTCTACCACCTGCGGCAGCACCAAAGCACAGAACAGTCCCAGGATACCCATGGCAAAAATCAGTGTGAACACGACAGAAAGCGGCCGTGCAGCGCGGGAGAGTCCCTTCACCCGGCGAAACTGCCGCTCCAGAAACTTTGCAACAGGACAGAGCACATATGCGATCACAACGCCCGCCATCACCGGCTGGAGCGCCAGCGACACGATATCCAGATACGCTTTGAGTCCCTGATAGCGCAGCACAATAAAGAAAAATGCAACAACCGCTGAGAGACTGGCAAATATAGTGAGCCCTATCTGCAGAAATTGTTTTTTATCCGATTTCATACCGAAATCCTCCTCGTATTTTGTATGAGGCTAATATGCCTTGAATACACTATAATATACAATTACCCCTTTTACAATAAACAATTTCTTATATTTCTATTTTTATCTCTTTTAACCGCTGAGCGCACCCCCCCCCAAACAAAAAACTGCCTATTCAATAGACAGTTTTTTGTTCCGTACCATCAGCCGATCACCCTGACCAGCTTCATATCCTTATCTACCAGCAGTACATCCGCCTGTTTTCCGACAGCGATCACCCCGACCTCGTCATCGATCCCGATGCTCCTCGCCGGATTGATGGTCGCCGCTGCCACCGCATCCTCGAGCGGAATGCCAAAAGACACCGCGGTCCGCATACAGTCATACAGATTTGTCACGGAGCCTGCGATCGTGCCGTCTGACAGCGTGGCAAGCTTTCCCTTGACGTGTACCTGCTGCCCGCCAAGCGTGTACGTTCCGTCGACCATCCCCGCCGCACGCATAGAATCGCTGATCAGCACGATCCTGCCTGGAAACAGCGAAAAGGCTGCGCGCACCGCACTCGCATGCACGTGAATACCGTCACAGATCAGTTCCGCCATGCAGTCCGGATCCTCGGCCGCGGCACCGATCAGCCCCGGCGAGCGGTGTGAGAACGGCTCCATCGCATTGAACAGGTGTGTGATGTGCCTCGCTCCCGCATCAAGCGCTTTCCTTGCCGTGTCATAATCCGCTGCGGTATGCCCCAGCGCGATCGTCGTCTCATCCTTCAGCGCATCGATAAATCCGATCGCTCCGCTCGTGTTTGGCGCAAGTGTCACCAGCCGGATATGCCGCCCGAGTTCTGTCGGACATGCCGCCGCGCATCTCGCGCTGCACTCCCTGAAAAATGCCACATCCGGCTCCTGTATAAATTCGCCCGCATGCGCGCCCTTTTTTGGACTGTCGAGAAAAGGCCCCTCCATATTGATCCCTGCGATCTGTGCCATTTCCGGCGTTATCTCCAGTTCTTTCATGGCATCAAACATCGCCAGAAACTGACTTCTGGGAAGTGTCATCGTCGTGGGACAGTATGTCGTGATACCACAGCTCTTTTCATAGCGCAGGATCTCGGCAAGCCCTCTGGCATCGGCATCGGAAAAGTCAGCTCCCACAGCGCCATGACTGTGGACATCGATCAGTCCCGGCAGGACATACAAGCCCTGCGCATCGATCACTTCCGCGTCACTGCTGTCCACGCTTTCCACAAACCGATGATCCTCGATAAAAATATCTCTTGTCTGAAAACATTGATCCTCACCGTAAACAAGACCGTTCTTTATAACCATGTCAGCCTCCTGATCGTGCTACTCTGCACCTCGCATTTTAGAGCGTGCATGGAACACGCATCATGCCCTCTCGAGCTCCCCTGCCGCTTCCTGGTCAGCCACCACCGTCACATCCGGGTGCAGCTGCAGGATCGACCCCGGAACCTGGGGCCAGATCGGTCCACACATCACCTGTCTTAGGATTCCCGCTTTCTCCGCTCCGCTTACTACTAACAAGATCTTTTTTGCCTGGAAAATCGTACCGATCCCCATCGTGTACGCTTTTCTGGGGACATCCTCTATGCTGTCAAAAAAGCGCTTGTTTGCCTCGATCGTCTTCTCCGTCAATTCCACTTGATGCACATCTTTCACAAAAGCGTCCGACGGCTCGTTAAATCCGATATGGCCGTTATGGCCCAGCCCTAGCAGCTGTATGTCGATCCCGCCCAGCAGTCCGATCAGATTCTGATACCGCTCGCACTCCCTGTCAGCATCCAGGTTCATTCCATCCGGCAGGAACTGCCTTCCTTTTGGCAGGTTCACCTTCGAGAACAAATGTTCCGTCATGAAATAGTGATAACTCTGTTCATTGTCCGGGGCAAGACCACAATATTCATCTAAATTTACCGTTGTGATCTGGGAAAAATCAAGTTCTCCACTCTGATGCCACGCTGACAGCTGTTCGTATATGCCGATCGGTGTCGAGCCTGTCGCCAGACCCAGAACACTGTTTGGTTTCAAAATGACCTGTGACGCGATCAGACCAGCAGCTTTCCTGCTCATATTGCTGTAATCATCTGTTACAATTAATCTCATATGTACTCCTTTACCACGCTGATTTTGATACACCCCTATTATACCAGTCAGCAGCCTGGAAGTCCAGACTGCTGAAAAGATTTTATTCCAGAGTATCGTCTAATCCGAATACCTCCACTTCGTAGATGCGCGCTGCACTGTCGCTTCCCTGTGTCGGTTTGTTCACCACGAGCTTGACGTACTGTGCCTTCACAGGGGCGAATGCGTCATGTGTCGTGCCCGCTGTGTTCCTGGTGACACTGCGCACCTCCTCGAACGATGCGCCGTCCTCGCTGACCATGATCGCGTAGGACTTGGTGTTCATGTCTTTGCCCTCGCCGCCTGCCTCTGCGTGGTATACATCGACCGCGCTGACAGTCTTGACGGAGCCGAGATCGAGTGTGATCTCATGAGGTGCACTTCCTGTCGCGCACCATTTCTTGGTGTAATCGCCGTCCACTGCAAACTGCGGCGCCTCGTTGTCATTGACATAGGTGTCAGCCTCTGTGCCGGCTCCCTGTGAGAGCAGTGAAAGCCCATCCGCTGCCTTCTGCGTGATCACGATATAGCCTTCCTTCGAAGCCTCGCTGCTGCCGGACGCGTTCTCCGCCTTCATCGAAACGGCGTACACGCCCTCCTCTGCATAGGTGACAGAAACGCTGTCGCCCTCCGCGGACTCCTTGTCTGCACCTGCGAGCGTCCATGTCACCTTCTCTGTATTCTGCGAGCTCAGGCTCTGGAACGTGATGGTCTCACCCGGCGCTGCCAGCGTGATGTCCGCTGCGAATGCCGCCTTCGGGATGCTGTTGTCCGGCCAGTCCATCGTCACGGTCGCACCGGTGCCCTCCGCCAGGAGTGCATTGACGGGAACCACCTCAAATGTGGACTTGTTCGTCTCGTCTGTGCGGGGCAGTGTGTTGATGTAGAAACTGTTTGTGTTGGACACGCCCAGGAGCGATTTGCTCTGATCCTGGTTGATGCGGTAAACCTCATAGTAATCTGTCTGCACATCGCTGTCCCATGCAAGGCGCACGCCCGCATACATTCCGTCCTCGTCGAACTCGCTGTCGAGCACCTTCACGTTGCTCACCGCAGCTGTCTCCTCGCTGTCTGCCTCGATCATGGTGATATTGCCGAAGCGGAACTGAAGGGATCCGCTGTCCGCAGCGGAGGTCAGTCTGTAGGAGATCGCCTTCACGGTCTTGCCTGCAAGATCCGATGTCTTGTAGGAAACTGTCGTCCACTCATCGACTACTTTCCTGTCGCCTTCGAGCACGAGTTCCGATCCGTCGTCGAGTGTGAGCACCGCGTCAAGTGCAACCTCCGCACCCTTTGCCCTCGCTGTAGTGGTAAATGTCATCTTGTCTGAGACAGGAAGGTCCGCGCTGTACATCCTGATGGTGGACGGCACGCCCTGCTTCAAGTTCCCGCGCAGGATCAGGCTGGTTCCGCCGTAGTATGCGTCACCCACGTCGAGATCCGCCGTCAGCTTGTTGCCCTCTCCATTCTCGATGATATAGCGGTATGTGGGCAGCACGTCGGATATACTCCTGTTGTTCCAGTCGAGCATGCTGATCAGCTCACCGTTCTTGTAGAATCCGTAACCGTTTCCTGTGGAGAAATTGGTCACGAACGGAAGGGTTGTCAGCGCTGTCCGCTCCACGACATAGGTGGAGACGCCTCTCCAGTCAGTGTCGCCGGAAGCCTGCACATCCGCCGAGGGATCACCCTGTGAGTTCACCCACAATTTGTTTTCCTTCTTCCAGAAATCCTGTATCATCTGGGATGAGAAATACGTCCAGCTCGGGCAGTAGAGTCCCAATGATGTATATGTCCCTCCGTCCGGATTCTCAAACAGGTTCCACTTGATCGGCGTGTCATAGCCGTTGCTCTGCAGGTCGATGCCCGCGTACAGGTCATACGGGTCAACCTGCTTCTCCGCCGCAAGTTCCGCGGAGGATTTTAACAGCTCGTCGGGAGCAAGCTTATCCGTCGTCCACCAGAAGTTCAGGAACATGGAGTCCGCCACGTCAGCGCCTTCCTCTGATTTCAAATATGCCGCATTCTTTTCCGTGAGCGAGTTCTGCCAGTCCATCTCGCCATCCACTGTCATGGAATCATAGTACACCAGTTCCAGATCCGGCGCTTTGTCCTTATAATAAGCGAGGAATTCCTGCATCAGTGATGCGTGCTCCTTTGTCAGCCCTTCCTCTGTCTCCTGGTTGATGAACCAGCCCTCAAATCCATATGTATTTGCCACTTCGATCAGCTTATCCACAACAGGGAAGCTGCCGTCATCATTTTTCTGCAGCAGATCATCCAGCCATTCGATCTTGCCGCCGTGTGCCGCCATCGGCATAAACACCGTGCCGATCACCTTCACGCCGTTCTTGTGCCCTGCGTCCACCACATCCGGGCTCGGTGCGACGATCAGTCCCTCTCCCGAAGAACCGCCCCAGTACACCAGTGTGTCCACGTACTGCCAGTAGGAGAACGCGTTTGCCTCCGCCTTGTTCAGACCATGCGGGGAGTTTCCGCTGGTGCTGGCGTTCATGATGGAGATCGACAAGATCTTCGTGTCCTTGTTCTGTGTGGTATTCACCGTCTCAAGCGAGTCGATATCTGCCCGCTTCGCAAGCGGAACCGTGCTCACATTGAAGATCAGATCCTCGTCGTCGTCCGCATTCCACTCCAGAAGCTGCGCCGGGAACCAGTAGGACGCCTCCGGCTGGCGCGCCATGGTCAGCTCCTTATTTCCGTTCTCCTCTGTCACGGAATACTTTGCAGCCGCTGTCTCCGCAGGCTGTTCTGCCTCAGTCTCCGGCTCCGCGGGCGTTTCCGTCTGTGTGGTCTCCTGTGTGACCGCAGTCTCCTGCGATACAGTCTGCTGCGCGTCCTGCGCCTTGCCGCCTCCGCAGGCTGTCAGGCTGATGATCATGGACGCTGCCAGGATGATGCTGATCACTTTTTTCCCATATTCCTTTTTCCGCATAATATATTTTCTCCTTTACTGCCCCTTTGGGGCATCCCCTTTGGGGCATCCCTTTTGGGGCATCAGACTTGTATTGAGCCTGATGCCCAAAACAACCCACACCTGCTCATCTGCATTTTGGTGATGCTGCTAACAGATCTTCACCGTCACCACCTCGTACGGTTTCAGCACCACATCGATCACTTTTCCGGCAACGGCTGCCTCACACGCTGTCTCCTCGAGCAGATTGCAGATATACGCCTTGTTGAAATCGGTGTTCACTGTCAGCTTTGTCTTTGTGTACGCATTCTCCGACTCGTACATACGGATGACGGTTCCATTGCCGTCCTCGGCATGTTTGACCGTCTCGATGATCACGTTGTCGTGCGCCACGCAGGCGAACGAATACGTCTCCTTCTCCTCGGTCTGTGCCTGCACGAGCAGCGGCTGGTTCAGCTTGTATGCCTCCGCCACTGTCCCTGCGGCGCGCCATCCCTCCGCATGCGGATAGATCGCGTACGTGAACACATGCTCCTCCTGGTCTGTCGTGGGATTCGGCTCGATCCCTGATTTGATCAGCGTCAGCGCCATGTTGGAATCCTTCACGGAATGCCCGTACTTGCAGTCATTCAGCAGGGAAACGCCGTAGTGTCCCTCCGAGAGATCCATCCACTTCTGTCCGCAGCTCTCAAAACGTGCCACATCCCAGCTCGTGTTCTGGTGCGTCTTTCTGGTCAGATTGCCGAACTGCACGTCAAATGCCGCCTCGTCCGTGTGCACCGCCACCGGGAAGTGTACTTTGAGCAATGTCTGGTGCTCTTTCCAGTCCACATGCGTCTCAAACTCGATCCTGCGGCTGTCCGCGTAGAAGATGATCTTCTGATGGATCGTCGACTGTGACGCCTTCCGCGTGATCTCAAGCACCGCGCGAACCGCGCCGATCTCCGTCCACTCCATGCGCTCCACATCGTCCACGTCCCAGAACTTTTCCGTATAATAGATATCAATGTCCCAGTTGTCGAAGTAGATCGGCTTATCCTCGTACATACGCAGAAGATTTGCGCGCTGTCCCTGCTGCACCACCTCGCGGTCATTTTCCTTGTCGTAAATGCTCGTGAACATTCCTTGCTCATCCAGACGGATCGTGTAGAACGGTGTCTCCAGCTGACGCTCTCCGACCAGTGTGAACGGTGCCCGCTCAGCCGCCGATGTCGTATCGCTGACTGTGAACGACTTGTAGCCCTTTGACGGCAGATTCTGCACAAATGCGATGCTTCCGTCCGCCGTCTTCTGTACCGGGTAAACCACACCGTCCGAATCGATGAGCGCGCTGCCCTCCAGATCGCCCAGGTTCACGATATCGTCCCTGACCTTGCCTGTGGTGTTGAACACGGTGACTGCACTGCCGCTTCCCGCGATCGCTTTCCTGCGCTCTCCGATCATCGCCGCAAGCTGCTCTGCCAGTCTGCCGTACTCCTCCTTCGTCACCTCATAGACCTCATGGATCGATGAACCCGGCAGGATATCATGGAACTGATTTAACAGCACGACTTTCCACATCGCATCGAGCTCCTCCTGCGGATATGCCATGTCGGGCGCCGTCAGTACGGACAGCAGCTCCAGATCCATCAGCCCCAGCTCGGACTTGCGGTTCGAGCGCTTGTTGCGCGCCATGGAAGTCAGCGTTCCCCTGTGGTACTCAAAGTAGAGCTCACCCTCCCACACCGGAAGCCTGTTGTTTTTGCTGACGCGCTCATCCAGCTCGTCAAAGTAAGTGCGCGCAAACGCCTGGCGTACCTTGGGGATCCCTTTCACGCCCTTCTCCATGCGGATCGAAGTCTCGAGCATCTCCCTTGTCGGACCGCCGCCGCCGTCCCCGTAGCCGTAGGAGATCAGGATGTCATTGTTGATATCCTTGTTCTGATAGCGCATCCAGCCGCCCATAATCGCATCGGGGTGGAGCATCCCGTTGTACGTCGTGAAGAAGTCCTTGATCGGCTGGTTCACGCCCAGCGTCGTGATCAGGTGCGTGAGCACCTCCGTGCCGTCGATCCCGCGCCAGCGCATCGTATCGTAGGGGATCTTGTTGAACTGGTTCCACGCAAGCTTCGTGGTCATAAAGTAGTCGATCCCGCACTTTTTCATGATCTGCGGCAGTGCCCCGGAGTAACCGAACACGTCCGGCAGCCACAAGATGCGGTTGTCCACGCCGAACTCTTCCCTGAAGAAGCGCTTTCCGTGCATGAACTGGCGCACCAGAGACTCTCCCGAGGTCAGATTGCAGTCCGCCTCCACCCACATGCCGCCTTCCGGCTCCCAGCGGCCTTCCCTGATGCGTTCCTTCGCCTTCTCGTACAGTTCAGGATAGCGCTCCTTCAAGAAGGCATACAGCTGCGGCTGGCTCGACATAAACTTGTAGTTCGGGTACTCCTCCATCAGCTTTAGAACGGTCGCAAAACTGCGCCCTGTCTTCTCCCTGGTCTGCGCCACCGTCCACCACCATGCGACATCAATGTGCGTGTGTCCGATACAGGTCGCGATCACATCCTGATATCCTGCCATGTCCGAATACAGCGCCTTGTCGATATAGTCCGACGCCTCGGACAATGTGCTGTAGAACGCCTCGGAGTACGGTGTCCTGAGATCGAGGAAATTCACGGTGCGGTTCAATATCTCCTCGATATCCCTGCGGTTCTTGTCATCCTCCTCCATCCTGGAAAACGCTGCCAGCGGCACCCACAGATCATAGTAGAGCTTCTCGATCCTGTCATCGATCTCCTGCATCTCCACGATCAGGTTGAACTCCGTGTGCAGGATCCCCGTGTACGCCTGCAGCCCGATCTCGAGCACATCGCCCTCCTTCGCGGACGGGGACAGAAAGACATCCCTGTGGTTCATATCGATACCCTGCACCACTTCCCCGTTCACAAACAGCAGAAACTGTGGGTTCTTCGCATCATCCCACTCGTCGATCTGCGTGCGCACATGAAGCCACATCCGCTTTCCGTCCAGCTCATGAGGCACACGGTATGTCGTCTTGAACCAGTAGTGACGGTCTTTCCCATACCAGTGCATCTTCTGGCAGTCAAAATCTTCCCACGCTGCCGTGTCCGCCTCCGCTTCCTCCGGACGTATATAGTTCCCTTCCTTGTACTGCCAATTGTCAATGGTAAACTTCTGCCTGATCTTGAGCTTTTTGAGCTCTTCGCAAATCACATTGACTCTCTTATCCAAAAAATGCATATATTACCTCCATTCCTGCATTGCCATGCAGAAGATTCTCACATATTTTATCGGATCATAAAAATGATTTTGCGGCGTCCGATTCCGCCTTTCTCCGGCGCAGACAGTCCGTGTACCAGAATACGATCTCAGCGATGTGGTGAAGGTCTCCCTCGCGCCCCACGCTGCGCCACTGGCTCTTGAATGCCATAAACCACCGCTCAAGCCGTCCGGCGAGCGCAAACGCCTCCTGCTGATGCAGCGCACTGCCCTGCCTCTCGTGGACGACCGCCGCACCGGTCTCATTCCAGAGCCGGATCGCCTCCACCGCAAGCTCGACAAGCCCTGCGACCGCCCTCGACCGGGCATCCATGGACACCGCCGCCCGCTTCATCTGTGTGACAAGACCGCGCAGCGCCTCATCCGCCGCTTCCACCTCTTGGTCCGCCGTGGCAGCGTCCTGCGAAAACAGCTTCGGGACAATCTCCTCATTTTCCAGCGCGTGACCGTGTGCGCAGTGTTCATAGTATACCACTGCGTCGCGCCAGCCAAACAGGGTATGCGCCGGTATCTTCGCCATGATGCCCACAGCCTGCTCTGTCACATCGCCGTACTCGAGCCGCGAGATCTGGCGGTTGAGCGCGTCAAAGCCGATCTCCTCCTGATTCCACGAAAATGCCGCCCCGTATATCATGCCCGGCACGGAAAATTCCGGGTGATTGATGTGTCCGAAGTCGCCCCAGTCCGTGTTCAGGATCCCCTCGGCGTGATACTCGCGCCCATACCCGCACATTCTGACTATGTTCTGGTAGGAATCCTCCATCAGGTTCATCCACTGGTTCCATCCGCCCACCCCGGGACAGAGATACTGCACAGCACCCGCCTGTGCCATGGCGTGGCAGGCATCAACCGACTGCTGCGGCGCATAGCCCCATGTCAGGCATATGGTTCTCTGCGGCAGCTGCGCGATGAGTTCCGGCTTCCGGCAGATGATATCCCCGAAAAACTGCACCCGCTTCCCGCGGCTGTCCAGAAATCCACACAGCTCCTTGAGATAATCGACATACATCTGCTCCGTCCCGATCTGCTCCGCCGTCCCGCGCGACTTCTCGCAGCCAAGGTCGAATGTCTCGTCCGCGCAGATGTTGAACTTGTCGGAGGAGAACAGCGCCCCGTACTCGGCGAGCATACTCTCTATGAGCGGCAGTGCCCGATCGTCCGTCGTGTTGATCGTGTGGTGATCCATTCTGTCCCAGAAGGAAAAGGGCGTTTCCCACGAACCGCTTCGCTCGCAGAGCTCACCGTGGCTGCGCGTCGAGAGCAGTGTGTACAGGTGGCCAAAGCTTGCCAGCGACGGGACCAGCTCGATGTGCAGCTTCCGGCAGTACGCGTCCAGCTCCAGGATATCCTCCGCCGTCAACGGCGTGTCATCGCGCCACATCTCCGCAAGATCCCGGAACAGATACGTGTGCTCGACGTAGAGCTGGAACTGGTTTAGTTTGTAGCGGCTGAGCCGGTCTGCCACGCGTTTTAGATACGGAAGCGTCAGGACCCTCCCGCGCGTCTCGTCCAGAAAATATCCTCTGTTCAGGATATCCGGCGCATCGCTGATCTCCATACAGGGCAGCACGCCGCCGCACTGTGTGATGATCTGGCACAAAGTCTGCACGCCGTACAGGACTGCCGCCCCGTCACCGCCCGCGACAACGAGCCCGTCCTGCGCGATGCATATCCGGTATTCCTGCGCGCCGCATTTCGGTGCCAGGGTCAGGAACAGATCCCCTTCCCGCTTTTCCCCTCTCACGACGGCGCACTCGATCCCGGCACGGTTCCTGATGCATTCCTGCACAAGTCCGGCGTAGACACAACCGTTCTCCGACAGTGTCCCGTCTATCGTGATCACCGTATTCCAGCCGATCTCATAAGAACCCTGTCTCTCTTCGACTTTTTTTGGTCTTGGCAACAGATACATATCGATTCCTCCTGACTGCAGTCCCTTAAAAAGGGCTGCCGCAAAATCATTGAAAGCTCTCACTTTTTAATTTTGCGGCAGCCCGAACATCTTATACCGGATCTGAATCAAATTCAAACCGGATCCATATAATCCATCAGACGATCTACAGTTGTAAACGCAAGCCCCGTCACGGTATCTGCACATCCGTAGTAGATCGCGATCCTTCCCGTTGCTGCATCTGTAAGTGCTGCACACGGAAATACCACATTTGGCACATCTCCGACGCACTCATAGATCTCATGCGGCCCCAGGATATAGTTCTTTGTTCTCTTGATCACCTTCCACGGCTCCTCCAGATCCAGCAGTGCACAGCCCATTCTATATACAAAACCATTGCATGTATTGATGACGCCGTGGTAGATCAAAAGCCATCCTTCGTCCGTCTCGATCGGTACGCTACCCGCCCCGATCTTGGTTGACTGCCATGCCGAGGCATCGCCCTTGATGGTTCCCATCACATAGCGATGGCAGCCCCAGTATTTCAGATCAGGGCTCTCGCTCAGGAAAATGTCGCCAAACGGTGTGTGGCCGTTGTCACTCGGACGGCTCAGCATGTAGTAGCAGTTGTTGATCTTGCGCGGAAACAGCACACCGTTGCGGTTAAACGGCAGAAACGCGTTTTCCAGCTGATAAAAGGTCTTAAAATCAAAGGTATATCCTACCCCGATGGTCGGGTACTCATGGTAGCCGTTGCACCATGTGATATAGTATTTGTCCTCTATGAGACATACTCTGGGATCATACCGGAAGTCCCTTTTGGCAACTTCCGGATGCGCGCCCTGAAATGCGATGGGTTCGTCAGAAATATCCCAGTGAAGCCCATCCTTGCTGAATCCCGCAAAAATGTCCATGCTGATCGACTTGCTGTCACAGCGGAATACACCTGCATAACCATCCTCAAAGGGAACGACAGCACTGTTAAAAATACTGTTGGAATTCTTTGTCGCAAACCGCTCTATGATTGGATTTGCATGGTAGCGCCATACTGGCAGCTTTTCTGTATCTCCCGGTTCCTGCCATGGCATTCCAGGCAGATCTTTTCCGATTATTTTTGCCATTCACTGACACCTCTGTCTTCCATATATATATTTTACTTGCCCAAAAATTCGTCAACCTGTCTCTGTGCCTCGTCCATTACGTCCTGCCATCCTGCCTTCATCAGCTCTGCCTTGATCTCCGGCACGACCACTTCGGGATCCTGCACACCGGTCATCACTTCACTGCGGTAGCGCATCCAGATCTCGCGGCAGTTTGCCAGCTGGTCGGAAACGGAATTGGTGTCAAATGTGAATCCAAGCATTACAGAGGACTGTGCTGCCTCGTTCAAAGCCTTTACCTCATCCCACTGGTTGAACTCATCTGTATCAAGCGTCGTAACCGTGAAGAAAGACCCCTGTGTATAACCTGCAAGTGCCCAGTCATTGTTGATCTTGTGCACTCTGCCGTCCGCAGTGTACTCGAAGTTCACGCCTTCCTCGCCGTAATAGAACAGGTCGCGGAGTTTTGTGTCACAGTTCACGAGATCCAGAAGCTGCAGGCACTTCTCCGGATACTTCGTGTTGATGGATACCATGTTCAGAGAACCGCGAACCGTCTCGTTTGAGAGGATCGTAGGCATCACCTGCTGTACCACAACATCCTTGCCCATCTGAGGTCCCCATGAAGTCACACCTGCGGACTCCCAGCCCTGAGCGACACGCCACATATTGTATACACGTCCCTCTGTCAGTGTTGCGGCATCCGGATTGATGATCCCCTTCTGATACCACTCATGTATGATCTTGAGCTGGTCCATGATGTCCTGCTCTTCCAGCGTAAAGCATACTTTGCCTTCCTTGTCATCATACCGCACGCCGAGGATCTGTGTGCCGCCGCCGATCTGGTCATACACATCAAAGATGTAGTACAGACCGTCATTCTTCACATAAACCGGATAGTCATTCTTGTCAGCCTTCAATGTCTCAAAGGTCTCTGTCATGGAGTCCAGTGACACCAGGGATTTGATGTCAAGACTGTACTCGTCGACCAGCTCCTTGTCCCAGATCGAATAGTTTGTGATCGAGCTGTCCTTGTAAGTCGGAACACCGTAGATCCTGTCCTTCACGCGGACACCGTCCCAGTACTTCTCCGGCATCAACTCCATCAGCCCCGGCATATTTGCGCTGATCAGATCCGTGATGTCCGCATATGCGCCCAGATTGATGTCCGCGACATAGTTGTTGCCGTTTCCGAAAATGATGTCATACGGCTCATTGGTGCTGACGATGATGTTGCGGCGGTTATCCCAGTCACCCCACGGAATGACTTCCATCTCGAGATTGACACCGATCTTCTCGCCGATGTACGCGTTCACAGATGAAATCCATGAGTCATAGTTCGTCGGCATGCCGTTTCCGATCGTCACCCATTTGAGATTCACGATCTCGCCGGTATTGCCATCCTGCGACTGCGTGCCGCTTCCCTGGCTGTTTGATGTGGAAGCTGAACTGCCGCCGGATGTATTGCTCCCGGCATTTCCAGTGTCACCGCCGCCATTGCCGCCGCAACCTGCGAGCATTCCCATTGTCATCACTGCCACAAGACCTGACGCCAATAATCTTTTTCCCTTCATAATAATGATCCTCCTTTTTTAATAAATTGTTTAACGGTTTCAAATGTTTTATTCCTTCACCGAACCAATCGTCAGACCGGAGATGAAATACTTCTGGAAGAACGGATACGTACATGCGATCGGCACAATGATAACGATCGCGATCGCCATTCGCACACTCTCCGTAGGCATTGATGCCTTGTACTGCTGCAATGACAGACCGCCATAGGGATTGTTTGCGATGTACTCAATGTTCTTTTGAATATTATTCAGTAAAGACTGCAGTGTCTGCAGATTTTTGTCCTGTATGTACAGGGACGCCTGGAACCAGTCATTCCAGTAGCCAAATGCCGCAAACATTCCGATCGTCGCGATGACCGGTTTAGAGATCGGCATCACGATCTGGGACCAGATGCGGAACTGTCCTGCACCGTCGATCTTTGCCGACTCTATGATGGAATCCGGCACTGTCGTCCTAAAGAACGTACGGCAGATCGTCACGCTGAAAGATGAACATGCCAGCGGCAGGATCAACGCCCATATCGTATTGCTCAACTTTAAGATATTATTAACTACTACATAGCTTGCCAACATTCCGCCGTTAAATACCATCGGTATAAAGATCAGCCATGTGTACAGCTTTTTCAATTTGAAATTCCTTCTGGAAACGACATATCCCATCGATGTATCCAGCGCGATCGCGATGAGTGTACCAACGATCGTGACCAGAACCGACATAAATGCCGCACGAAGGATCATGCCTCGCTCATTCCACAGAAACTTGTACGCCGAACCGGAGAACACCGAAGGGATCAGCTGGTATCCGTTTGTCCGGAGTGCTTCCTCCTCCGTGATGGAAATCGAAAATACGAACAACAGCGGGATCACACACATAACTGCCAATATCAGAAATATGATGTTGAATACAATATTTGTGGATTTTTTAATCTGGTTTAAAGACTGACCACTTTCTTCTTGCTTTGCCACACGAACACCTCCCTTATTATATTATCCTGTTTTCGTTGTCCAGCTTGCTCACAACCCAGTTTGCAAACAAGATCGTACCGCAGCTGCAGATCGCCTGGAAGAAAGAAGCTGCTGCCGTCTGCCCGATCGGCGAGGACGACTGGATCGCAGCATATATATAGGTATCAAATGTCGATACCGTGGTATACAGTGACGCAGGAACACGCCCTGTCACCTGGTAGAACAGACCGAAATCCGAATTGAAGATCTTGCCGCAGTCGAGGATCAGCATCATGATGAATACCGGCTTGATCGCAGGGAGTGTGATGTGCTTTGCCTGCTGTGACTTTGTCGCACCGTCCATGACCGCCGCCTCATAGAGCGAGGGATCGATCCCCGTGATGCTTGCCAGATAGAGCACCATACCATAGCCCATGCCTTTCCAGGTGTTCAGGAAGACCAGTATGAACGGCCAGTACTTCGGCTCCTGGTACCACATGATCCGCTCTCCGCCAAGCTTTGTGATGATCCCGTTGATGTAGCCCCTCTCCGGTGTCAGCAATGCATAAACGAAATAGCTGATGACAACCCATGACATGAAGTAAGGCAGGAACATCATCGTCTGGTACACTTTAGATCCCTTCTTGTTGCGCATGCTGCTCAACATCAGAGCCCCGCCCACCGCAACGCTCGCGCTGATGATAATGAACGCGATGTTGTAGAGGATCGTGTTCCTAAGAAGCATGGTAAATGAGTTTGATGTAAAGAAGTACTTGAAATTGCCAAACCCCGCCCAGTCACTGTGCAGCAGATTGTAGATAAAACCATGTCCACCCGGCTGCAGCTTGTAATTCTTGAACGCGATGATGATACCGAACATCGGCAGGTATGAAAAGACCAAAAACCAGATCAATGTCGGCAGTGACAACAGAAACAGCTCCGAGTCGTCGCGTGACCATCGCTTCCACCATGGCTTGTCAGATTTTATCCTCCCTCCGTCAGATGTTTTGCGATTTCCCATTTGTTTTACCTCCTTTTATTTATTTTTGTTAACATTATATTAACATTTATAAATCTTTGTGTCAATAAAATTTAGCATTTTCATTATTATATCCAACAATAAAGCGCATATTTTGTCAATACTTACCTATTTCTCTGCATATTCAAAGTGAAACAACACAATATGCACAATTACATTTATTAACTTTATACAACTACACATATACATACAATGTCTGCTGCAGACTTCTTCTATGTAAAACATGCTGTGTATTTTGCATTACAGGCGCAATGTGTATCAGCACTTTGTACATAACTTGAATTTACTTTCCGACATACAAAGCTCAATATCATACGATTTGACGAAACATTACATACTTATCACAACATTTTATCAAATCGCACATCTATATTAACATTTGTAAACTATTTGATTGTTTTTTAGCTGTTACTATGTTATAATATAGGACAAGCAACACTTTGAATAGAACAGTTATCCATTCTATTCATATTATATGTCTATACCAGGTTAACAAATGTGTATAATCAAAAGATTTATAAAAAATGTTTCTGAACTTATATTTTTACTGATGAAATAGAAACGCTGACAGAAAGGAAGATTCTATTTATGGAAAAAATCACGATGAAAGATATCGCGGATGCCCTCAACATATCCAGAGTCACCGTCAGCAAAGCCTTTAATAACCAGGCTGGTGTGTCGGATTCCCTGCGGGAGCTGATCTTTGCCAAGGCCAGGGAGCTTGGCTATGCCAAGCTTCCCTACCAGATCATGGAACATCCCCAGGAGGAACAGCGCACCATCTCCCTGATCGTATCAAGGCCGGACTCTGCACTGTTCTGGACCAATATCATCCATCGCATGGCTCAGGAGCTTGCCAATTACAATGTCAATCTGCTCTACACCTATGTCCCCTCTGTCTACTCAAGGGACTTCAGCCTCCCCTCCATCCTCATGGGCGGGAGCGTTGACGGTGTTGTCGTGCTGAATGTGTATGATGAGGAGATCCTCCATATGGTCAATGCGCTTCCCATGCCAAAAGTCTTTCTCGATACGATCCCTTCCCTGACAGATGCCCAGTTAAGCGGTGATCTGCTTTTGATCGAAGGTTTTCGCACCGAATCCAGGATCACCGATCTGCTGATACAGGACGGCCACGCTGAGATCGGTTTTCTAGGAGATATCGACTACGCAATGACTAACAAGGAGCGCTACCTTGGCTACTGCGACTGCATGAGCAAACACGAACTGATCGTCCGGTCGGAGTACTGCCTCACCGGGCGCATTGACATCTTTTCCTATGATAAGAAACTGTACACATTTCTCGATGAACTAAAAAGCTGGCCAACCGCTTTCGTGTGTGCCAGCGACTATGTTGCCAACTTCGTGCAGGCATATCTCGACAACAACTCGCACCGCCTGCCGCACCCGGTCGTGCTGACCGGATTTGACAACATGGGTGAATACACCAACGTTGCAGGGCGCATCATCACTGCAAACGTCCCGACCGAGCTGCTCGGCAAACGGCTCGCGCTGCAGCTGCTGTTCCGCTCCGAACACCCAGAGGCGCCCTATGAGCTGATCTTTGTCAAGCCATCGATCATCATACCGCGTTTGGGAAACACTACCACTGCCGGTCGGACAGGAGAACTTTTCTAACTAAAAATTCTTCGTCCGACGGCATAGTCCGCAACGAGCTGCTCCACCTTCTGCATTTCCTGTGCGATACGTATTTTCATCGGGCATGCATCCATGCAGGGCATCTGGGTGCACTCTCGGCAGTGTCTTGCACTCTCGGCAATGCCAAGCCCCATCTTTTTTAATGCCCAGTAATCCTTTCCCAGATGAAAATACTGATACTGGCGGAACAGTGTGTGGATCTCTGTGCCGTGAGGGCAGACACACCGCTGGCATCTGTCGCATGGAATCGGTGCATACTCTTTTTCCAGCACAGACAGCACCTCCTCAAAGGACGGAATCGCTGATTCCCGGCTGTCGGTATCCCACCCGAGAGCCGCATCCACCTGCTCTCTTGTGCCAAGTCCGACCAAAACGCTCGAGACAGGGTAGGAAAGCGCAAAACGGATCAGAGTCCGCTCGGAAAAACGCGCCGGGAGAAGGCCCGCAGCATACACTTTATTTACCAGAAACCCTTTTCCGCGAAAGCGTGTCTCCTCCCGAACCCGGTCGAGCATCCCCCGTTCCAACAGATTTCCACTGCCCTGCAGCACATCTACCCGGTCATCCTGTGCCCCCCGCAGCAGGATGTCATAATAGTGCGTCGCAACCCCCGCACAACGGATCTTTCCCTCAGCTTTCAGCTCTGCGAGCGCGTCCAGCGCACCACCCCTGCCAAACACTTCCTCCTCATGCTCCGCATCAACCTGATGGACAAAATAGATATCCGGCATCGTCCCCAGATTTTCGCAGGAAATCTCCACTGCCTTGTACATCTCACCGCCGCCGAAAAAGCGCGCCTTGTCAGAAATGATTATCTTTTCCCGCCCCACATGCGCCGCAAATTTTCCGAGTTTGATCTCCGCATCTCCGTATTCCGGAACGATCGCAGTGTCATATAGATTGCATCCCAGCCTGTACGCATGCTCCATCACAGCGACAGCCTCGTCTTCATTTAAATCAAAATACTCCGGCAGCACCGGAACACTTCCCTGCAAAACAGGGATCGTTCCAAAGCCGATCTCCGATACCAAAAGCCCCGTACTTCCTAATCTGCGGTAATACATGATCAAATCTCCTATTCTGGCTCAAAATCTCCGATTGCGAAACGTATCGTTCATACCCGCGTCACATGCTGCTCACACCATAAAACGCCCGCTCACCGACCTGTACACCCTCCGGCACCTGTATCCCGGAAGCACCCCTGCAAAACGCAAACGCTTCCCTGCCGATCATTTTCAGTGTGGAAGGCAGCCTGATATCTGTCAGGCTGTGGCAGCGGTAAAACGCCCGCTCCGGGATCTCCTCCACACCTTCCGGAATCCGGATCTCCTCCAGCGCAGTACAGTTTTCAAAAGCGCGCGCTCCGATCCTCCGAAGTTTTTCGGAGAACTCCACACAGCGCAGGACGCCGCATCCCGAAAACGCATGTGCTCCGACGCTTTCCACACTGTCCGCCTGCCTGACCTCGCGCAGCCATTTACAGCCCGCAAATGCGCGTGTGCCGATCTTTGTCACAGTCTCTGGAAACGTGACCGTTGTCAGAAGGTTCCCGTCCTGAAACGTCCCTTCCCCGATCTCTGTGATTCCGTGGGCAAGCCGCAGCCGCGAAATATTCCCTGTACATTCCCTGAGCACACCGTTCTCGTCGGTCTTAAAACAGTTCAAACTGTCCATCACCGCCTGTTTTGCCAGCGGCGCAAGCGCCCGCTCCCGGTCTGCCAGACCTGTGAAGCACACAACTGTGCCGTCCGGCAGTGTCATCTCCCTGAGGTTGATGCAGTTGCGGAACGCGTATTCTTCCACCTGTATATATTTGTACTGCGCATGCTGTAACGGCTCGTGC
>CAJUQU010000045.1 GCA_910588595.1 uncultured Lachnospiraceae bacterium | reverse complement strand
GCCAGCGGATCGGACTGTGCAACAAGGTGGAAGCGATCGCGGTGGACGTTTCCGACAGGATCTATCTGTTGGATTCCGACAAGAGGCAGGTACATATCTTTACACCGACAGAGTTTACCAACCTTCTTCACGAGGCGTTATATCTCTTCTCAAAGGGAAGATACACAGAGAGCAAGGAACCGCTCGAAAAAGTCCTGCAGATGAACAGCATGTTTGACTATGCCAACCAGGCGATGGGGCATGCGTACCTGCAGGAGGAGAACTACACCGAGGCGCTGCGGTACTTCAAGCTTGCAAAGTCTGCGGACGGTTATTCCGACGCGTTCTGGGAGGTCAGAAATATCTGGATCAGAAACTATCTGGTACTTGCGGTGGCGGTGATCGTGGTACTTGCGGTGGCACTCAGCCTATACAAAAAGCGCCAGCTGGTCAGATACGGTGTGGACGGGGCGCCGGCACGGCTCTCGCAGAAAGTACCGCTCCTTGGAAGCATCAAGTACAGCCTGCACTTTATGCGGCATCCGTTTGACGGCTGTTACGGTGTGAAACGGGAGGGGAAGGCGAGCTTTGCCTGTGCGAATATACTGCTCGCAGCGTATATCATCGTCTCGATCATTGAGAAGTATTTCAGCGGTTTCCTCGTAAAGACAGTGAGGGAAGGGCGCTATGACATCATCACGGATATCGGCACGGTGCTTGTGATCTTTGCCGGGCTGACGCTCTGCAATTATCTGGTGGTGACGATCAACGAGGGCGAGGCGTTCCTCAAGGAACTGTACTGCGCTTACGCGTACTGCCTGACACCGTTCATCATCATCAAGCCGTTTGTAGTGATCCTGTCAAATGTACTTACTTATAATGAAGTGTTCCTGATCTCATTTGCAAACATCATTGTGCTCGTGTGGATCGTGATACTTCTGCTGATCTCGGTGAAGGAGATGAACAATTTTACGGTGAAGGAGACTGCCAAGGCGCTGGCGCTCACGGCGTTTACCGTACTGATACTTTCCCTTTTGATCTGTATCATTTATGTATTGTTCTCACAGGTGATCGACTTCATAAGCTCTGTATTGCGAGAGGTGGTGTATAGAATTGGAAGCTAAATTAAATATGAAGAAAATGGGCAAAAGCCTCATCAAATTGATCATTGCCATTCTGGTCATTATCGTGATCATCGCAGTCGCAGTGATGGCTTCCAAGTCAGGAGGGAAGGACAGCCTGAATGTCAGCGATCTGCAGGGGACGGTGAGCGCGCCCGGTGCAGCGTTGAGCGATGGAGCGGTCGACACCTCCAGGGAACTTGACGGGCATCATCTGGTGGCGGCGAACGACAGCTATGAACTGTATCTGTATGAGCCTGCGCTCTCCATTATCGTCAAGAACACGAAGACCGGCGCGGTGATGGAGTCCACAGTGCGCGACGAGGAGCGGCTTGGAAGCGTCAATGAGACATGGAAGGGATTCCTGCAGTCAGGCATCGTTGTGGAGCTGCAGGAAGAGACGAACACGATGCAGCGCAAGCTCGGGATCGAGGGAAGCGGCGCGCAGGTGAGCGTCGAGATGATACCGGGCGGATTCCGTGCAAAGCTGGATTATCCCACCCAGGAGCTCGGTTTCGAGGCGGAGGTAAAGCTCTACGACGACGGCAGCATCACGGCATGTATCCCGGAGAGTTCCATCTATGAGAATGCGGATAACAAGAAGATCGGTAACATTTATGTATTCCCGCTGCTTGGCAGTTCGAGACTTGGCGAGAAGGAGGGGTACATGTTCGTGCCGGACGGAAACGGTGCGCTGATCTACCTCGATGACAAGGACGGACGCTTTGATTCCGGCTATGTACAGAAAGTGTACGGTTCTGATATCGGTGTCGGTGAGTCGTATGTGTTGTCCCTGCTCTGGGACAGCTACGAGACGCACAATGATGCGGAGATGATCCTGGCTCCGGTGTACGGCATGGTACACACCGATGACGAGATGGGTTATCTTGCGATCATAGAGAGCGGCGATGAGGAAGCGTCCATCTATGCGACGCCAAACGGCGCATATTCCGATTACAACTGGATCACAGCGGCATTCCGGAAATGTACCACATATATCCAGCCGACTTCCAACTCGGGTGGTTCTGTGACGAAGGTCACGGACAGGATCAAATATGACATTAATGTCAGATATATGTTTGTCGACGGAGCGGACGCCAATTACACAGGTCTTGCGAAGCGCTACAGGGATTATCTGATCGAGAAGGACGAACTGGTCAAGGTCGAGGACGATTTTAAGGTAAGGCTTGATTTCCTGGGGCTGGACGTTGAGAACTGGATGCTGTGGAAAAAGGACGCGCCTGTGACGACGGTCGACAATATCAGGGAGATCTATGCAGACCTTGAAAGTGAGGGGGTGACGGATATCCTTTCGATCTATAAGGGATGGCAGGACGGCGGCATCTTTGATCTGCCTGTCACCTCGTACGATGTGGACAGCAGTATCGGCGGGGCGAGGGAACTGTCAAAACTCATGGACGAATGCGAGGGGAAGAACATTGACTTCTATCTCTTCACGGACGGTGTGCGGGCAAATACGGAGACGGGCAACACGACGTTCGACACGGTCAAGAAGATGGATAAACGTCTGTACACGCAGGACACTTATCAGAATGTGTACCGTGAGTTCGTGTACTGGACACCGCAGAAGTCGCTCCAGAACCTGCAGTTGCTGCAGAAGAATTTTGTCAAAAAAGGAGTGAACAAGATCGCGCTGTCAGAGATCGGAAACACGATGTTTACCTACACGATGGGCGACACGATGCAGACTCGTCTGGTGTCAAAGTATCTGTATGGGGAAGCGCTGCGGCAGATCAGTGAAAACATGGATCTCATGCTCGAAGCGCCGGTTCAGTGCTACTGGCAGTATGCAAAGGCGATCGTCGATATGCCGATCGCAGATTCAGATTACATTTATACAGATCAGAGTGTTCCGTTCCTGTCTATCGCACTGAAAGGCATCCTGCCGATGTACGGTGACTATGTGAACTTTGAGGCGAACGAGAGGGAATATTTCCTAAAGCTGGTGGAGACAGGGATCTATCCTTCATTCTACCTGACCTACGAGAATCCTTCTGAGCTGATCTACACGAATTCCAGCGATGTGTACACCGCACAGTACTCCGTGTACCGTGATCAGATATTGAACTATTATGATGAGCTGAGCGAGGTCAGTGAGCGCACGAAAGGCAGCATGATCGTCAATCATGAGATAACTGACACTGGTGTCACAATTGTGACGTATGACAATGGTGTAAAGCTGTACATCAATTATGATGAGACAGAACGCAAGGCGGAAGATGTGACCGTTCCGGCGCTTTCATATGTGATAGGGGGTGAGTGAGGGATGAAGAACAATAGAAAAATAAAGCCCGGACAGCTTGAGCGCAGGGAGAATGCGATCGGATATCTTTTCATACTGCCGTGGCTCATCGGAATCCTGGTGCTGGTGCTGTGGCCCATGGTGCAGTCCTTTGGGTACTCCCTCAACAAGATCAAGCTGCTCCCGCAGGGCATGGCAAAGCTCTATGTCGGATTTGAGAACTACAGCCAGATCTTCCTGAAAGACCCGGACTTCATCATGGGGCTGGAGTCCTACCTGCTCGAGACGCTGATCGCGGTGCCGGTCATTGTGGCATTCTCTCTGATCATAGCGATGCTCCTGAATCAGAAGATCTCCTGCAGGGGAATCTTTCGAATGATATTTTTCCTCCCGATCATCATCGCCAGCGGACCTGTCATGCAGCAGCTGGCAGACCAGGAGGCAGCGAGCATTCCAATGATGAATGTGACGATGATCGAACAGCTTTTGGACGAGTATCTGCCGCATTTGCTCGCCGTGAGTATCACGAGCGTGTTCAGCAACATGATCACACTGCTCTGGTACTCCGGCGTACAGATACTGATATTCCTTGCGGCACTGCAGAAGATCGACACTTCGCTCTACGAGGCGGCGAAGATGGACGGCGGTTCCAAGTGGGAATGTTTCTGGAAGATCACGCTTCCGACCGTGAAGCCTATGATCCTGCTGAATGTCGTGTACACAGTCATCTTTATGTCAAACAACGAGCAGAATGCATTGATCGTACTCATATATGAAACGATGCTCTCTGCGACGGGCGGTTATGGTTATGCCTCCGCGATGGCGTGGCTGTATTCCGTGATCGAGTCGGCGATCGTGATCTTCTTTGCGGTGCTGATCATGGGACGCAAGGATGTATACGAGAGACGTGCAAAGCGATACCAGCGTGAATTAAAGAGAGAGAAACGGCTGGAGAAGAAGATCAGAAAGAGGGGTGAGAGGAATGAGCGAAACTACGCAAAACAGAAAGAAAAGCGCGAGCGGAAACAATCTAAAAAGAGCGCTTAGTCCTGAGGGTAACTCAGGAAAGAGACATCTGAGCAGTGAGCAGATCAAATATAAAGTCAGAAAATTGATCTTTGGCTCCAAGGACACCGAGGGTGTGGGCAAGCTCGCAGCCGTGTATCTGTTGCTGATCAGTATCGGGTTTGTCTATCTGTACCCGGTACTCTACATGATCAGCAAGAGTTTTATGAATCTCAATGACCTGCTCGACACATCGATCAACTGGATACCAAGCCAGCTGTATCTTGAAAATTACAAACAGGCATTTCAGTCTATGGATTACTGGAAGACATTCCGCGATTCTGTCGTGATCGCAGGCGTTCCGACGCTGATCAATGTTGTGATCTGTGCCGTCGTAGGATATGGTTTTGCACGCTATGAGTTCAAGGGAAAGAAGCTCTGTATTGGACTGCTTCTGTTCTCCTTTATCCTGCCGCCGCAGGCGACGATGATGCCGACGTATGTATTTTATACTGAAATCGGACTGATCAACTCGATCAAGGCGTTCATCATACCGGCGATATTGGGGCAGGGGCTGAAGTCCCAGATCTTTATATTGATCTTCTTCAACTTCTTCCGTCAGATACCGAAGGTGCTGATCGAGGCGGCAAAGATTGACGGGGCGGGGCATTTTAAGATCTTTCGAAAGATCGCACTTCCATCTGCGGCGCCCGCGATCCTGGTCGTATTCCTGTTCTCGATCGTGTGGTACTGGAACGAGTCCTACCTGACACAGCTCTATGTAGTCGGCGCGTTTACAAACAATGCAAACGCATATCACTGGAGTTCGCTGATCGTGTCGCTTAAGAACTTTGAAAACAGCTACAACACGGCGAGAAGTGTTGCGGGAAGCGGAATGGTTGACATCAACGAGTCCATTAAGATGGCGGGAACGATGCTCAGTATCCTGCCGCTGCTGATCATGTACCTCGTGCTTCAGAAACAGTTTGTTGAGAGCGTTGACCGCACAGGTATCACTGGAGAGTAAAAACAAGTTGGTTTTAAGAGAATGCTAAGAATATGTGTTCTCTGCGTAAAACAGTATGTTATTAATTAATATAACGAAAAAACAAGGAGGAATCACAATGAAAAAGAAAATTGTAAGCCTGATGATGGCGACGACACTGGTGGCAGGGCTGCTCAGCGGTTGCGGAGGAAACTCGGCAGGCGGCAGCACAAACACAAATGCGGGTGGAGACACAAATGTGGGTGGAGACACAAATGCAGGTGCAGACACAAATGCAGATGCGAACGCGGGAGATGCGGCGGGTGCAGATGGGAGTGCAGCTGCAGCTGGGCTTCCCGCGATGACGACGGAGGAGATCACGCTGACCTACATGCATTTTGACAGCGAACAGCTTGTGAACAGGGTAGCGGAGGCTTTCATGGCTAAGTACCCGAATATCAAGGTGGAGGCACAGGCATTTTCCACAGACGGTTATAATGACACGCTGTTGAATCTGGTCCAGTCCGGACAGACACCTGACTGCTTTATGATCTTAGGTAACTGTGATTTTGCACTCTCCAACGCGCTGCTCGGTGACATGACACCCTACTGGGAGGCAGATCCTGAGAACCAGAATATCCTTCCCTCCATCAACAGTGCGAAGCTTGGATACTACGGCACGGACAAGAAGCTTGCCACACCGATCAAGTTCTTCCCGGATGCGATCTACTGTGACCTGAACGTATTTGAGACATTGAACATCGATGCACCCTCGACAAACTGGACATGGGATGAGATGATCAATTCTTTCAAGGCAGCGACCAATACCGACGCGGGAACTTACGGATTTAACCAGTTCCATTCTCTTGTTACATACTATCCGATCTCAAACGGCAACAACCTGATCGGCGAGTTTGGCTGGGATGGCAAAGAGTACCATATGGAGCAGTGGGCAGCAGGCGTAAACCAGTGGGCAGAGCTCGTGAACGGCAAGTACCATGCACCGTACGGCGACACTGACGAGATGGAGGCATGGACGGGCGACAGAACAATGTGGGCTGCATACACAGGAAAGCTTGGATTCCAGATCGACGCGTGGTGGACGTATCTGAACCTGTTTGACACACCGGACTACAGAAATCGCGGTATGGAGTGGGTGCCTTACACAACACCGGCAAGCCAGAGCGGATATGTATTTGGCGTGCTTGATTTCGGCGGTATCTCCTCGTCGACAGAGCATCCGAGAGAAGCGTATGAGCTCTTAAAGTGGATGGGCTGGGGTGCAGAAGGCTGGCAGACGAAGCTTGATGCTTACCAGGATGTCGAGACTTACGCAGATCTCCCACTCTACAGACAGGCAATGCCTTGTCCGATCACGACAGACGAAGCGATCTGGAAAGAGTTCCAGGAGTCCTTCTATCCAACAGCCGCAACAAGAACTTATCAGTCTGTCTACGATCCTGTAAACGGTGAGGATCTCGTCACTGCGGACGAAGATACCAAGTACGGCAAGTATTTTGATGACTTCTTTGCAAACTGCAAGAATCCGATTCCGTTCGGTGACTGCCAGATCCCGGGATTTGCCTCTTTCCTTGACACATCCTACCGCGCAGTCGGCGATACACTGGGGGTTGAGGATCAGGTCCGTCTGGAAGGCAAGAACGCGAACGATTTCGCGGCAGAGCTTGCACAGAAAGCATATGATGCAAACCAGGCAGCACTGTCAGCGGCAAAGGAAGCATATCAGATGATCGGTATCGAATTGAATTACTAAGAGCATGATAAGATCAATATAATGTAACTGAAAGTTATATCGGCAAATAATGTGACAAGAAGGAGGGCGTTGTTTCAAATGCTCTCCTTTTTTAAAAACAGCTCATATTAATAGGAAGGAATGGGAGCGATATGAGAAAGAGGATCGTGGCAGCACTGTTGTCAGCAGCGCTGCTGTTGACAACGGTGCTTGGCGGATGCGGGGGACAGAAAACGGATCCTGCATCCGGCGGGATGACATCAGTGCAGGAGAGCACTGCAGCAGAGACAGATGCAAGTGAAGAAACAACAAATACAGCTCCGCAGGAAACGCAGCCGGATGCAAAAGAGGAGGAGGCAGAAATGACAGAAGTGTCATATAGTCGTGTGAGCGTACACGACCCTTCAGTCGTTTATGACAATGGAACATACTATATATTTGGTTCCCACATGGCGTGGGCTAAGAGTACGGATCTGATGAACTGGGAGATATTTCAGATGAACATCAACTCGGAATATACAGATCTGTTCGGAAAGGAGTGGGAGGAATACTGTAAGACAGCGACGAATCCAAACCTGAACGGAAACCTGTGGGCGCCGGATGTGATCTACAATCCCAATATGGATAAGTACTGTTTTTATATGAGTGTGAACGGAGACGACTGGAATTCGGTGATCGTCCTCCTGACAGCGGACAGCATCGAGGGACCTTATGCGTATGTAGGACCTGTGGTGTATTCTGGATTCAATACAGATTCTCACGATGTGAAGCTCACAGATGTGTATCAGGTGCTTGGGGAGGATGCAAACCTGACCAGATACCAGAACATCAAGAACACAAAACTAAACGCGATCGATCCCTGTGTGATCTTTGACAAGGACGGTTCGCTCTGGATGGTGTTCGGCTCATGGTTCGGGGGACTGTATATGCTGAAACTTGACGAGAATACAGGACTGCGGGATTATACAACGACTTATGAGACGATACCAAACGAGCAGGACGCTTACTATGGCTATAAAGTTCACGGCGGTTTTGGCGTGTCAGGGGAAGGACCTTACATTATAGAGCAGGACGGGTACTATTATCTGTTCGTGTCCTATGGCGGACTTGTGGCGGACGGTGGCTATCAGATGAGGGTGTTCCGGTCGGAAAATATCACAGGACCTTACGTGGATGAGGCGGGAAACAGTGCGGTCTACACGAAGGAATGCAATGACCTTTTTGAGAAAGTCGGCGTGCGCATCATGGGTTCCTGCGACTGGACTGGAAATCGGGAGATCCGCGTGGCACAGGGGCACAACTCTGCTTATGTGACAGAGGAGGGGGAGATCTTCCTGATCTATCACTCCAGGTTTGCAGACGGCAAAAATGGTATTCCGGAGGCGCATGAAGTGCGGGTGCAGCAGCTTTTTGTCAACGAGGACGGCTGGCTTGTCGCGGCGCCGTATGAGTATGCGGACGAGAAGATCAGCAAGACAGGATATGCTGTCGAGGACATGTGCGGCGACTATGAGTTTATCGTGCACACGCCTACGACCTATTATCAGAAAGCTGGGAACAGTACACTGGGGATCATGCAGCCGTCAAAAATAACGCTGAATGAGGACGGTACAGTGACAGGAGAACTGGAAGGGAGCTGGACATATGAGGATGGTTCACCCAACATGACGATCACTGTTGGCGGTGTGACTTATAAGGGCGTTTTCTTGAAGATGCCCAGTGAACAGCTTTACTTTGACCCGGATGAGCGGAAAGTTGTCATGACTTTTACGGCACTCGGAGATAATGTGGCAGTGTGGGGAAGTAAATAAGATACGCCTCAAGGCAGCTCGTCGCGCTCCGCAGTTTGGCAAGCGTTAATCGGCTGTGCAAATTGTATCAAAATAGCTCATAAACTCCGGAAACCTAAAGGTTTCAAGTTATTAGGAAGTAATATCAGATTAGGCGGTATAGCCCCGATTACAAGGGCTGTATCGCCTTTTCTTGCGCTATTTTCCACGGCTGGACTGTTAGCATTTAGGCGTTTGAAAGTCGCTTGCATCAAGGGTTTCCGGGTGCGTTTGGCGCAGGACAATATGTTAATATGTCCTGCGCTCTATTCGTTCCACACATGCTAACATGAGCTGCCATGACTGCTTGAAAAGTTTCATCTTGTCTATTGAGAAGATGGCAGATTTATGATAAAATAAAAGCTGATTTATACACAAGAACGGATGTGGAGGATTTTATCATGAAGGCATTTAGAGATTTTGCCCAAGCAGAGCGGCGAAACTATATAACGCTGTCAACAGGAGAATACTACCCAGATATTCTTGGAGATGCGTGTCACTTGTATATGCCTGTTCTTGAAACTTTTTCACAATTATTGAAAAGATCTGAAAGTTCTACTGCACTGTTTCTGAATATTTCCAATACATCTTAGATCTCAAAAAAGAGTGTCCATTTTCTATTTATACAACCGATGAGTTAAAACCTGAATTGGAACATCTTTGTGGTATAGGGATGGAATTAAAAAACGCAAAAGCTGGTAATACTTGAAGACAATATATCATCAATAAATATCTTTGCCCATGTGAACTCAAAATAATAAGGAATTGACGCGACAGCGGCGGTGACACAGCAAACCTCTTTGGGTCAAAATGTCCCGAAGTTGGGGGCGGTACTTTTCACAGTGCCGCCTTTTTTCAATCCCAGCGCCTTTGGGGGATGTAATGAACGGAAAAATTACCTGCGTTGTAGTGAAAGACCTCTCCCGTTTTGCCAGGAATTACAGTGACGCCAAGAGTCTGATTGATAACCTTTTTGTGCGGATGGGCGTCCGCTTTATCAGCTTGGTCAATGGCGTGGCTACCTAAACCCGGATAGCGTGAACAGCATTATTGTGCCGATAATAAATGTGATGAACGACCAGTATTATCATCAGACCTCAAAGAAAATCTGGCATGTTTTTGATTACAAGGGGCGCAACGGCCAGTACATCGGCTCTTTCGCTCCCTACGGCTACATAAAAGACCCAAAGGACAAACATCAGCTAATTGTTGACCCGGAGACTGCTGAAATCGTCAAGAAGATTTGTGAGCTGTGTCTGCAAGGTATGGCCAAACTTCAAATCGTGATGTATCTGAACGACCACGGCATACCCAGTCTCACGGCATACCGAAAGCTAAAGAGCTTGCCCTACTCCCCGACTATATCGGACGCTCCCATGTGGAGGAACAAGATTATAACCGATATTCTCTTAGATCCTATTTACACCGAGGATTTAGTACAAGGCCGCAGCAGGGTGAAAAGCTACACGTTCTGTTCGCAATCCAGTATCAAGTGAGCACCGCCGTTTCCTATTCAGAAAACGCCCGCGCTGTCGGGCGGCTGAATGATACCATCTGTATTGAAAACGGCTACATAGTGCTTCTGATACAGGGTCTTGCGCCCCATCTGCACCGCTTGTATTCTTCGGGCAAATGAAATATAATAGAGTGGATTGTCGGAGATATGAATATGGATCATAGGACACTCAGAGAGGCAAGGGAAAAACCTCTCTGAGCGTCATGGGATATTTCCAAATGGAGAGTCGTATTCCCGGTGAGGTAAAGATGGCAGGTGTCCGGCTGCTGCCTAAGACGGCGGTTAAGCCACAAGACCGAAGATATAAGAAGCGAGAAGGTGATAAGTGATGAGAATTTTAGTCGTAGAAGATGATCTGGCATTAAGTGCCGGACTGTGTTTTGAACTGGACAGTAACGGCTATCTGACGGTGGCAGCATATAACTGTCGGAAAGCCAGACAGCTTTTGCAGGAGGACCCGTTTGACCTTGCGATCATGGATGTGAATCTGCCGGATGGCAACGGCTTTGATCTCTGCCGGGAAGTGAAAGCGATCAAACCGGAACTCCCCGTGATTTTCTTGACGGCAAATGATCTGGATCAGGATGTGCTGAACGGGTTTGATCTGGGCGCCGAGGATTACATTACAAAGCCGTTTCATATGCAGATTTTTTTGCGGCGGGTAGAGGTCGCCATCCGGAGAGGAAACAAAGCGACTGTGGCTCCTGCGGATCGCTGGACGGACGGGTTTCTTCTGATTGATTTTGGTGCGCTGACTGCCGTGCGGGGCGGGGAAAAGCTGTCGATCACGCCCAACGAATATAAGCTGCTGAAAGCACTGACAGAGCATGCGGGCAACATCATTACCCGGCAGCTTTTGCTGGAACGGCTGTGGGATTGTGACGGGAATTTCATTGATGACCACACACTTACGGTGACGATGAATCGGCTTCGGGCGAAGATTGAGTGTGACGATCATACCTATATCAAGACCATCCGGGGTATGGGTTATATCTGGACAGGAGGTAGACAATGAAGAAGCACGAAACATTGAAAACTTTGAAAATTTTGATGGTTTTGGCAGCCGTTGTGCTTTTTTCTTTGCTGTGCCGGCTATTGTGGGTATATGTTCCCCGTTCCAGTGTTCGTTACAGCCTCTTGGCTGTGACAGGTGGTATTTTTGTATTGGCCGGTCTGGGGATATGGTTTTGGCAGAGACAGGTCTTTCACTTTGCAGACGAAATATGTGACACGCTGGATGCCTTGATTTCCGGGAGACAGCCGGAGATGGAGCGGCCTTTTGAGGACAGCGTGACAGCCAGGTTACAGGGAAAACTCCTGCAATACTATGACATCATGAACGAAGGCAAGGTGCAGAGCCAGCGGGATAAGCAGACCATTCAGGAGCTGGTCAGCGATATTTCCCATCAGGTGAAAACCCCTGTTGCCAATCTTCAGATGTTTACCGGCATCCTGAAACAGCATCAGCTGACAGAGGAAAAGCGGGCGGAGTTTCTGGAAACCATGGCGTCACAGATCAATAAACTGGATTTTCTGATGCAGTCTTTGATCAAAATGTCCCGGCTGGAAACGGGAACTTTTGTTCTACACATGGAAGAGGCACCTCTTGATAAGACCATTGCCCAGGCGATCAGTACCGTATGGGCGAAAGCGGACCAAAAAAACATCCAGTTGTCGGTGGAATGCGCGTCGTCGATCACTGCGCAGCATGACCCTAAGTGGACAGCGGAGGCTCTGGGCAATATCCTGGACAACGGGGTAAAATACACCCCGGAAGGCGGCAGCATTTGTGTGTCTGTCCGCCCGTGGCAATTCTATACGCGAATTGATATATCCGATACCGGTATTGGCATCCATGAGGAGCATTATCACGATATTTTCCAGCGTTTTTATCGGGCGCAGGAAACAGCTGCCGAAGAGGGCGTTGGTCTGGGGCTGTATCTTGCCAACGGGATCATTACGCGGCAGAAAGGCTATATCAGCGTAAAATCAAATGATGGAGAAGGCAGCACCTTCTCTGTCTATTTGCTGAGTTGAGCAGACAGCGTATAGGAAAAGGGAGAGAGGAAATACGAAGCGATGGAAATTGTAACGGTACATCAATTAAAGAAATACTTTGGAAAGGGAGAGGCACAAGTCAAAGCCCTGGATGGTATCGACCTTTCTATTGAGAAGGGTAAATTTACCGCCATTATTGGTGCATCCGGCTCCGGCAAAACCACTTTGCTGAACATGATCGGCGGGCTGGACACCCCTGATGAGGGGGAAGTGATCGTAGATGGTGTCAATCTGGCTGGTTTGAAGGAAAAAGAGCTGGCTGTGTTTCGCCGCCGCAAAGCAGGTTTTGTGTATCAGAATTTTAATCTGGTTCCAACACTGACCGTAAAAGAAAACATTCTGTTCCCTCTTAGTCTGGCTGGCAGTACGCCGGATCAGCGTTTCTTTGCGGATGTCATGCGGCAGCTTCGGCTGGAGAATCGGCTGAATGCCTATCCCCACGAGCTTTCCGGCGGCGGGCAGCAGCGGGCAGCCATCGCCAGGGCTCTGATTGCCAGGCCAGCCATTCTTCTCGCCGATGAACCTACCGGAAACCTGGATGTAAAAAGTGGACAGAATGTGTTGGGACTTTTGAAACTGTCCGTAGAAACGTATCACCAGACACTCATTATGATCACCCACAACCTTGAGATCGCACAGATGGCTGACCGTGTGCTTCGCATAGAAGATGGCCGCCTGAAAGCGTAAGGAGGTTGTCATGCTTGCAAATAACAACCTGAAAATATGTCACACACTTGCGTGGCGGGACTTTGAATTTCACAAAGTAAAAAATTTACTGCTGGTTTTAGCGATCGTTTTGATCACAGGATTGTATACGTTCACTTTTCTTCTGGGCAGCGCAGTAGAAAATGGGTTTCTGCTCAATTATAAGTACCAATACGGCTCCACCAGCCACATCCTCTACCACGGATTGACCGCACATCAGGCAGATAAATTAGCGCAGCATCCCTATGTAAAAAGCACGGTCCGGATCAGCGCTTTGGGCCAGCTCTCCGATGAGATGATGGGTGTTCGCAGTGTCAAGCTGGCTGTAACCGATCAGGACTATGCCGAGAGCATCCTCTCTGTTCCTACAACGGGGCGTTTGCCAGAGAAAGCGGGAGAAATCGCTCTGGATGAATTTACCATGGACTCTCTGGGGGTTCTTCATGAACTGGGTGCTCCGGTGTCTATTCAGTGGACAGACAGCAAGGGAGGACGGCACAGTACGGATTTTACCCTCTGCGGATGGTGGGCAAGCCCCACAAACTTCACGGAAGCCTGTGCCTGGGTGACAGCGGAGTGTGCTGCCGGACTTCTGACCGGCTACCCGGATACGGCATCCGTCACGATGGGGGTCGATCTCCATCAGCCAAAGGAATTGGAGCAGCAGGCGCAGCAGATCATGACAGATCAGGGCGTAAATCAGGTTCTTTACACGACCAATCTGGCATATAACGAAGCCAGAATGGAAATGGCAAGTCAGCATGCAACACCGTTCTACATTCCTGCCTTGGTGGTGCTTTTGTGTGGTTTTTTGATGATCTACAGTATCATTCATGTGGCAATGGATCAGGATAGCCGCTTTTTTGCGGGTTTGAAAACTTTGGGCATGACACCGCGGCAGATCCGATGGTTTCTGTTGGAAAAGGCCGCGCTGCTCTCTCTTATTGGCTTGCTCCCCGGCTGGCTGATGGGATTTGGTATACAATATCTGGTCACACCGCGGATCGTGACCGGCATGGAGCAAAACCCGGGAACCTACTTCCTGTCCTGGGAGCCGTTCGCGCTGGCAGCACTCAGTACCTTCGGAACCGTTTTACTGGCGTATTTTCTGCCTGCTGCCCGGACAGGCGCAATGATGCCGACTCAGATGCTGCGGAATCTGGATGGACGGGTGCCGAGAGGACGGAGGCGCAGCGGTACAGGGAAAGTCAGTGTTCTTCGTCTGGCTCTTCGCTCCCTGTGGAGAAATAAAAGGCGTACACTTCTCTCATTGCTGTCATTGCTGTTCTCCCTTCTGTTGCTCTGTTCTACCTGGATTTGTTACACCAGTTACGACGAAGGACTGTATTTAAACGGGATGTCTCCGTGGGACTACACCATCGAGGATGGCTCCGCTGCCTCCACTGTACAGCGGTATAACCCCAACAATCGGGCGATCACGGAACAGATCGTAGGCGATCTGCGTGGACGCAGCGAAGTTTTGGAAGTCAGTGTCCTGAAATCGAAGGAAGTGGTTCTGACGGCTTCTGACGAGCTGCGCCGGCGGATCGTGGACTTTTACAATGAACCTTATGATGAGACCATGACCCGCAGAGAGAGTCAGGCTGCCTACCCCGATTGGTGTGCCGGTTTGGACTGCCTGGAACAGACGGGCAGCTACTACGGCATAGTGATCGCGCTGGAGGACGCCTACCTGCGGTATGTACTGGACAACTGTCCAGTCACCAGCGGTGATTTTGATGCGGAACAGTTTGCTGACGGGCGGTATGTTGTGGCTGCAGGCGCTTATACAGAGGGCGTGTCCTCGCCTGCCGCCGGAGAAACTGTGGAGCTGGGGGGAGAGCAGCTTACCGTGCTGGCTTCTGTTATGGGAGATACCTCATTTTTAAGCGGACGAAACAGTTTAGAGTCCAGCTTTCATCTGGCTTATTTTGTGCCGCTGTCCTTATTTGACCGGCTGTTCCCTGATGAGGGGATCCGTCAGCTGGCGGTCAACATTGATCGCAGCGGGCAGGAGGAATTTGAACACTATCTCAGCTCATATGAGCAGGGGGTGAATCGCGGGATCGGTGTTTGGATGCGCAGCGATTATCAGGAAGTCTTCCAGAGCGCCAGGTTGAATAAATGCCTGCCCGAGCTGATCGTCAGGATCGTGTTGATGATCATTGGCCTTTTGAACTTTGCCAATATGCTGGTTACAAAGACGATGGTCCGAAAAAAAGAATTTGCGGTCTATCAGAGTCTTGGTATGACAGGCAGACAGCTGCAATGGCTTTTGCTGACAGAAGGCTTGCTTCATGGGACTCTTTTGATCGTGATTTTGCTGCCAGTGACCTTCTTTGTGACCTGGTTTGGGATGCCGGCAGTTTTTTCACAGCTTAATACTTGGTGTATGACCTACCATTATACGCTGGCTCCTTTGTGGGCAGACTTGCTTTTCATACTGTTTCTGGCAGTGGCAGTACCCCTGATGTGCTGCCGGTTTATTGAGAAAGGAAGCATTACAGAGCGTTTGCGGATCGTAGTGTGATAGAGACAGCCGTCTTTTTTCAAAAGGTACAAAACTGTACCTTTGTTGTACCTTCCCTGTGACATTGAACTGGTAGAATATAGTCAGAAACGGGAAACGGATTCCCGGTTACAAGGAGGAGATACTTATGGAAGCAATTTTGAGGGCTGCCGGTCTTAAAAAATATTACGGCAAGGGTGAAGCTTTGGTCAAGGCATTGGATGGGATAGATCTGGAGATCGAGCGTGGCAAGTTCACTGCGATCATTGGCACCTCAGGATCCGGGAAATCTACGCTGTTAAATATGCTGGGCGGACTCGATACCCCCAGCGAGGGTAGTATTCAAATCGGAAATACGGAACTGGCAAAGCTAGGCAGCGAACAGGCTACCATTTTCCGGCGCAATCATATCGGCTTTATCTTTCAAAATTACAATCTGGTGCCGGTACTCAGTGTCTGGGAAAATATTGTTTTTCCCATTGCTCTGGATGGCCGCAAGTCTGATGAAACGTTTATCATGGAGATCGTCCGTCTGCTTGGTCTGGAGAAGAAGCTCGATAGCCTGCCGAACAATCTTTCCGGCGGGCAGCAGCAGAGAGTGGCGATTGCCCGTGCGCTGGCATCTAAGCCTGCCATTATCCTGGCGGATGAACCCACGGGCAACCTGGATTCCAAAACCAGTGACGATGTGATCGGTCTGCTGAAAATGACCGGCAAAGAATTTAACCAGACGATCGTGATGATCACCCATAACCCGGAAATTGCACAGATGGCGGATCGCATTGTCCGAATTGAGGACGGCCGCATCGTGTCTCAATAGGGGAGGGATGCATGATGAAAACAGTATTCAAACCAATTCAGACGCTGAATCAGCGTACTTTCAAGCAAAATAAAAGCCGGAACCTGGTGGCGGTCATCGCCATCTTAATGACTGCGATCATGTTCACCACCCTCTTTACCCTGGCACAGAGCATGAGCAAAAACATGGTGGAAATGACGTTCCGCCAGACTGGTTATGATGGTCAGGCATCCTTTAAGAATATCACCGCAGAGCAGTTTTCGTTGATCGCGAATCACCCTGATGTTGCAGAAGCCGGAGAAAGTCTTGTTCTTGGGCTTGCACAAAACAAAAAGCTGGGTGGCAGACAGGTTGAGATCCGTTGGAGCAGTGACATCAATGCCAGGCATTCCTTTGCTATGCCCACCACCGGAACAATGCCAACGGCAGCAGATGAGATCGCTCTGGACACACTGGTCCTTGATCGCCTGGGTATTCCCCATCAGCTGGGGGAGACTGTAACGCTGGAATGGCGCAAGGATCTTGCAAAGGATGAGGTGACTGCCTCCACCTTTACCCTCTGTGGTTTCTGGGAGGGCAACGAATCAGTCTATGCCAGCATGGCCTGGGTAAGCCGTGAATTTGCGGATGAGATGATCGGTGACTGTGCTGCTGACGGAAAAACAAGCGTTTTAGGTGTACATACCGCACAAGTGATCCTGCACAGTGACCGCAATATTGATGCCACCATGGAGGATATTTTGGCAGACACCGGACTGACGGGCTTGAAATATGGCGTGAATCTGGCATATTCACCGGAGATGAATGCCACTGCAGCGCAGGAAAGCATTCCCATGTATTTGGGTATGGTGCTGGTGTTCCTTGCCGGCTATCTGATCATTTACAATATCTTTCAGATCAGCGTTACTGCAGACATCCAGTTCTATGGAAAGCTGAAAACACTGGGAACGACCACAAAGCAGATCAGGAAACTCATTTATGGTCAGGCAAACCGGCTGTGCGTGATCGGTATTCCGATGGGGCTTCTTCTGGGCTGGCTGCTGGGCATGGTGCTGGTTCCTGTGCTGATGGGACGGCTGGAGGGCAATGCCGTGGTTTCCGCCAGTCCCGTGATCTTTTTTGGGTCTGCCCTTTTTGCATGGTTGACGGTCACGATCTCCTGCCTGCGTCCGGCAAGGCTCGCTGGCAAGGTTTCTCCGATCGAAGCGCTGCGGATGAGTGATGCCGCCGTCACAGGCAGGAAGAAGAGCAAACGCACCCGGAATGGCGCTTCCATTACCAGTATGGCATGGGCAAATCTGGGGCGGAACAAAAAACGGACAGTGACAGTCATCTGCTCTCTGACCCTGGGATTGGTTTTGCTCAGCTGTTTCTACGCTAAGAATGCTGCTTTTGATATGGAGAAATACCTGTCTGAGCTGACGATCAGTGATTTCCGGCTGGATGACAGCAGCAGTGCAGACTATATTGGCGGATATGACCCTCATGGTTCCACACTGAATGCCGAACTGGTGGAGTCCGTGGAAGGATTGGCTGGTTTGGAAGCGATTGGTCATCAATACTCTCATCAATTTGAACTGACACTGGATGACGAGACGGTGCAAAATATCGATGCCTTTTATACACAGGAAATACTGGACGATTGGGCAGCTTACGATCCGTCCGGTTCTGCTCAGATAAAAAACGCCATGGAAAGCCGTGAAGCGATCGGTGTACTGTATGGCATGGACGGGATCCCTCTGGATGCAATTGTGCAGGAGCGGTATTTGCTCTCCGGCAGCTATGATGCAGAGAAATTTGCCAGCGGCGACTATGTGCTGGCTGTCGGTCCTGCCATAGATGCCTCAGACCCGGAGCGATATGCTGCATTGCCTGTTCCTGCAGTCGGAAGCAGTATTGTGCTTGAAGGTCGCACCTACACGGTAATGGCGATTGTATATCCGCTGCAGGCTGTGGAGGAAGGCGCTTATGAAAGCGGTGTACGAAATCAGCACTGCATGCGCTTTGTTATTCCTGCTTCGGTATTCCGGCAGCAGTGGCCGGAGAATACACTGCGGAGACTGTTCTTCAATGTGGATGATGAACATATTCCCGCAGCACAGGAGATGCTCGATGCGTATACCAGGACCATGGACACCAGTCTGCCTGTGACATCCCGCAAAACTATGACGGAGCAGTATGAGGCAGAGACACGGGCGTCGGCAGTCATGGGAAATACCATCAGCATAATCATTGCTCTGGTGGGTGTGCTCAACTTTATCAATTCCATGGTTACGGCCATTGTTTCCCGCAAAAAAGAGTTCGCCATGATTCAGTCCGTGGGCATGACCAAGCGCCAGCTGCGGAAGATGCTGATTTGTGAGGGTCTGGATTACGCGGCGATCACGCTGATCGTTTCTTATATTGTAAGCGCTCTGGCCGTTGGGATCGGTGTCCGTGTCATGACAGCCAATGAGTTCAGCACGTTCCATTTTACGCTGATGCCGCTGATGATTTGTACACCTGTTCTCCTGGCTTTTGCGGTGCTTATCCCGTTTCTGTGTTTTAAGAATTTAGAAAAGCAGAGCATTGTTGAGCGATTGCGAACAGAATAAATTATTGAAGACGAGGTTATGCAGTTAGCAATCATATCAATCAAAAATAAAATAGCAACAGCATTAGAGCATATAGAAACTGATGAACCTATATGCTCTATTTTTTGCCATTAAGGAGGAACGATGGGTGACAACATTCAAACTGACACCGCAGGGCAGACACCGCCCTATATGATCCTGACTGTTTTGGCATTCAATGTATGATTGAGTTTTTGCGCTGATTTCAATGGTACTCCATGTGTGTTCCGGCTTTTGCGTCGCGTCCGATGGTACAGCAGGCGATGT
>CAJUQU010000044.1 GCA_910588595.1 uncultured Lachnospiraceae bacterium | reverse complement strand
GCCAGTCAGGATTCTTCCCCGTCAGCAGCCTGTCCATAAAAATCCTTGGAAAAACCGAAGCCACAATCCCAAGAAGGGAACTGATGACGGTTGCAAGGATCACACAGACCACCGCATCCCCTGCCCCTGCCATCCGCTTTCTCACAAATCCTGCAACACTTTTGGGCCTGCCGCCGGGAATAAATTCCTCCCCCGGCTCAAACAACAGACAAACCCCCGTAAAGGACTTGTCGAAGGTTTCCATGGAAACCGTATAATTCCCTCTTGCAGGATCATTTAAACAGGCCTTATTCCCTTTAAAGCCGTTCAGTACCACAAAATGATTAAAATTCCAGTGGATAATACAGGGAAAAATCCCACTCCGCCTTAAAGCGTCCGGCTCAAACCGAAACCCGTTTGCCGTCAGTCCATAGCTGCGGGCTGCCAGCAACAGATTTTTGGCATTGGAACCGTCTCTCGACACCCCGCAGTCCGCCCTTACCTGCTCTAAAGGAATCCATTTGCCATAATACGCCAGTATCATGGCAAGGGACGCCGCGCCGCACTCCAAAGCTTCCATCTGCATGATCACCGGCACCTTTGCATACCCTCTGCTCACCGGACATTTCTGTGCATTTTTATGTAAAATCATCTGCCTTCTCCCCTGTGTTTATGCCCCTGTGTTCATGCACACAGGGGCATAAAAATCATTTGATCAGTTGATTTAATCAGTTGAATAGAAAAGAGGCCGGCGCAATGCGTTCCACAACCACTTCTGTCTCATAAACGCCGTCCGCAAGTCCCGTATCAGCCACAGCCGCATAAACCCATTCCCCCTCTGCAAAACCGCCTATATGCATGGCGTAAGGCGTAAGCAGACCGGAAGCCTCCATGGGCTCATCGGAAACCGATAAAATGGGATACCCTTTTCCCTTTATCTCCACCTCCATTCCGGCGGCGATCTGCTCCCTGTCGGCTTCCCTTATATAGCAGAAAATAGTTCCGTCCTTTACCACAGCAGGGGCTTTTATCACCGTGTCCAGCCGACCGAAAATCCCCCAGACACACACACCTGCCAGCAAAAGAACCACTGCCCCCATCACCATCCACATGCCCGGGCTTGTGACTCTGATGTAATCGTCTAACTGCTCGGGGGAAGACACCCGTTCCATGCTCTTCTCCCTGAAAATCTTTTTTTCCATCTTTATCCTTTCTGAGCTTCCTTTTACAAAATTTTATATAATGAAAGATTTGACAACTCTGTCTGATAAAATTTTACCATATAACATGCCTGTTTTCTCTGTCCGGGAACACTTCGCATATTTTTCAGTATCATTTGCATCTTTTAAGTTTCCAGTGCTCCATCCAGACAGAAATTAGAGTTGTGGGCTGCATGGTTCGTGCCGGTGCCAGGCAAAATTTCGACGGCGATGCGGTGGCATCGTCTAGAAATTTTAACGCCGCAATGGTGCGAAACAGGCGGTTCACGATGCTAATTTCTGACCGGATGGAGTACTAGATGATTTTTATAATTTCTTGAAAAGAATTCATGATCATGACAGAAATGAAACATACACTGATCGGATGTGTGCAGGAGGTTTTGCATGTTCCCGGAAAGATTGGCTGACGTCAGGCTTGCGTTTACCCTGAACCCGAAAGATTTTATATTGACTTGAATCTGGCGATCACAGTATACTTTATATAAATACAGGATCCTGGAATGCACTTCCCAGAACCTATTGATCTCAAAAGCTGCAAAACGGAGGTCGTGAGACTATTTTGATATTGATGCGGCAGCAAAGATCCGCACGCCCCATGCCCCGTCTTAACAGTATCGTTCCCCTGCATGGGGCTGCGGCTGGCGATTATTTAAATACGCCTTTTAAGGCACCTGCCACTTTTGACACATCATCCATCGTCAGTTTTGCCTTCACGCCATCAATGACTTTCATGATGATATCGTCGGGCAGATCCACCCCGATAAGCTTCTCGATCACCTTTACAGGTTCCTTCTCAAACTGCTCCTTGATATTCGGGTTCCTGGAAATCTCCTCCACTACCTTACTGATCTGCTCTTTAATGTCCATTGCTCTTTTCCTCCCTTTTGTTTCAATAGCCTCCCGGAATCTATTCACAGTTCCCGCAAATGTTCCATTCATGGGAAACCGTGTTCCGGCTGCTTTCTTATTGTACTATACCCATAAAAAATTTTCAAGAATATGGTAATTCTGTATGATCCCTTATGCGACGATTGAGATCTCGTTCACTTTGTACGCACACGATCTCCGCCCGCGTCCCCCTTCCCTGATCGGAAGTGATGACAAACTGATGCCCCAGCTTATCGAGGATCGCCCTGCAGAGATACAGCCCTATCCCCGTGGAATACTGGTCTGCGTGCCCATTGTAACCTGTATACCCCATCTCACATACACGCGGGAGATCGTCCGCACTGATCCCGATGCCGGTGTCTTCTATTATGATGCGAACCTGTTTCTGTCCCTCTTCCACGCCCGGTCCGCAGCTGCCGTCCGGCGGCTGCGCAGCCGTGGACACTTCGATCGTGACGCCGCCCTGCTTTGTGTATTTGACGGCGTTGGACAAAAGCTGGTCGATGACGAACCCCAGCCATTTCTTATCCGTGACAGCACAAATACCCTGCGGCACATAATTCAGGCGCAGCTGTTTGTGGATAAACTGTTTTGCATACTTGAGAACCGATGGCTTGATCACCTCGTCGAGCAGCACACGCTCAAACACAAAATCATTTGTCTGCGCGCCCAGGCGCGTGTACTGCAGTGCCATGTCGACATACTGCTCGACCCGGAAAAGCTCGTTCTGCTTCTGATACATATTTATGACACGCATGTCATTTTCCGCGCTGTCTTCATCGTCCAGATACGCATTCATCTCCTCATCCGCCAGAAGTTTCAGCGCGGCGATCGGCGTCTTGATCTGGTGCACCCACATGGAATAATATTCCGCCAGATCCTGCTGCCGGCTCCTCATTTCCTTCTGCAGTCTGTCCTTCTCGCACGCGATCGCGCGTATACATTCCTGATACTGCCGCTCATACATGTATTCCGGTGTCTTCATGTCACACGGAATCGCTGCGATGTTTTCCTGCATCTGTTCGAGCTGCCGGAAACTGTCGCGATGCCTGCCATATCCTACGAGTATCGCGACCACTGTGACAAATGCGCACAGGAGCATTCCATACCCGATCTCATAAAGCGGGATCCGGTTCAGGAGCATTGTCGCAGTCATCACCATCGCTATGAACAGGATCACTGCAAGCCATCGAATATTTTCATAAAAATATGCCCTAAAATTTTTCATTTCTGCCCTCACACCAAAAACCTCACTGCCCCGCTACCCGATGCGATATCCGATATACTTTTTCGTCTGTATAAAATCCACCAGTCCCACACTCTCAAGCTTCTTGCGCAGACGGTTCACATTCACCGACAGCGTGTTCTCATCCACATAGCTGTCGCTCTCCCAGAGCTTTGTCATCAGCGTGTCCCGCGCCACGACCTTCTCCTTGTTCTCCATAAGCACCTGCAGGATGCGCAGTTCATTCTTGGTCAGCTCCAGCTTCTCACCGCCGTATGTCAGCGTCGCCTCCGTCAGATTCAGCATCGCCCCCATATGCTCCAGCACCGTGCTCTGGCTCACAAAGTCATAACTCCTGCGCAGCATCGCCTGGATCTTCACCGTCAGCACATCCAGATCGAACGGCTTTGCGATAAAGTCATCGCCGCCCATATTTACCGCCATGACAATGTTCATATTGTCGGACGCCGAGGACAGAAAGATGACCGGCACCTTGGAAACCTTGCGGATCTCGCTGCACCAGTGATAGCCGTTAAAAAACGGCAGCTTGATATCCATCAGCACCAGCTGCGGTGATGCGCTGACGTACTCCGCCATGATATTCGAGAAGTCCCCTGCGCAGACCACCTCGTAATTCCAGCTCTCGAGATGACGCTTTAGGCTGCCCGCGATCATCTCATCATCTTCCACAATAAATATCCTGTACATGTTCCACACTCCATCTCCCAACATCAGATCTTTTTATTTTATATTGAAACACGCTGCTCTATGCAGACTGCAGACGCATTATCTGCAGACTACCTTACAGCTTTTTTTGTAGCAGACCACCGCGTAAGTGTAGATCGTCTCCATGCATTCCTGCTGTAAATAATCGATGTATTTTTTCTCGTCGATCTGCCTGAACGCCTCGTCGCACGCGGCGTCAAAGGCGCCGTCCTCGGCGTATTTGAGCTCGATGGCGCAGCCGATCCTGTCCCCCGGCACCATCAGCAGGATATCGCAGCAGCCAGGACCGGATTCCTGGTTGGACCGGATCACCCATCCGCTGTCGCACTGCAGTCCTCACCAGAGATGCTTTCCGATCCCCTAAAAATACGCCGGATTCATAAAGGGCACCACCAGACTGACGATCTCCCCAGCCTCGTCCAGTCCCCAGTAACCGCTGAAAATACCGTCCCCCATACCGCTGGAAAACAGGACGATCCGCTGTCCGGTTTCCGGCAGCTGCCACTTTAGAAAATTTCCCTCCTGGCTCTGCAGATCGGGATTTGCCTCATAGCTTTTGCGGAAAAGCGGTCCGAAATAATCCACATACTTGTTTTTTCCGGGGTTTTCCCTCTCCCACTTTTCTATGAACAGCCCAAAGTCCTTTGATGTTCTCACATCCGCAAAACAGGCAAGACCGGCATCTACACCAAAAAATGTCCATACATTGGGTTTGCCAAAGTCCTCCCTCTCATTCCCCTTTGCCATGGCGATCTCATAGCGCACCGCCTGTCTGCCGCTGATCTGCAGCTTCGCCGCGGCTACCCGCATACCTGCGACCCGGGAACGGCACACCGACAATTCCACCGGATAGCGCCCAGCCGGGATCCGCCTCCCCAGAACAGTCTCGTACCTGGTTCCCAGATAAGACAGCGGATCCGCGAGCACGACCTCGCCAGTGGGAAAATCGACTTCCCCTGCCTGGACCATACTCAGCCTGTCGCTTTCCGTGAACAACATCTCAAAAAAGTCTAACGGGTAACTCTCCTGATTCAAGAATTTCAGATTCTTCTCAAATGCGATCTGAGCCGGGTGCTTCACAGGCTCCCGGATCTCCTTCCCAGTCTTTGTATCCACAAAATATTTTCCTGTCTTATCATCACAGAACTCCAGGTCACTGCCCACCGGCATAAAAAAGACATTCACGACCGCAGGCTCAATGTTCGCGAGCGTGTTGAAGTCAACGACTGACATGTTTTCGGCATTGTCGACATATTCCTGTGTGTCCGTATGCCCAAAAGCCACCCAGCCATTCCCATGCTCACACTCCTCGCGGAACAACCACTTTAATCTCGACTTGCCGCTCAGGATCGATTTGCTGACAATGCTCCCTCCGGCACCCTTGATATACGTTTTCATTTCCTGCTGATTCTCTTCTTTCTTTTTCCCTGACATTTCTCTATGCCCCTTTCGATCTCTTTTTACACATCCTTCTGATCCTGTTTCATGCTGACACTTCGAAAAACGCCTCCCCTTCAATGCCGCACTACCTCTATTTCTCATAGGTGTTTGTAATTCTGACCCAAAACAAGATAGACCGCCGCATACAGGATAAATGCCGGATGTCCTTTCCCGCAAATGCTCCGATTATCACGGAGTATAGTGGATTGACTGCAAAAAATAAATCCCTTTTCGGCAAAGTGTTCTACTGCATAAAATTTGAAACATAATGCATATTTAATTTATGGGTTAAAACAATTTCTTAACAATTATTTCCGCACATTCATCTGCACTGAACAAACTTGTATCTACCCGCAACGTATATTCTATATTTTTTGCCATCAATTTATGTTGTTCATCGGATTGATTTTCGTATCTGTCTCCACGCACGATATTTCTTTTTCTGCATACATCCAGCGGACAATATACTTCAACCAAATCCAGTGGATTATTTTTCAGTATTTCCAGCAACCGCAGATAATGAGGCGTTATTTCTTCTCTTTCAACCAGTATACCGTCAATAAGAATATTTTTTCCCATATCTGAATAGAGCTTCGCAGTATGGTACATCATAATGATCACTTCGCTAAGATATTTCCAATAGTTTTCACGCAAATATTTATCCCCGATCATCTCCTGAAATAAATCATTGGCAACAACGTAAAAGAATATGTCATCACGCTCCTGAAGGGCTTCGACTATCGATGTTTTCCCTGCGCTCGTTACTCCGTTCAAAAAAATAATACGTCCCTTATCCACTTTATCACCTCAAAATAATATGATTTATATATTTATAGAAAAATATTTGCCCGTCACCCGCAATGCATATGGCTTTCCCCATTTTCATTGGATACACAATTCCGAAAAGAGAAAATAAAAGAAAGCATACCGCCATTCCTGCATCGCCATTTACAAAAGTAACCGCAAGCCACGGCAATGCCAGCATGACTGCCATCGAAACCGCCGCCCATAAAATGCTATTCTTTTTGATTTTAATCCCCCATGCCGCCTTTGACGGCTCCGTTTGTCGGATAACACAATCTTTTGAGAACCGGGTAATGATTCAGGTAGTATTATCTTACCACATATACACGCATGCTTCTACCCGTTTGCGTATTTTTTCTTCTTAATCCTTCGTTACTGTTCACGCCAACTAATTCTGACACAATTTTATGTAATGAAGGCGTAAACAGCAACCCATCTGCACACAAAATGCTAAAGTAAAAGTGCAGAAACGCAAGGAGAAAATTACTTGCACCATACATCAATACACTATATAATTATAGAGAAAAGGAAGGTGATCAAATGAATGCAGCAGTAGCAGAACCGTCAAACTGTTGTACCATCCAGGATATCTATAATTTGCCGGAGGGTCAAAGGGCAGAACTGATTGACGGTGTATTGTATAGGATGGCAGCCCCTGACAGGATTCATCAGGAATTGGTAACAGACTTTACCTATTTGATCAAAGATTATATCAAAAATAAAAAAGGTGATTGCAAAGTGTACCCCGCTCCATTTGCAGTATTTCTGAATGCAAATAATGATATTTATGTAGAGCCGGACATATCTGTAATCTGCGACAGAAACAAGCTTACAGACGAAGGGTGTAAGGGCGCACCCGATTGGATCATTGAGATTGTTTCGCCTTCCAGCCGTCCAATGGATTACAATAAGAAATTATTAAAGTATGGCACAGCAGGGGTAAAAGAATATTGGATCGTTGATCCGCTGAAACAACTGATACTGGTTTACAATTTTGAACAGGATACATTCGAAGAATATTCTTTTTCGGATAAGGTAAAAGCCGGAATCTATGAAGATTTTGAGATTGACTTTGCAGAAATCAGTATTGGATCGTAATGCAGCAAAATTGACAGAACGGCTTGCGCTGCCCACCAAGATAAGACCGCATATCATCAAAAGGGAAATACTTCCCACAGGAGTCAACAGCCATGAATCAAACCTCAGACAACAGCATCCTGCTGATCGGGATCAACGCCAAATATATCCACTCCAATCCAGCCATCTACAGCCTCAAAGCCTACGCGGACAAGTACTACCCCGACCGCCCCGGCGGCTGTGCGCTCGAGATCGCGGAGTACACGATCAATCAGCCGCAAGGCGCCATCCTCGCAGACATATATCAGAAAAGACCGCAGGCTGCCGCCTTTTCCTGCTATATCTGGAATTGGAATATCGTACAGGATCTGCTCTCGGAGCTGCCCAAACTGCTGCCCGACACCGCGCTCTGGCTTGGCGGACCGGAGGTTTCTTATCACGCGCAGGATCTGATACAGACCTTCCCGCAGCTTGCAGGAATCATGATCGGCGAGGGCGAGGAGACTTTTCTGGAACTGTTGAAATATTACTGGGAACACACGACAACACTGCCGGAGATCAAGGGCATCGTCTGCAAGGAGGGATTTACAGGAGAACGCGCGCTTGTGGATATAGACAGGCTTCCTTTTTTGTATGATCCCGCGCTTTCTACCCGCAAAGCAGCAGATCCATCTGACAGCTTCGGACAGATCCATGCCGATATTTCCGTCAGCGGCTCCAAATATGACACGCTTGTCACTTTTAAAAACCGCATCATCTACTATGAGTCCCAGCGCGGCTGCCCGTTTCAGTGCGCCTACTGCCTCTCATCCATCGACAAGAAAGTCCGCCTGCGCGACATCAGCACAGTCCAGTCAGAGCTGCAGTACTTTCTTGACCACAAAGTGCCGCAGGTAAAGTTCATCGACCGCACGTTTAACTGCAATGAAGATCATGCCCTCTCCATATGGAAATATCTGAAAAAATATGACAATGGTGTCACAAATTTTCACTTTGAGATCGCAGCCGACCTGCTGACTGACAGGCAGCTTGCGGTCATGCGCGGTATGCGCCCTGGCTTGATCCAGTTAGAAATCGGTGTGCAGTCCACCAATGCTGCCACACTGCGGGCGATCAACCGCCATATGGATATCGACGCGCTCTGCAGGATCGTGACGGCGATCCACAGTTTCCGGAACATCCACCAGCACCTCGACCTGATCGCAGGGCTTCCCTATGAAGACTATGACAGCTTCGCCCGCTCGTTTAACGATGTGTACGCGCTGGCACCGGACCAGCTGCAGTTAGGGTTTCTCAAGGTATTAAAAGGATCCCCGATGGAACTGTGCGCCGACAGATACGGCATTGTCTACGGCTCCCGCCCCCCTTACGAAGTGCTGTATACCCGATGGCTCAGCTTTGACGACGTGCTGAAATTGAAGGGCGTCGAGGAAATGGTTGAACTATATTTTAATTCCGGTCAGTTTACCCGCACGCTTCCCGCTCTGATCCGACAGTTTGCCTCGCCCTTTCACATGTACGAGGCGCTCGCAGATTATTACCGCACGAACGGCTATATGACCAGCACGCCCTCGCGGATCTACCGCTATCAGGTGCTCTTAGATTTCGCGTGCACCGCAGCGGCAGACAAACGTGCTCTTTTTGTCGAGCTTTTGACCTTCGACCTGTATCTGCGCGAGAACTTAAAAAGCCGCCCCGACTTCTCACCGGAAAATGTCATGGAGAAAAATGATGCCGAAAAGAAAAAAGTGCGCCAGTTTTTCGAACACGAAGAACTGACACACCGCTATCTAAAAGGCTATGACGGCTGCACCTCCGCGCAGCTTCTGCGCATGACGCACATTGAACGGTTCACCTACCCGGTATGGGAGACATGCCCCGCTGACCACGCCCCGCTGGAAAGTCCCGCCTATATCCTGTTTGACTACAAGAACCGCAGCGCACTGACACATGACGCGGCTTATTATCTCATTTCCTTATAGATACTACGCATATATATTACGCATAGCACTATACGTATACACTACACATAGACATTGCACATAGACATTACACATAAATACTACACTCTAAATAACGAAACGAGAAACGCAAAGGGAGTTTAAGCGCTTATCTGCAAAAAGCTTGCACCCCCCTGAAAATGCTAAATTTATAGCAAATGTGTCTGCCCTTAGACTTATAACTGAGGAAAAATTGGGCAAACATTCTATTCGCATACAACTTATGCTCTATTGAAATAATAGTGTTTTATTTTTTGTGTCTAAAACCGCCCCTCTGCCAATAGGAAAAATAGCATGATTGGAGCCATGACCAAAATCGTCACAATAAGCCACAGGAATGTTATATTTTTTACCAAACCGCTCCAGCACTTCAAACAACAGTGGCGAAATATCATCTGAATAGTGTCCAAACAACAAACCTGTTACTTGTTCCATCAACCGGCTTTGCCCAATACAAGTTAAGAACATGCTGACATCCTGAACGGATTGAAATTGATCCAATTCTTCAATAAATAATATATAATTCCTGTCTGTTTGATACGGAAAGAATCTGTTTCCCAGAGTCAGAACAAAATTAAGTAAATATCCGCCAACAAGGCTTCCTTTGCAACATCCCCCTGTTATAGTATGCCAATCACTATTACTGATATGATCTGTTACCGCTCCATCGATCAAATGCGAGACAAATTGTTTTCTGTCGTATTCGTTGATATTGTCAAATAATCCCGGAGTCTGCCCATAGTATGTCGTTATGCCGGTGTTAGCATATATAGCATTCAGTATAGATGTTCCATCACTATAACTCAAAAAAAGCTTCGGCGTTTCTTTTATTCTATTATAATCAATATACGGAAGTAAATCTACACTTCCATACCCCCCACCAAAGAATACCAACCTTACATTCTCGTCATATATCATCTCGTTCAGATCATCAACACGCTCTGTTACACTTGCAGTATATTTATAAGTGTCTTTATAAATATTTTTGCCGAATTTGACGCGAAATCCCAATTTTTCAATGCCTTTTGCGTACTTTTCATAATCATTTTTATTTGCTACCCAACTAGGTGATATTATCCCAATGATATCGCCATGTTTTAACAAATTCATATACTTCTCCTTTCGCAACATTCTTGGCTTCAATCTGTAGGTGGTAATTTTAATCCCCCCAATTCGGGGGGGATTAAATTAGTCCAAGACCTTTGTAGTCTGTTCTTCCGGAATGCGTTTGTATTATGCAGCTATTCTTTGATGTCAGCCATATTTTTCATAGGTTCTCCCCATTTTCCGAGATATCTTCCATCAATGGAAGAATAGGCTTCGTCGCCCGGGGCTAATACCGGAGCAGCCTGCATCAATCTTTCTATAAAGGGAATCGTTGTGTCCAGCAGTTGTTCATCCTGGGTTACATTGCGGATTAAACAGAGAAAAATATCTGATCCATCTCCCATAGGGATTTCTTTTTTCACTTCCAGTTCAAAACTGACAGGGCTTTCTGCAATGGTTGGCACATCCAACACTTGTCCCCACTCTACAGCAGGCAGTCTCTTCATCTTATCCGGTGTGGTCCAGCCGCAGATACAACCATAATAATCTGCCAAAGGCAGCAGCTGTTCAGACACGAGGTTCGCTGAAAATACACCATTTTTGCGTATCAAATCCTTGGTCTGTTTTTCCTCACCTATACAAGCCATTACCCCGAGTCCCTCTGAAGAACGATAATATCCAAACCAACAGAAAAGACCAAAATGGGGCTGCCCATCTTCCTGTTTTGTGCCATATAGAAATAACGCCTGCGGACAGTAATCATTACCAATCTTAGTTTTTACCTTTGCCATCATGTACATCCTTTCCCTTTTTTAATGCTTGTTCCGCTCGCTCCAGGTTGGAAACAATGCGGTCAAGATACTGTTCTAACTCCCTGATTTCTGCCTTTTCAAAATCCTTAAAAAACAAGCTGTTCATTTGCTGAGAGACTTGATTGTAGCGTTTCTCCAGTGCACGGGCTTGGGGTGTCAGGCTAATGATGCTTTGGCGCCGGTCAGAAGCTGAAATTTCCCGACAGATTAAGCCATTTTCTTCCATTCTGCAAAGCATTGCAGTAAGTGTATTTTTTGCCAGTCCCGTCTTTTGGGCAAGTTCCACAATAGGAATGCCCTCGTTTTTCCATAACACATAAAGAATATGCCCCTGTGGTCCATTAAATTCATCCACACCACATGTCTGCAAAAGCCGATCAAAAACTCTCCCCTGAACCTGTTTAATATGAGAAATCAAAAAACCTGCTCGTGTTTCCAGTGATATCACACCTTTCCCTGCTCCACCGCTTCGCAAGGATAGAAGCGGCAGTTTTACTGTACAGCATAAAAAAAGGACGTCTCCTTTTCATAATCTTAATAGTACTATATAGAACTTATTTTGTCAAGGTGCAAACAATCAAGTAGGGGAATGACCTTCTCCACTACTCGCACGCCGTGCTGCGCCCTCAGTCAAGCAGATATCCTGACCGATAAGAACATTCCAGATAGCTGGGATTCTGATAATAAAGATCTGTCTGAAACTCCGATATTTTATCACTGATAAAAGAAGAAAATATCTTCAATAACTCATCCGTTTCCTTTCCCGGCTCCGCACAGTTTTCGATCAAAATGCTGTACAACTTTCCGATATCCAGAAAACTGGGAACAGCATATTTACAATCCGTGATCGTATCAAAATCTCCATCTGTAATCCTGTACTGCTCGATCACCTCATCACCTACCTGTTCAAAAGAGAGACAATGATTCACCTCCGCATCGTATAACTGTTTTTGAACCCCTTCCTTACCCAGGGCTTTCGCAATAACGCCTCGCTTATTTTTTGTCTGGCGTGCAATATATTCGATCAATGAACACACATAAAAATAATCATTTCTTTCCCGCTCGGTCATAAACAATTTCACTCCTGTCAAAAGTCAGACAATCCAATGCTGACAGCGTATGAAAACTGATCTGATGCGTCGGATACCTAAATTCTGCCAACACCCAAAACTGCTTTCGGCTTATCCTCCCTGTCAGAAAATCATTTACATAATTCCAAATCGTATCGTTTGCCATAGGTCCTTCTACAATATCATATTGATGCGTCTCTCCACTTCTGCATTTTGCAATAAAATCCAGCCACTCATCTGTCATTTCATCAAACTTTAATATAGATATGCCACTGACTGGTTCATATGAATAATAATTGATGACCGGCTCCCCTATTCCACGATTCGCCCATCGCACTGCCTGCTGAAAATTATTTGTACAATAAAATCCCCATGAGAAATCCTTTGTGTACCTTGTCTTCCTCACTTCCGGAAATTCAACAATCTCTTTACTTGCATGATAAAGAATCATATCGTTTTCACCCCGGCTTCCTTTTTAATTTACCATTTGCCGTATACAAATACTCCCTACCTTGAAACATAGCATATGCCATAACATTTATCAATACCTTTCGTCATCATTGCTACGAAAAACTGTTACGTCCCTGTATCGCCCCGACGCATGTGCGGAACAGATCATCCGAAAATTGTTTTATGGCGGCAGATAAACCTATAGCGTATTTGCAGCAACACGCTATAACATTTCCCTGTAAACCCGCATGACATTGCGCCACAGAATATTCTCGATCTCAGTGCCCGTAAAATGCGCTCTCTCAAGCCCATCCACAAGCTTCTGCATCTGGGAGCAGTCCTGTATCTCAAGCTCCCCGCTGATACCGTCAAAGTCAGAGCCAAGCCCGAGACACCCGCTGCCTCCTACCTTGAGCATATGGCGCGCGTGCGCCGCCATCCGCGCCACCCTGGAATGGCTGTCGTTCGTTTCATTCAGGAAGCAGCCGTAAAAGTTTAGCCCTATGACACCGCCCCGCCCTGCGACCGCCCTGATCATATCGTCCGTGAGATTCCTGCAATGTCCGCACAATGCGCGCGCATTGGAGTGACTTGCCACAAATGGCTTTTTCGTATGCTGCACGATATCCCAAAAGCCTGCGTCCGACAGGTGCTAAACGTCAATGATCATGCCAAGCTCCTCCATTCTCTGTATAAAGAAAAATCCCTTTTCCGTCAACCCTCTGGAGCTGTCAAACAGATTGAACCCTTCGTCATTCTTCAAAGTACTGCCTTTTTCATCACCTATTCCTGACAGTATATCTTTTGCAGCATCACTGGCAGCACCACCTTTTTCAGCGCTTTTTCCTGATAGTTCGTTTTTTAAAAATAGATTGGGACTTGCGAGCTCATTGGGATAATTCCAGGTCAGCGTCATCATTCGCGCCCCAAGCTGATACAGTCTCTCGAGATTCCCGATTTCTCCCTTACAGCAGCCGCCCTCCTCGATCGTCATGAGCGCGGACATTTTTCCCTGGCACTCATTTGCAAGGATCTCGTCATATGTTTTTATGACACCGATGTCATTTTTGTTTTTTCCCATCTCTTCCCGAAATACGTCGATCAGCTCCATCACATATTCAAACGGATCCAGTCCCTTTTTCAAATCGACATACAGGGCAAAATTCTGCAGCAGATACCCCGCCTTTTTCATCTTCCGGATATCGATATGCAGATCATTGCGGTAGAGCTGCTGTGGACTGCCGCCTTTTTGGGAGGCGCTTTGTTTCCTGCTTTCCCAGATCTCAGATATCGTGTCACAGTGCATGTCGGCTATTTTCATTGCGCATCTCCTTCTATATTACAGTGTTGGAACGGTCCGCCCCTTTTATCATTTTATTCACAAGATATGATCCGTGATGCAGTCGTACAAATAAAACTATAGCACATTCATTTCGCTCTCACCATGACAAAACTGCCGAAAACGAACTTTTCTGATCAGACTCCGCCCTCATCAGCCACTCCTGCTTCTGACTCTGCGTCATGAAAAACATAATATGGGAAAACTGCGCTACATCGTTTGCTTCATAAAACTTCTCCGCGTACTTGTTTCTGTCTGCCGGATCCATCTGTTGCAAAAGGACCGAAAAGAAGTTCATTCTCCTATCCTGGTATGCCTGCTCTGCATACAGCATCGACTGTTCCCTGTCCAGGTACGGCAGGATCGCCGCAAAGAGTGCGATCTGATCGCTGTCGTACAGCTTTTGACAGTATTCCTCCTGTTGGCTGGCATCCAGCACTGCAAATACGGCTGCAAATCCCATGGCATCGCCGCTCTCAAGATATTCGTCCACAAGCGCGGGCAGATCCGCCCCCACATAAGTGACATTTGAGATCCATGGCACCTCTATCGCCGGATGATTGGGCAGCTGATTGCTTTTCAGGAAATCGATCAGCTTTGTGACCGCAGAGACAACATCGGCATCATCCATGTACGCCGCCGCATTTCCGGTGTAGCCGCCAAACGGCATACCTCCGAAATACACGACGATCCTGGATCGGTCTGCCAGCGTGATCTCCCTGCTGCCCGCATTTTCTATTATTCCCATCGTGTCCGTCAGATTCCATCCCATTTCTATAATGTAGGAGTCCATATAAAAACCGCGATGGGCATAGGTATACCTGCTGTTGCTGCTATCGCTGCCTGCAGCTGTCTGCAGAACGGATTCCTTTTCTTCATGAGCCGCAGACGGCGCAGCGTAGGCACCTGCCGCCATAAAGCATGCGCACACCACAGTAGTACAGACCGCCATGGCAGCACGGATCCCTTTTGATCTCTTCTTTTTATATTTCATGATCGCACCTAACCTTTCTCTTAACGATTCCGCTCCCTCTGTCAATGTGACGGAGACGAGGGAGTGCCTGTATGGGCTTCCCGCCTTCACAAAAGCGATCAGCATATCCCCATACTCACGCCTTGCACCGTCCCCAAAGACGGAGAGCACCGCCTCATCACAGCACAATTCGCAGGATCTGTTTATTTCTTTTGCCATCCGGTATACAAAAGGATTGAACCAGTGGAGACAGACCGCGATCTGTACCAGCCATTTGTAAAACATGTCCTTATGTTTATAGTGGATCAGCTCATGTACCAAAACATAGGACAGGTCCCTCTCCTCCAATTCCCGGTCCGGCAGCACAATGCATGGACGAAAGAAACCGATCAGCATGGGCGAGGTGATCAACGCGTTCTGTGACAGTTCCACGCGCGTCCTGATATGCAGTCGCTCCGCACAGTCAGACAGCCGATCCAGGATCGCAGCATCTGACACTTCGGTATTGCCTGCCCTGATGTATCGCACAAAACCATGATAGACCGTGATCCTGCGGCCAAACAGAACGAGCGCCACCGCAAACCATGCACAAAACAGACAGCGCGCGATGACCTCAATCATTTCTATCTTATCTCCCTGCATCTGCCCGCTGTGATCACTACGGCTTTCTCCGCCGTCTGCCGCATTTCCCGCAGATCCGCCGGATATCAGCTGACCTGCTCCGCTATCCGACACACTTCCTGCTGGTTCGCCGGAATCCAGCTGACCCGCTCCACTTCCCGATGCGCTTCCTGTAGATCCGCCGGATATCAGCTGACCTGCTCCACTATCCGACACACTTCCTGCTGGTTCGCCGGAATCCAGCTGACCTGATCCGCTTTCCGACACACTTCCTGCAGATCCACCAGGATCGATCAGACCCGCGGCAGGCTCCGCGCTTTCATGCGTCCTCACTGTAGCGTCGATCGTTTCAAACATGCTGCCGACAAGCGTCGTCTCGGGCGCGATCGGAAGCAAAAACCGCAGCACAGCGGCGATCCAGATATAATACTGCCAGCGCCTGCTGAACCGCTTCCTGCCAAACCGATCCAATCCCAAAATCAGCAGCACCAGCAGCGTGCCGGACACGGACAGTGACAATATGATCTTTAAGAACTCACTCATTTCCATCTCTCCAAAATGCTTCGATCTCCCTCAGCTCGTCCGGGGAGAGTATGTCCTGCCGCAGCAGGGTTGACACCAGATTTTTGACATTCCCCTCGTATACCCTGTCGAGAAAGCTGTGCGTCTGCATTGCCTGGTATTGCGCTTCCGTCACCACTGCCACATATTCATTGCGCCTGCCTATCTTCTTTACTTTTAAGAACTTTTTCTCAACCAGCCTGGAAAGCAGCGTGAGCACGGTGTTGTTTTTCCACTCGTTCTTTTCCTTCGCAAGCTCCTCCATGATGAGCGCGTACAGAGCCGTCCCTCCATTTTTCCAGATGATCTTCATCAGTACCAGTTCAGATTCCGATATTTGTTGTGCCATACAGTCCTCCTTATATTAACATAGTGTAGGTGTTTTTATATTAACACAATGTGGTTAAAAATACAATGCCCCTTTCGCAAAAATTTTCCCGCATATTGACACAATATACAGAAGATTTTATAATATAAGTATGCATATCATACAATACAGCTGCTGCGGAGGCAGGCGCTTTTAAGTATATTAACGAAAGGAAAGTGTAGCAATTCACTAAGGGTAAAATCATGAGTATTATCAATGTAGATATCGACAAGTGTGTGGGCTGCAACGCCTGTGTGCGCGCATGTCCGATGGGAGATGCCAACGTTGCACGCATGGACGGGAACGGCAAATTGAAAATTACGATCGACGACGAAAAGTGCATCAAGTGCGGCGCATGCATCCGGGCATGCTCGCACGGTGCAAGATCCTATGTAGATGATACCGACCGTTTTCTCGAAGACCTAAAGCGCGGGCAGGAGATCGCGTTGATCGCTGCACCTTCCATCAAGATCGCATTTGACGGAAACTGGAGACACGCCCTCCAATGGCTGCATGACCACGGCGCCAAGAAAGTATATGACGTAAGTTTCGGCGCAGACATCTGCACGTGGGCACACCTGCGCTATCTGGAGCGAAACCCAGGCAAAAAACTGATCTCGCAGCCCTGCGCGGCAGTCGTAAACTACGTGCAGCGGCACAAACCCGAGCTCTTCTCCAATCTCTCCCCGATACACAGCCCCATGCTCTGTCTGGCAGTATACATGAAAAAGGTCATAGGCTACAAGGGAAAGATCGCAGCAATCTCTCCCTGTGTCGCAAAGATTGAGGAGTTCCGCGAGACGGGACTGGTGGACTACAATGTGACGATGGAGCACTTGCGGTGCCACTTTGAGGAAAACAACGTCCGGCTTCCGGAGGTTAAGATATTCAGCGAATTTGAGTTCGATGGGAAACAGGGGCTCGAGGGTGCAGTCTATCCCAAACCAGGCGGACTCATGAGCAACATCCTGACACATGCGCCAAGCTTAAACGTGATCACTTCCGAGGGAACGGAATCACTCTACCATGATATGGAGACATACAGCAGCCTAAGAGAACAGGACAAACCCGACCTCTTTGACGTGCTCAACTGCGAGGACGGCTGTAACGGCGGTCCTGCCACAGGCGTGCATTACCAGCGCTTTGCCATGAACAACATCATGCACGATGTGGAGCAGTACGCCAAAAAGGTACGTAAGTCGAACACTTCCAAAAAAGGTGTGGACCAGCAGTTTGCCGAGTTTGACAGAACGCTCAATCTGGATGACTACATCCGTACATACAAGCGCTACACCATCGACAAAAAGGGAACCTCCGAGAGGGAGATCGAAGATGCATTTGCGCTCATGGGCAAACATACGACGGCGGAGAAACGGTTTGACTGCCACTCCTGCGGGTACCGCTCCTGCCGCGACATGGCAGTCGCGATCGCGCGCGGCTTAAACACACCTGAAAACTGCCACGAATTTATGATGAAGTCCATACAGGAGGAACGCCACAGGGTAAGCGAAGTGAACGAGAAAGTGCTGTCCATGAACGATGAGCTGATGCGCGTTTTCAAGCAGCTCTATGAAAATATCGAGGTGGTAAAACAGGAGACTGAACAGATCCGGCAGGAGAGCAGCAAGAGTTCCCAGGAAATGACAGATGTGTCAAAACGCATCGAGGATCTGAATCAGATGAATCAGAATATCACACTGGCGATGCAGGCGATCAACCAAAGCATCTCAAAGTATAACGAAATGACGCAGAATGTCGCAAAGATTGCCGGCAAGATCAACCTCCTCTCCCTCAACGCGGCGATCGAGGCTGCGCGGGCGGGAGAGGCAGGTCGCGGATTTGCGGTCGTGGCATCGAGTATCCGTGAGCTGTCCGACAACTCCAAAACTTCTGTCGGCAGCGCCAAGGAAAATGACGATGAGATCAAAAATGCGATCGAGAACGTCAATCTGGCGATCGAGAACTTTGATGCCACTGTCAAAGATCTGATCACAGTGACAAACGGCGCGATCGAGGGTGTCAAGACCACCTCCGACAACAGCCAGAGCATCAAGAAATCCATGGAGGATCTAGAACAGCTGGCAAAGGACGTGGAAGACATGATCATCGAGACCAATAAAGTACTGCAGTAAGAAAAAATCCCCCGCTTCAACAGCGGGGGTATTTTTCACCAATACAACCCTTTTTTCACTTCGACAATACGATATCCCATCTGTGAAAGCAGGTCATAACCATTCAATACAATGCGCTTTTTCGTTTCAAATAAATAATTCTGCTCTATAAGATAAGTGAGCAGCAAACCTGCCATTTTCGGCTCGTTGATCTTGACACACCACTCTGTATCGTCCGCGGACATCAGGACACTTTGATTGTATTGCCTCATACCACCGTCCACAAAAGGATTCCCTGTCTTGATCCATGAGAGGACAACACTCTCGTTGTATTGACCATAAAGACTTTCCCCGATATCGACAAAACGGTGCTCAAACTTTCGTTTCTCAACATTATCTGCACAGCCGTCATCCGAAAAAACGATGCTGAGCACAGAAGTCTTATCCTCAAACGGTGACAGCTTCACCGTTGTCTCATGCAGGCTGATCGAACACCACCATGCAAACTTCTGTCCGTTTACCGTTATTGCCCTCACTTTTCTCTTCATTTTGCCTTTCTCTCATTTCTATAGATTTCTGTTCTCCCATCGACTGCCCACGCGATGATCTGTGCCACATCCCTTGGTGTCACAACCGTCAACGGCTCCTGGTTTCCCCTATGACTTCTGCTTTTCTTTCAACAACACCTTCAGTTTTTTATAGATCGCACTGCTCTTCTGGCTGTCCCGAAACTCCTTGCTCAGACCGTTGTTGATGGCTACCCTCGTCTTATAACTGTTGAAGATCTACAGGATCTTGTCCGTGTATTCCTCCTCTGTCAGATACTGCAGAAGCTCTTCCTT
>CAJUQU010000043.1 GCA_910588595.1 uncultured Lachnospiraceae bacterium | reverse complement strand
GCGCCTAATTTTGTGGTATAGTTATAAAATCTAACCGCACAGGTAGAAAGTTTTTGGATATGGAATTTATTGCCCCTGCAAAGAATGAGGATAGCCTGTCTGAATGGCAAAAACACCTCGACTGTGACAACCGCTATTTTCCTGCAATGAGCTGGATGATAACAGGGAAATGCAATTATAACTGCCTGCACTGCTTCAACGCTGCCGATAACGCTCCCATAATGAGTGAGTGGACGCTTGAGGAAGCAAAGATGCTGATGGAGCAGGCGCAAAAGTGTGGAATCAATGCTATTACGATTACAGGCGGCGAGCCTATGCTCCATAAGAATTTTTTTGAGATTGTGGAGAGTATTTACGCACACGGAATGTACCTTGAGGATCTGAACACGAATGGTTCTTTCCTTGACCAGACAGCATTGGAGCAATTTAGGAAAATCGGCTGTAATCCGCTGATTAAAATATCCTTTGATGGAATCGGGCATCACGACTGGCTCAGAAACCGCAATGGGGCGGAGGCAGACGCGCTCCGGGCAATTCGCCTTTGCGTGGAGAATGGTTTTCGTGTAAAAGCGCAGACGAACGTCCATCGGCTTAATATCGAATCCCTGTTGCCTACAGCAGAAATGTTAGACGAAATGGGCGTGGACGAAATGCGGGTGATCCGCACTTCAGAATCGCCTCGCTGGAAGGAAAATGCAGATGGTTCCTGCCTAGAGGTTGAGGAATATTACGAAAGTATGTTGGAATTTGCCGACAGATATATCAAAAAGAAACACAATATGACAATAGATATCTGGCAGTTTCTCACGGTGTTTCCACAAACAGAATCTTACCGCCTGCGCCCCGTTGAATACGTTGCCGGAGAGTACCGGGACAGTATGCCCGTGTGCCGTGGGAACAGGGGGATGATTGCGGTTGCAGCAGACGGAAATGTCTATCCTTGTATGCAGATGTCAGGGTATTTTAGCGCGAAGAACAATTTCCTGGGCAACGTTAAAAAAGAGGGATTGCAGCCCATTTTGCAAAAAGGGAGATATCTGAGCGAGGTCTGCGCTACACTGGGGCAGTTGTCAGAGAACAATGAAACCTGCGCGGTGTGCCCTTATTTTAAACACTGCGGAGGCGGCTGCCGCGCACTGGCACTCGCTTTTACGGGTGACAAATTTGGCATTGATCCCGCAAAGTGTCTGTTTTTCCAAAATGGCTGGCACAGGAAAATCAAAGAAACACTCCGGAGTTGGAAAAATATAGCGCCTATGGAGGGCGAATGATGGAAGAGAAATTACGGCGGCTGTTTGACTTTCAGAAATTTTCGGAAAATCTGCGTCTTGCCGAAATGAAGGATGAAGCTGAGAAACGTTACGGCGAGGCGCTTTCAGATGAAGAACTCGAACAGGTGAATGCTGCGGGCGAATTTGTCCCGTTTGAAAGCCGGGAGGATAATTCCGATGATTGAACTGCACAAAAACACCGAATTTGAGCAGATTTATGCCAAGTTTAAGGATAAGGTGGCTCGATATATATATGGGAAAATACCGAACGAACACGACGCAGAGGATTTGATCTCAGACGTGTTCGTCAAAGTATTTAAGGGGTTTTCGGGATTTGATGAGAAGAAGGCTTCTCTGTCAACATGGATATATAAGATAACACAGAATGCCGTAATCGACTATTATCGGAAGGCGAAGTCGGTTTACGGGCTGCCAGAGGAACTTTGCTTTGAGGGAAACATCGATGAGGAAATGCTGAACGAGGAAACGCTCAAAAGTCTTGCAGACGCTCTCGGGCAACTCCCCCAGCGGGAGAGCGATATCATTATCCTGCACTATTATAGTGGGAAAACATTGAAAAGTATCGCGGAAATAATGGATATCTCATACAGCTATGTAAAACTGCTTCACACAAAGGCTCTGAACAATCTGCGCGAAATAATAAATTAATGAAAAGGGATATTAATCTCATGTCTCTTCTGAAAGGCGCTCCGGAGCATGCGATATTCGCACGATTCCGAAGCAATCATTTTGCGCTATGGGAAACGGGCAGTTAAAGTTGACACAATAATATTTTAGTGATAGACTATTAAATCATTAGTTATTAAAATTTTATGAGAAGAGAACGAAAATGAAAAGAATTATTAATGTTGGGCTATCCGTTATGGCAGCTACGATGATGACATTGATGATGGCAGCCTGTGCGTCAAAAGAAAAGGAAACGATCACAATAGACCTTTCAGAGATTGGGAATTTTGCAGAAGATGCATCGCTTTCGGACGGGGCAAATGAGGGGACTTCTGGCGATGCCAGTGCACTGGCGTTAACAGATAACTTGACTGTTGACGAGTGGGTGGATTCCGAGGAAGCTGTTACATTTGTGAAGACGTTCAACACCGTGTATGCCCAACAGGGTATAACAATGGAATTAGAAGCTGAAAACGGCACTTTGTCGATGATATTGGTCTATTCTGAGGAGGCATTGGGATCAGATACGACCGAGTTGACAGAGGAGCAGAAAGAGGAAGTACACGAATCGATGCAGCAGCAGTACAACGAGTTCAAAGAGCAGCTTATATCTAGTGGAAATGTTCTAAAGGAGGAGATCGACGCTTCGAAGATCCATATTGTATACAAGGCAAGTGATGGTTCAGAATTATTTAGTCAGGACATATAGTAAGATTTGAGATACAACGATGAGGATTAATTTGTAAATAGGCAGAACAGGTCTCATCCGTTTTTGGTGGGATCGGTTTTTTTGAATACACTTTTATATCTGTATGATATTTGTGATGCAGTCAAGGAGGACAAATTATTGAAGCAGTTTCAAATGATAATAAGACTGATCTTGCTTTTGTTTGGGATCATCGGCAGTTCTGGATTTATAGTACCCCTTCTGACAAGGCGGATTCTCAATGTCGGAAATCTGGCTGGACTGGCAGTCTGCATCGCTGTTGTGATGTATGCGATTTTCATGACGAAGATCCATCATTGGATTCGAATATTCTGGCATAAAACGGTCGGCAGAGTGCTTTTGAGTATTTTTGCGGCGGGTCTGGTCGCGGCGCTGGTATTGGTCATCGTGATGACAACTCTCATGATCAAGGCAGCATATACTAAGCCGGCTCAAAACGCCACAGTGATCGTGCTTGGATGCAAAGCATACGGGGAGCGGCCGAGTATTATGCTGGAAGAGCGGCTGAAAGCTGCCATAGAATATTTGAATGCAAATCCAGGATCTGCATGTATCGTGTCAGGCGGACAGGGGCCAGACGAGACGATCTCCGAGGCACAGTGCATGTATCTCTATCTGACAGATAACGGCATCGCTCCTGAACGGATCTACATGGAAGATCAGTCCACTACAACACGCGAGAACCTCGCTTTCTCCTATGAGATCATAAAGAATCATCAACTTAATGAAAATATAGCGATCGCAACGAACAATTTTCATGAATACAGGGCTGGAAGGATTGCAGATGGCATCGGTCTGGAATATGGTGCCGTTCCGGGAAATACAGCATTGTGGCTTTTGCCGACATATTATGCGAGAGAATTGTTTGCAATATTATATGAGTGGATTTTTTAGTTTTTCTGGTATTATTTTTCAGCAAAGTGTGCTACAATACTTTTAATATCAGCAGAACTAAAATAGGAGGTATCGATATTCATGAAATCAATCATACAGGATATGAAGCGAAATTATTTTGTCAATGCGGTCATTATGGTGATATTAGGACTTGTACTCGTGATATGGCCGAAAAGTCTTGGCGTTTTGCTGTGCTATCTTCTAGGCGGCGCGTTGATCTTGATGGGGATCATACAGCTGGTCGGCTTCCTGCGCAGTGAGAGACTTGGTTTTTACAACAAATTCAGTATGCTTATGGGAATCGTGCTGATCCTGCTCGGCATATGGATCTGCACACAGCCACATATAGTGCTGTCCATCGTTCCGGTAGTGGTAGGGGTCATCGTGCTTCTTCATGGCGTGATGGATATCCAGTACACACTTGACATCAAACGGACCGGAAACACAAAATGGTGGATCGCGCTGATCGCAGCCATTCTCACGCTTGCAGTCGGTTTAGTGCTGGTATTCAAACCGTTTGCAGCGTATGAAATATCAATGATCCTGCTTGGGATCGCCATGCTTTATGATGGTGGTTCTGATCTGGTCCTGTTGATCTTTTCCTATCTGTCACAGAGAGACACCGACAGAAGGATCCGTGAGTTCAAGGGAAATGAATAAAATGAGATTTAGTTGACGGCTTCTGATATACCATCGGAAGCCGTCTCATTTTCGCTGGTTTCATCGTCCTTGTCGCCTGACAGCCATTTATCAATAATATGTTCATCGTCTGTTATATCATACACGGTGATCTGAATGTCATCTGGAATCGCCTCACCGGCAAGAATATAACCGATACAACTGACTGCATCCATTGAATTTTCGTAGTGCGTATAAGCTGCGTCCGCATAGTTTTTGCCAAAGGTTTCTGATTCGTATGCAGTATGATAGCAGACTACAGCTTGAGACAATTCGTCGCTCGCTGTCTTTGCCAGTCCTGGAATACTTTCGTACTGATCAGGTATCTGGCTTTTGACGCGGTCAGTATAGTCTGCAAACCCTGCAAACTCATCATTCATACCGTCAAGTATCTCCAAAAGCTCACTTGCTGACTCCTTACTGCTGACATCAAGTTCATTGATCTTCTCATCGGTCTCTAGTATGTAGTCCTTAAAATCAGCCACGGAGGAAGAAAAAACCGCAAGTTCCCGCTCCTCGTCATTTGTATTTCCGCATCCTGATAAAACGATAACGCCAGTCAGGACACAAGTACATAAAACTATTTTTTTACCAATAAAACATCTGTTCATCTCATAAAAATCCTTTGTATATTCAAATTATAATAATCCATTATACTTTAACATAATACATACCCAAAAGCAACGTTTTCATTTAGAATCCGACTACTTTGATGACTTGAAAAATAACAGCGGAACAATTGCATACCCAAAATTTTATTGAAAAATGGTTTACTTAATCTGCAATATTATGTATAATTAAATATATTTTGTTTCTAAAAATGACGAAAACATAGCAAATCAGATTTGAAAGGATAAGAGTGAACATCATGATCGGTGCTGACGCAATCGTAAAATGTCTCGAGAATGAAGGTGTTACGACGGTATATGGCTATCCCGGCGTAGCGATCTGTCCATTTTATAACAGCATTCTCGATTCAACCATCAGGACAATATTAGTTAGAACAGAGCAGAATGCTGCACACGCAGCAAGCGGAGAAGCCCGAGTCACCGGTAAAGTAGGCGTGTGCGCCGTCACAAGCGGACCAGGTGCCACCAATCTGATCACAGGTATCGCGACGGCTTTTGCCGACAGCATCCCCATGGTATGCATCTCAGGACAGGTAAAGAGTGAGCAGATCGGAAGCGATGTGTTCCAGGAGGCAGATATCACAGGCGCTGTGGAGTCTTTTGTCAAGTACAGCTATCTGATCAAAAATGTGGAAGATATCCCGCGTGTATTCAAGGAGGCTTTCCATATCGCAAACTCCGGGCGGAAAGGACCTGTGCTGATCGATGTTCCCATTGATATACAAAATGCTGCCATCAAGAATTTTAAATATCCCGAGACTGTGAACATAAGGGCTTACAAACCGACCGTAAAGGGAAATCCTGTACAGATCAAGAAGGTCATCAAGGAACTTGAAAAGGCAAAGAGACCCATCATCTGCGCGGGCGGCGGCGTGCATCTGAGCGATGCGGTATCAGAGCTCCGCGCGTTCGCGGACAAGTACCGGATCCCGGTGGTGTCCACCATGATGGGGATCGGTGTCATGCGCACAGAGGATCCGATGTATTTTGGCATGGTCGGCAACAACGGTAAGGCGTACGCGAACCGCGCGATGAACGAATCGGATCTTCTGATCATGGTCGGCGCGCGCGTGGCGGACAGGGCGATCAGCCAGCCGGATCTGATCATGACCAACAAGATCTTGATACATATCGATGTCGATCCTGCCGAGATCGGCAAGAATGTCGGACCTTCCATCCCGCTTGTGGGCGATGCCAGACATATCTTTGACGACATCATGAAAGAAGAATTTACCTGCGAACATGAGGCTTGGATCAGGACACTGGAAGAATATCGCGCTACGATGATCCAAAAGCGGAATCCCAACCCGGATTATGTGGATCCCGCAGCGTTTATCACAATGCTCTCCAGCGAGATGAAGGATGATGCAGTGTATGTCGCTGATGTAGGACAGAACCAGATCTGGAGCTGCAATTATCATATTGTAAAGAACGGGCGCTTTCTCACCTCGGGCGGTATGGGGACCATGGGATATTCGATCCCGGCGGCAATGGGGGCAAAGCGCGGTGCGCCTGACAGACAGGTCATCGCTGTGTGCGGCGACGGTTCGTTCCAGATGTCAATGATGGAGCTTGCAACCATCATGCAGCACCATATTCCGGTAAAGATCATCGTGATCAAGAACAATTATCTCGGCATGGTGCGGGAATTCCAGCACTATACCTACAAGGACAACTATTCGGTTGTCGATATCAAGGACGGCACGCCCGATCTCGAGAAGCTTGCCGCCGCGTATGCCATCCCGTTTATCAGGGTGGAGGATATGTCGCACGCACAGGAAAAGATCAGGGAGTTTCTGGCTGAGGACAACACGATGCTCATGGAATGTCTTGTAGACCCTATGGACTTAGTTAAGTGAGGAGGTTCCATTTCATATGAAGAAAATATATTCCGTATTAGTGGAGAATAGATCCGGTGTGCTCTGCAAGGTCTCAGGTCTGTTCTCAAGGAGATGCTTTAACATAGACAGCCTGGCGGTGGGAGAGACGGACGATCCGGCAGTTTCCTGCATGACGATCGTGAGCTCCGGAAACCAGCGGACGATCGAACAGATCGAAAAACAGCTCAACAAGAAGATTGACGTCATCAAGGTCAAGACTTTTGACGAGAAGGACAGCATCAGCAGGGAGCTCATGCTGATCAAGGTGAAGTATAACAGGGGCACCCGGCGCGATATCATGGAGATCTGTGAGATCATGAAAGCCGATATCGTGGATATGTCAAACAACAACATGATCATTCAGATCTGCGATATGCCGGAGCGGATCAAGGTCATGCTCGATATGCTCAAATCGATCAGCATCGTGGAAGTGGCGAGGACGGGTACACTGGCTTTATCGAAATGTATTGACAATTAATATCAGAATTGCTAAAATAAAATTTGGTTATTTATGCAGGGATTTGTATTTATTTATGCAGTTTAAGGGAGTGTATCTTTATGCAGAATAGAGTATTTCAGCTTTTGGTGGATAACAATGCAGGTGTCCTCAGCCGCATATCAGGTTTATTCTCAAGGCGCGGTTACAATATTGAGAGCATCACGGCAGGCGTGACGTCAGATCCGCGCTACAGCCGCATCACCATCGTGACCTCGGGCGACGAGGAGATCCTCGACCAGATCGAGAAACAGGTCGCAAAGCTGGTTGATATCAGGGATATCCGGGAACTGAAGCCAGAGCGGAGCGTCTACAGGGAGCTTTGTCTGATCAAGGTAAGATCAACGCCCGAGAAGCGCCAGGGAGTGATCGCGGTAGCAGATATTTTCAGGGCAAAGATCGTCGATGTCAATGTGGACAGCCTTATTATCGAACTTACCGGTACGCAGTCCAAGATCGAGGCATTTATCGGGCTGCTTCAGGATTATGAGATCCTTGAGATTGCGAGAACAGGCATTGCCGGGCTTGGACGCGGCACGGAGGATATTGTTCATTTAGAGTAATATTTCACTTATAGCAGCTTTTATTTTAAAATTAATATACTTCGGAGGAAAATTCTCTGCTCGCATGAGCAGCTCTCATTTTACTCCGCAAAACAAGGAGGATTTAAAAATGTCAGAAGCAAAGATTTATTATCAGGAGGATTGCAACCTTTCTTTATTAGAGGGCAAGACGATCGCAGTCATCGGTTATGGCAGTCAGGGACATGCTCATGCGTTGAACGCTAAGGAATCCGGCTGTAATGTTATCATCGGTCTCTATGAGGGCAGCAAGTCGTGGGATAAGGCTGTAAAGCAGGGATTTGATGTCTATACGGCGGCGGAAGCAGCTAAAAAGGCTGATATCATCATGATCCTGATCAACGATGAACTGCAGGCAGATATGTACAAGAAAGATATCGAACCGAACCTTGAGGCAGGCAATATGCTGATGTTTGCTCATGGTTTTAACATTCATTTTGGCTGCATCACACCGCCCAAGGATGTCGATGTCACAATGATCGCACCGAAGGGACCGGGACACACCGTACGCTCCGAGTATCAGGCTGGCAAGGGTGTTCCCTGTCTGGTGGCAGTGGAGCAGAATGCGACAGGAAAAGCGCTTGAGATGGCACTCGCTTATGCACTTGCCATCGGTGGAGCAAGAGCAGGTGTCCTCGAGACTACGTTCAGGACAGAGACAGAGACAGACCTTTTCGGCGAGCAGGCAGTTCTCTGCGGCGGTGTGTGCGCACTGATGCAGGCAGGTTTTGAGACGCTTGTCGAGGCTGGATATGATCCGAGAAATGCGTACTTTGAGTGTATCCACGAGATGAAACTCATCGTAGATCTGATCTATCAGTCAGGTTTTGCAGGCATGAGATATTCGATCTCCAACACGGCAGAGTACGGTGATTACATCACAGGACCAAAGCTGATCACAGAGGAGACCAAGAAGACCATGAAGAAGATCCTCTCCGATATTCAGGATGGCTCTTTTGCGAAGGAATTTTTGCTGGATATGTCTCCGGCTGGGCGCCAGGTTCACTTCAAGGCGATGAGAAAGCTTGCTTCTGAGCATCCGTCCGAGAAGATCGGCGAGGAGATCCGCAAGCTCTACAGCTGGAACAATGAAGAGGATAAATTCATTAACAACTAATTAATTTGTCAAAAAGTTATTCAAAAGGGAGAAATCAGAAACATACGTTTCTTTTTCTCCCTTATTGACTTCATTTGTGCTATAATAAATACAAATAATGTGAATTGTGGAGGCATTTGCAATGTATGCATATATAAAAGGTGAGATCGTGGACATCACTGAGGACAATTTGGTGTTGGAATGCAATAATATCGGATATAATATCAGAATACCATTCAGCGTTGCTCAGCGCCTGCCGGGAACTGGTGCGACAGTAAAGATTTACACCTATACAAGTGTGCGCGAAGATGCTTTCCAGCTGTTTGGTTTTCTATCCAAAGATGATCTGGAGATCTACAAAAAACTGATCGCAGTAAATGGAATCGGTCCCAAGGGTGCATTGAGTATCCTGTCGGCGATGAGCGCTGATGATCTTCGCTTTGCCATTGTCGCGGGGGATGCCAAAGCGATATCAAAAGCACCGGGAATCGGCAATAAATCCGCAGAAAGAATCATTCTGGAACTGCGGGATAAAGTGCATATCACAAGTGAGTCCGTTTCGTCTGAACAGATATCATGTGCTGACACTCAGTCTGATACAGCAAAACAAGAGGCATTGGAGGCTCTGGTATCGTTGGGGTATTCTCCTTCTGAGGCATTAAAAGCGATGAAACAGATTGTGATCACAGATGGAATGGACTCGGGAGCTGTATTAAAACAGGCTTTGAAAATAATTAGTACACTATAATTACGTAGATAAATATTTTTGGAGGGGTCTATGGCAGCCAGAGTGATCGAGACAAAGCTATTAGAAGAAGATGTAAAAATTGAGGGAAATCTTCGTCCACAGTCCTTAAAGGACTATATTGGACAGAAAAAAGCAAAAGAAATTTTGAGGATTTATATAGAGGCTGCAAGGCAGAGAAACGATTCTTTGGACCATGTCCTTTTTTATGGTCCGCCTGGACTTGGAAAGACAACGCTTGCAAGCATCATTGCAAACGAAATGGGTGTTCATATCAAAGTGACAAGCGGACCTGCCATTGAGAAACCTGGGGAGATGGCATCTATTCTGAATGGGCTTCAGGAAGGGGATGTATTATTTATTGATGAGATCCACCGTCTGAACAGACAGGTGGAGGAAGTGCTGTATCCGGCGATGGAGGATTTTGCGATCGATATTATGATCGGAAAGGGGACATCCGCCAAGTCAGTGCGGCTTGATCTGCCCAGATTTACGCTGATCGGTGCAACGACGAGAGCCGGTCTTCTGACAGCGCCCCTTCGAGATCGGTTCGGTGTCATTCAACATCTCGAATTTTACTCTGTCGATGAATTGAAACTTATCATTCAACACTCAGCCCGCATTTTAAATGTGCAGATCGATGAACAGGGGGCGCTGGAGCTTGCCAGGAGAAGCCGGGGCACACCGCGTCTCGCAAACCGCATGTTGAGAAGGGTGCGGGATTTCGCACAGGTAAAATACGACGGTCAGATAACACTGGAGGCTGCAAACACTGCACTTGATATGCTGGATGTCGATAAACTTGGGCTTGATCAGACAGACAGGTTGATCCTGATGACGATGATCGAGCGTTTCAATGGCGGTCCAGTTGGACTAGATACACTGTCTGCTGCGATCGGAGAGGATAGCGGAACGATCGAAGACGTGTATGAGCCGTACCTGATCAAAAATGGTTTTATCACGCGCACACCGCGCGGAAGAGTGGTTTCGGAACTTACATACCGCCATTTCGGACTTGAAATGCCACAATAATATTTGATATAATATAATGCGGGTATTTAGGATCAGTAGAAAAATATGATTTGAATCTGCATAGAACAACAATATAGAAGTTTACATGAGAAGGGGGCAAGATTATGTCTGCCAAAACAGATACAGAAGTTATCATCGGAGGAAAAGTGCTGACCGTCAGCGGCAATGAGAGCGCTGAATATTTGCAGAAGGTTGCAGCATATATCAACAATAAAGTCAATGAGTACGCCAAGATGGATAGTTTTAAAAGACAGTCTGTCGATAAACAGAATATGTTGATCCAGTTGAACATTGCTGACGATTATTTTAAAGCGAAAAAACAGATTGAGCTTCTTGAGCAGGATCTGAAAGCGAAGGACAACGAGTTGTATGACTTAAAGCATGAACTGATCGCCACACAGATCAAACTTGATAACACATCAAAATCCCTGAAGGAAGCAAATGAGACTTTGAATGAAAATTCTAAGCAGATTATCCGTCTTGAAACGGAGTTGAAGGAATCCAAAAAAGCATGAGGGAACAAAAAGTAGAATTATTGGCACCCGCAGGTGATCTTGCCTGTTTTCGGGCGGCTATAAACGCCGGAGCCGATGCTGTGTACCTGGGCGGAGAACAGTATGGTGCCCGCGCATATGCGGGAAATTTCTCATCAGAGGAAATCGTGCGCGCCTTGCAGATCGCCCATATGTTTGGCAGGAAGATTTATCTGACAGTCAATACACTTGTGAAAGAAAGCGAATGGGCAGAGCTGATTCCGTATATTGAGCCATTATATGAGGCAGGGTTAGACGGAGTGATCATTCAGGACATCGGCGTATTGGAATGTCTGCGTCAGAACTTTCCGGGTCTGGAGCTGCATGCCAGCACCCAGATGACGATCACAGGCGTCTATGGCGCAGAGTTTCTGAAAGATCTGGGTGTACGCCGTGTCGTTCCGGCGCGGGAGCTTTCTCTTGATGAGATCAGGGCTGTCAAAAAAAAGACAGATCTGGAAGTTGAGTGTTTTATTCATGGTGCAATGTGTTACGCCTATTCTGGTCAATGTCTCTTTAGTTCTATTCTTGGAGGCAGGAGTGGTAATCGTGGACGTTGTGCGGGACCATGCCGCCTGCCTTATAAAAATGCACGGAACAAAGTACAATATCCGCTTAGTCTGAAGGATATGTATACATTGCCCATGATCCCGGAGCTGATCCAGGCGGGGATCGATTCCTTTAAGATCGAAGGGCGTATGAAAAGTCCTGAGTATGTGGCAGGTGTCACTTCTATATACAGGAAATACATCGATCTGTATCTGGCAGATCCGAAAAATATATTTAAAATAGCACCTGAGGATGAACAATTAATAAGACAGCTGTATATTCGTTCTGACATCTGCAATGGATACTATCAGAGACATAATGATAAATCCATGGTCACTTTGACAGAACCCGGATATTCGGGCAGCTCACCGGAAGTTATAAAAACTATTGAGGAACAATATATCTCGAAGGATATTCTATTGCCGATATCAGGGAATGTGAAGATTCGTGCCGGAGAACTCGCAGAACTGACATTCGCATATGATGATATATCTGTGACAGTGACAGGGGATATTGTGAGCCATGCCCTGAACAGGCCGCTGAGCAGGGAAGAGATCTCTCAGAAGATCTGCAGGCTTGGGGACACCTGTTTTTCAGTCAGTGACTTGACAGTTGACACGGATGGCGCATCGTTTGTGTCGGTGAAAATGCTCAACGAATTGCGCCGAATGGCATCTTTCAAATTGGAACAGGCGATCTTGGATCAACAAAAACCGGAACGAAAAAACTTAACAGCAGGATCCCTCTGCGGAACACAACATGTATATCGCGATGCGCTGAAACACAAAAAAGAAGGTAATGAGCTGTGCACGCTGGTCACAACCCGCGAACAGCTTTTGACTGCAAACAGATTTACCGAAATACACAGAATATATGTAGATGCCGATATTTTTTTGCAGGAAATGGAGGCGCAGCGGTTGCTGCTGCCCGAAAAGGAGTATTTTCTTGTGATGCCTCATATATTTCGCCAAAGATCATACAAATATTTGCCTATATATGAAGAATTGTTAGGGAACGGTTGTTTTGCCGGTGTCATGGCAAGAAACTTCGAGGAGCTGGAATGGCTTGATCAGAGCGGTTATGCAGGAAAGGTATGCACTGATCATACCGTTTATGTGTGGAATAATGCATCGTTGGCTTTTCTGTCGCAACGCTGCGAGTGTGTCACGCTTCCTCTGTAGCTGAACAAGAAAGAACTAGGTAAGCTTCTGACTGACACAGACTGCAGTATCGGTTTTGTTATATATGGGTATATCCCTATGATGTACTCGGCTAACTGTGTCAGAAAAACAATGGAGCATTGTATAAAAGATGACGCATCTGCAGACAATAAATATCATTTGACAGACCGCTATCAAAACGTTTTCACAGTAACACAAAACTGTAAGCACTGTTATAATGTTTTGTATAATACGGTGCCTTTGTCACTTCATGGTCAGCTTGAAGGAATCCGCAAAAAGAAATATGACCAATTGCGGCTTGATTTCTCCATAGAGGATGAAAGGCAGACAAATGCAGTGATCGAATATTATGTAAGCTGTATGACCGGAGAAGACGGAATTTCCAGTAAAGAAATCCCGCGTAAAGAATTTCCATACAAAGAATTTACAAACGGACATTACAAGCGTGGAGTAATGTGATAAGGGAGCGTCTGAGCGGGCGAATGGGAGTTAGAAAAAATGCTTAGAGCAGTAATCGAATTATCAAAATATATCTTGGTAATGAATATCTTGTTGTACACAGTGACTAGTTATATTGTCCTCCGGCGTGATGATCGAGAGCGCGGCGGGGCTGTTTTTGTACTGCAATATGTGATGATCTTTGCCAATCACATGATTGGAAGTCTTGTTTTATTATCGTCAAGGAAGGACTTTACATATCTTTTTCTGGCTCTTTTTCAGGTGATAACTGTATTTGCTTTTATGGTTCTGATGCGGGTGATCTATCCACGCGCCAACAGATTGATACAAAATCATATAGCGCTGTTGCTGTCGATCAGTTTTATCATACTGACTCGGATATCCCTGACTCGTTCTGTCCGTCAATTTGCGATCATTGCAATATCGTTCGTGATCGCATTGATTGTTCCGGCATTGATGAAATATGTAAAACTGCTGAAAAGATGCGAATTGATCTTTGCAGCGGCAGGCATACTTATATTGGGGATCGTTTTGATCAGCGGAAGCATCACGAACGGCTCTAAGCTTTCCTTTTCCATTATGGGTTTGTCGTTCCAGCCATCGGAGTTTGTAAAGATCATCTATGTATTTTTTATAGCGGCTATCCTGTCGAGGGCAGAACGATTTATCCACATTGTGCTCTCGGCGGTTCTGGCGGCTATACATGTCCTGTTTCTTGTTGCCTCCAAAGATCTTGGAAGTGCCTTGATTTATTTTATCACTTATATTATCTTGTTATTTGTGGCAACACACCGGATCAGGTATCTGATACTTGGATTAGCGGGCGGTTCCGCGGCAGCGTATATCTCGTATTTTCTTTTTTCGCATGTGCGCGTGCGCGTCGCGGCATGGCTTGATCCGTGGAATGACATCAATGCCACGGGCTATCAGATCGCACAATCGCTGTTCGGCATCGGGACCGGCAGATGGTTCGGCATGGGGATCGATGCGGGTATGCCAGGTTCCATACCTTATGTGGAGCAGGATTTTATCTTTTCTGCGATCTGTGAGGAGTTCGGCGTCCTTTTTGGCATCTGCCTGATCGCAGTCTGTGTCAATTTATTTTTAGAGGTCGTGCGCGTGGCACATTCCTGTGATGATCCTTTTATGAAGTATTCATCATATGGATTGGGAATCGTCTACATTGTGCAGCTTTTCCTCACAATCGGCGGAAACAGCAAGTTTATCCCTTTGACAGGAGTGACGCTGCCACTGATCAGTTACGGCGGAAGTTCAGTACTTGCCTCGCTGATCATGTTTTCCGTCATCCAGGGATTTTATATTAACAATGATGTCTGTCGTGGAGACGAGGTTATACCGAAACTTCAAATGAATATTGTCGCGGGCGTTTTTGCGGGACTGTTTGTTGCGATCAGCGGATATCTGGTACACTATGTATACATTGACAGCCCGCAGGTCATCAACAATTCCTACAACACAAAACGGCAGGATAAATTGGCGGCAAAGACGATCCGGGGAGATATCCTCTCCGCAGATGGGCAGATTCTTGCAACCACGCTGAAAAGTACGGATGAACGGAACTATCCTTTCGGCGACATTTTTGCACATGCGGTCGGCTATGCCTCCCATGGGAGAATGGGAGTGGAGCAGAGTGCCAATATGTATCTGGTCTCCTCCAATATCTCGCTGGGCAGCAAGCTGCAGAATGATCTGTCAGACGAGAAACATATGGGAAACACGGTCGTCACCACATTTGATGCAAGACTGCAGGAAATCGCATATAATGCAATGGGGATATACAGCGGAGCTGTGATCGTGTCAGAGCCGTCAACGGGCCGGATCCTGGCAATGGTATCCAAGCCGGACTTTGATCCGAATAAGATCAGCGATATCTGGGATGACATCCTGGCTGACACGACAAGCTCTGTACTATTGAATAGAGTTACTCAAGGATTATACCCGCCAGGATCGACTTTCAAAATACTCACAGCGCTGGAATATATACGGGAGAATCCTGAAACTTTTCAAAACTACAGATTTCAGTGTACGGGAAAATATACGAAAGATGGGAATACGATCAACTGTTTTCACGGTACAAATCATGGATCGGTGGATTTTACTGCATCTTTTGCAAAATCATGCAATGCGTCATTTGCCAATATCGGACTTACGCTTGACAGGGAACAGTTTCGACAAACACTTGACAGCCTGTATTTTAACAATGATCTGCCCGTCGCTTTTCCAGCCAATGTCAGCTGCATCTCCGACGAGATCTCTGATAGCGACGGCACCATGCTCCAGACTGTGATCGGACAGGGTACGACGCAGATGACTCCTATTCAGATCGCAATGGTCACTGCTATGATTGCCAATGATGGTGAGATGATGGTGCCATATATGATCGACCGCATTGAAACAGCAGAAGGGGATGTGATCAAACAATATGAACCATGCTCTTTAGGACAGCTGATCACAGAACAGGAGACGCAGGCACTCCAGGATGTCATGGAAGCAGTGGTGCAGGAAGGCACAGGTACGAGGCTGATCAGTGATGGCTACAGCGCAGCCGGCAAGACCGGTTCCGCTGAGTTTAATGATTCCGCTGATTCCCATGCCTGGTTTACCGGATATACTTACGATACAGATACTCCGCTTCAGATAACAGTCATCATGGAGGGCGCCGGAAGCGGCGGAGAGTACGCTGTGCCGATGGCGAGAAGGATTTTAGATCAGTATTATGGTGAAATCTAACATGTATTTTCTGCTTTTTGTATAAAAAATTCCAAAATCGCGAATAATACTTTGTAATTTTTTGCAAAAAGGTGTATATTAGTAATAGATAAATATTTATAGCAGAAGGGAGCCGTAAAATGATTAACCGATTATTTGGAAATTATCTGGTAGAAAAGCAAATATTATCACAGAGCCTGCTTGATGAGCTACTTCCTGTTCAGAAAGATCTTAAGGCAAAAGTTGAAACAATAGCAGTGATCAATAAAATTCTTACATCGGCAGCTGCGCAGGAACTTTTAGGCAGGATCGATGAGGATAAGGAACGTTTTGGAGAGGCAGCGATCGAGGCAGGGTATCTCAGTGATGAAAAACTGGACGAGATCCTGACCTATCAGTCCAATTCCTTTATGAAATTTGTCCAAAGTCTTTTGGATCAGGGAATATTCGGTCTGGATCAGATCAACTCTTTTCTAGATGGATTTCAACAGTGTGGAGGCTACAATGATGCCCAGATCAGCTCACTGATCCATGACGATCTTGAACAGTGCATCCGTATTTTTGTCCCACTGAAATCAGAACGGCTCAAAGAATACACAATTACCCTTGTTCGGACGATACGCAGGCTGATCGACTGTGATGCATATCTCGATAAAGCATATACGGCACGTTCCCTGCAGCTTGATAAGTATGCATGTCAGACGATCGTCGGCGATATGCACATGAAAGTATATATCAGTGCATCAGGCAATGATCTGCTGGCAATAGCGGATCACTTTACGGAGGATACATACGACGCAGTTGACGAGGATGCCCTGGACAACGTTGGAGAATTTATCAACTGTGTGAATGGCCTGTATGCCACGAATCTAAGCTATGATGATATTGTAATTGATATGAATTCGCCTGAATATTCTGTTGATGGGCCGTTTATCAGCAATGAGAAATTGTATGTCATTCCCATTTATGCCAATGGATGCAGTATCAGAGCTGTTTTAGAAGTATATGAATAAATGTGCTTTTATAATAAAAGAAGAGAGTAAGGAGATTAAAAAATGAGTACTGTTTTGATAGTTGACGATTCCAAAACATCGAGATATATGCTTCGCCATATTCTGGTCGAAAATGGTTATGAAGTAGTGGCAGAGGCAGAAAATGGTCAGGAAGGGTTTGATAAATATTGTGAGCTTGAGCCTGATTTCGTGACATTAGATATCACGATGCCCGTGATGGATGGCATTGAGACCCTTGTGAAGATCAAAGAATACAACGAGGAAGCCAAGGTGATCATGGTAACTGCATCCGGCCAGAAAAACAAGATGCTTGATGCGATCAAGCTTGGCGCTGCGGATTTTGTTACAAAACCTTACGAGACGAGCCAGATCATAAGTATTATGGATAGCATGAAATAAAAATATACGCACCCTACAGGAGGAAATAGCATGATTCAAGCTACTAGCTGTGGTGGCGTAGTCGTTTTCAGGGGAAAGATTCTGCTTTTATACAAAAATTTCAAGAACAGATACGAAGGGTGGGTATTGCCGAAAGGAACTGTCGAAACTGGCGAAAAGCATGTGGAAACTGCCCTGCGGGAAGTGTTTGAAGAATCCGGCGTGAAAGCAACTGTTATGAAATATATTGGAAAAAGTGAATACACCTTCAATGTGCCGCAGGATATCGTTGAGAAGGAAGTCCATTGGTATCTGATGATGGCAGATAATTATTACAGCAAGCCACAGCGTGAGGAATTTTTTGTTGATTCAGGATATTACAAGTATCATGAGGCGTATCATCTGCTCAAATTTTCAAATGAAAAACAGATATTGGAGCAGGCGTATCAGGAATATCTGGATCTCCGGAAAAACAAACAATGGATAAAACCGCGTTAAAACAACCAAAAAGAAGGTCTGTTCTGACCTTCTTTTTGGTTTGAAATATCGAGGATCTTGTGTTAGAATAGTCATTGATCACAGAAATGTATAAGAGAGAAGTGAAGAGAGTGCGCTTTAGCAGTAAATTGTATATCAGTCCTTCCTTGGATAAGAAATGTGGCACAGTAAAGTGGAAATTGCGGACTGGCAGGCCACAGCCGTTTATTTATATTATTGCGCTTGCCCCCAATAATGATCTGCTTGAAATATATCATAGCGGTATACTGAAACAGAAGTATTATAAGAAAAAACAAAATGCACCATATATTGTTGGCATTGCTGAAGGGTATGGCGGAGCAGTTGATCTGGTCATAGATATCATTCAGGATGTTTTTCGTGAAACGGGATCGTATGATGTAAAAGCATTTTTACAAAACAATAGTTGATTAAGGGGAATATATGGTATCGATACTACTCACTGTATTGAAGATGATTGGAATCACAATACTGATCATTCTTGGACTCATTTTATTTATACTGCTGCTAGCACTGTTCGTTCCGGTCAGATATCGTGGCAATGGCAGCTACCAGAATGGTTTTACAGCAAAACTGCGTGCGTCGTGGCTTTTGCACATGATCTCAATAAGAGGTGTATATCAGAACGAACAGCCTTTTTGTGTGAACCTAAAGATTTTTGGCATTACGATATATGACAATCTGAGAGCGGACAGCAAAAAAGCGAAGCATAAAAAAGCAAAATCGACCAAAAATAAAACCGAGAGTGCTGGTGAGATCCAGGCAGCCTCTTTAGAGAATCATAGTTCGGAAGATATGTTTTCGAAGGATGATTCTTTGGGGGAGGCACAAAGCGAGGATTTGTGTAAGGATACGCCAACCGGCACAAGAAAGCCTGCAGCAAATGATCTTCCAGATGAATCAGTCAATGACAGGAATAAAAAGCTGGGAATTGTTCAAAAAATTAAGAATATTTTAACTAAATTTGTAAATTTTTTCAAAAATATAAAGTTCACATTCCATAAAGTTTGTGATACAATAATGAAGATAAAAGATAACATAAATTATTACCTAAAAGTATTACAGTCAGACAGTACTAAACGAGCACTGTCTTTATGTCAGAAACAATTTATGTATATTCTGAGAAAAATACTGCCGCAAAAATATCGGGTAAACCTTCATCTGGGGTTTGACGATCCGGCAGTGATGGGGGAAGTCCTTGCCGTATGGGGGATGCTTTATCCCTTACATCAGGGAAATATTGATATACAGCCTGAATTTGAACAAACTGTCATGGAAGGGAATTTTTCTTTTCAGGGCCATGTCAGTGCTTTCGTATTTGTGCGGGCGGCATGTATTTTGTTTTTTGATAAGGATATCAAGCGTCTGTTCAAACATTTAAGGCGCAGCGAAACTTGATGTGAATTTATTTTAATGGAGGTATAGAATGGCTGAAAATAATTTTAATGAAGTAGTAAATTCCATGATGCATGGAATGGAAAGCTTTCTCTCATCCAAGACTGTGGTGGGAGAGCCAACGCAGGCAGGGGATACGACGATCATTCCTTTAGTTGATGTGACCTTTGCGAATGATCCGATGGTGACACCATTACCGGTCCAAGATACTATTTGCTTCAG